>CAZZCS010000190.1:0-1618 GCA_964652645.1 uncultured Candidatus Cloacimonadota bacterium | reverse complement strand
ATCCCATGTCATCACAAGATACCAGAGCGAGAAGGATCACAAGGCAGATCGCAGTACAAACGCTTCTGCTCATCGCTATATAACCTCCCAGAACAGGATGTTTCTAGTTTAGAACAATCCCATACTATCTATACAACTCACTGGCAAAGCATGCTATCCACTCTATGCTCTACACCTTGTAAGCTTTTATATTGTAATGCTCCCAGGGTTTTTTCAGAGTATAATTCATAATCTCGCGCTTTTTGCCTAGTAGGTTTTCGGAAATCCTGCCAGAGTATTCGTCCAGCACCAGATATGTCTTGAAATCTACTTGCATCTTCTGGGCCACTTCATCCACTATTTTAATCCCGGTCAGGACTGTCTCTTCATCCGTATATTGCATCAGATTGGTGTTGCAGAGCAGTTCTGTAATCTTCAGTTTGGAAGAAAACTCGAGCACTTCTCTCATCACCAAAATGTCTTCAACAGTGCCTGTGAAAGGGCGGCAGGTATTGATTACGAAGTGCATTTGATACCCGCGCAAGTTTGCAGCATCGACAAATCTGCCGAGAGTTCTGCAGCCTGCAGGATCTCCACCTACATCCAGGATCACAGTTTTATTATAGTTCTCGACAGCACCTTTGATGCGGGGAGAGATCATTGGAAGGTCTGCATGCTTGAAGCCTCCGTCTGGTGCGATTACCTCTATACCCAGTTCCTCAAACTCGTCCCGGACATCGCGAGAACGAAAGTAGGGATTGACCACGTCCATATCGGCCAGGATCACTTCTTCGCCCTCATCGTTCAGCTTTCGGGCCAGATGGATGGCATACTCGCTTTTCCCGCTGCCGTATGCACCTATTACAATGTATAATTCTTTCTTCATAGAAAATCCATTATCTCTTTCAAATCGTAAATATATTGATCAGCCTCATGTTTGATCTGATCCTGTTGAGCTTTACTATCTTCGTCATATACGGCAAAAACCGCCATACCAGCAGCCTTGGCAGCTCGTACACCACTGAGCGTATCTTCCACGGCCAGGCAATCCCCGGGCAGCACTCCAAGCTTTTGAGCACAGGCCAGATAGATGTCTGGAAAGGGCTTGCCCATGGCAACCTGCTCTCCCGTCACCATAGCTGAGAAGTACTCGGATATCCCATTTAGGGCCAGCACTTTTTCAGCTAGGAAGAGCGAATTGCTGGTTCCAAGACCTATTGGTATATTAACGCTATTGAGGTGTAGGACAAGTTCTTTTGCCGAAGGCTTGAGCTCGATGTCGTGGCTGTAATGGTAAGTCACCATATCAGTCCATTCCTGCATAATGCTTTCCACACTTTCGCCAAGCCCGAACCTGTCTTTAAAATACTGGGCTGTCTGGATGAAGCTGTTGCCATTGGGAAGATGATCAAAGAGGTCTTTGGGTACTTCCATGCCCCTTTTGCCAAGAAACTCTGCATCTACCTGACGCCAGATCTGCATGGACTCTATGAGAGTGCCGTCGAGATCGAAGATTATTGCTTTATAATTCATGCGGGTGACAAGAATTGGGGGAAGATATTTAGTCAACAAATTGATAAAAAAATGGAGCGGGAAACGGGGCTCGAACCCGCGACATCAACCTTGGCAAGGTTGCGCT
>CAZZCS010000189.1:0-1748 GCA_964652645.1 uncultured Candidatus Cloacimonadota bacterium | reverse complement strand
GGCGCTCACGCTACTCATCTTTGTGATCCCGTACATCTTGTCCACAGTTTCATAATTCAAAAACACCTTGGCGCTGATCTTTCCTTCGTGTTCATAGACAAGGGATTCGAGCACCAGTTCATTCTCGTTGATCCTCGCTTCCAACTCTTCAGGATAGATGTTCTCTCCGCTAGGGCCGACGATCACGTTTTTGATGCGTCCCTTGATATAGAGGTAATTCTGCTTGGTAAGCACACCCAGATCCCCGGTTTTGAACCAGCCATCGGGAGTGAAAGCCTCTTCTGTGCGGGCTTTATCGCGGTAATAGCCTTTCATTACGGTATCACCTTTTACCTGGATCTCACCTTCTCCAGTCTTGGGATCCGGATCGGCAATGCGAACCTGGATTCCTGAAAGGACGGTACCTGTGGAGCGGAACTTGACCAGTGACGGGGTGCAGCCGGCTATCAGGGGAGAGGTCTCAGTGAGGCCATAGCCAATGGCATAGGGAAAGCTAGCCTCGATGAGGAAGCGTTCCACTTCGGCAGATAGCATGGCACCGCCGATACCAAAGAAATGAATGGCACCGCCAAAGGTCTTCATCAGCTTTTTCCCTGCTACTTTGTGCAGGGCTTTGCGAGTGAAGGGGATGTTGTAGAGGGCTTTCATCATGGCGTTCTTGGTCAGCTGCGGATGCACCTGGAGCTTGAATATCTTTTCTATTACCAGAGGCACGCTGAGGATCATGGTGGGATGGATCTTCTGCATGGCTGGTACCAGTACTCTGGCCGTTGGAGGTTTGTCCAGATACCAGACGCATGCGCCTGTCATCATGGGGATGATAAACCCAATCGTACATTCATAGGTATGGGCCAGAGGCAGGATGGAGATCAGTCTGTCGTGCTGGTTTACCTCTTGAATCCCCAAAGTGATATGGGCATCATAGACCAGGTTTTTGTGGGTGAGCATCACGCCTTTGGAGCTGCCAGTGGTCCCGGAGGTATAGATAATGGCGGCAATATCGTCCTCTTGCACCTCGGCAGGTACAAGCCCCACAGCTTTCAGGGCCAGGCCTTTCAAGCGTGACAGGGTGGCATTGCCATCCTTTACTAGTTCTTTCAAGGCATCCTTTTTCGCATTTGCGGGGATCGGAGTGAAGCTCTCGATCAGGATCATCTCGGGCCGGACGTCGAACTCTTCAAATGCGATGGTATCGTATAGGGCAGAGGAGAGAAACACCATCTTTACACCGCTATGCCGCAGGATATGATTGATTTCATTGTTGTGGAAGTCTGTGAGGATCGGTACTACTATGGCACCCATGGTTGTGATGGCCAGATAGGCAATCCCCCAATTTGGGCAGTTTTCGCTCAGGATCGCTACTCTATCGCCTTTGATAACTCCCTGTTGATGCAAAAAAACCTGTAAAGCAAGTACCCGCTGATTCAGTTCATCATAATTAATCGGCTCTTCGTCGATCATTGAAAGCGCCGGATGTGAAGGAAAATTCGCTACCGTACGTCTTAACATGGCCAGCAAAGTATAACTCGTTAAAGCTTCCATAACTACTCCTATATATTATTTTCCAAATACATATACTGGCTCAATCAAGTCAAGTACAAATTCCGAATCCCAGGGCTTCAATGAGTTTATGAGGTTTATCGTCACTCCAGGCAGCAGCCAATCTCTATGCACCTGGCAGATACTTCGCCTCAGTTCTGCCTCAGGTTCCCCTCGAGATCGCCTCGAGTACTCGAGGCGATCTCGAG
>CAZZCS010000188.1:0-1821 GCA_964652645.1 uncultured Candidatus Cloacimonadota bacterium | reverse complement strand
TTTGGACTTGGACATCTTGGCTCCATCTTTGAGCACCATACCCTGTGTGAGCAATCTGGCAAAGGGTTCATCACAATCCACCCATCCCAAATCCCGCATAAACTTGTGGATAAAGCGGGCATAGAGCAGGTGCATGCAAGCGTGTTCGATCCCGCCGATGTACTGATCCACGGGCAGCCAGTAGTTTGCATGTTTGGGATCGAAGGGTAGCTCTGGGTTTTGGGAATCGGCATAACGGGCAAAATACCAGGAGCTATCTACAAAGGTATCCATGGTATCGGTCTCTCTGGTGGAGGGAGCTCCGCAGGTCGGGCAGCTTACGTTTAGCCAGTTTGGAACAGAGAGAAGTGGGTTGGAGGTTGTCTTACCCACCTGTACCTCATCGGGCAGCAATACTGGCAGATCCTCATCCGGCACCAGGACAACCCCACAATTGGGACAGTGAATCACAGGAATGGGATTTCCCCAATATCTCTGCCGGGAGATTCCCCAGTCTCTCAACCTGTAGGTATGAGTAGCGGTTCCCCATCCTTTCTCTTCAATATATGCGGTGATCGCAGCTTTGGCTCCGACGCTATCCAGGCCATCAAACTGGGCAGAATCTACCATCAGCCCCGGCTCTGTATAGGCTTCCTTCATAACTGCCAGATCCAGGCTCTGCTCCATATTCTGGATCACGATCTTCATGGGGATGTCATACCTGCGGGCAAATTCAAAATCTCTCTGGTCATGCGCAGGGACGGCCATTACGGCCCCGGTACCATAATCCATCAGCACATAGTTTGTGATCCAGACCTGTACCTTCGCCCCGTTCAGAGGGTTGATGCAGTATCTACCGCTAAAGATACCCTCTTTGGTGGCGTCTTCGGCAGTGCGGGTAATTTTATCTTCGTTTATCACCTTGTGGCAAAATTCATGCAGCCCGGCATTAGTACTATCCTCGGAGAGCCATCTCTGCACGATGGGATGCTCCGGAGGCAGAGCCATAAAGGTAACGCCATAGATGGTATCCGGACGGGTGGTAAAGACCTTGATCTCGCTTGATCCATCTTCGAGCGGGAAGGCAATCTGGGTTCCCAGGCTCTTACCGATCCAGTTCTTCTGCATGGTCATGACCTTTTCCGGCCAGTCTATTACTTTGGAAAAGTCCAATAGCTCTTCAGCATAATCCGTGATCTTAAAGTACCATTGCTCCAGCTCTTTTTGCTCTACGAGGGTGCCACAACGCCAGCAATTGCCATCTTCCACCTGCTCGTTGGCAAGCACAGTCTGGCACTCTTCACACCAGTTCTGGTAAGATTTCTTGCGATATACAAGGCCCTTTTCATAGAGACGCTTAAAGATATATTGTCCCCAGCGATAGTATTCCGGACGACAGGTGCTCACTTCGCGTTCCCAATCCAGGCCAAAGCCCATCCCATCAAACTGCTTGCGCATAGCTTGGATGTTTTCCTCGGTCGTGATCCTGGGATGAGAGTTGTTCAGGATGGCAAAGTTCTCTGCCGGCATCCCAAAGGCATCATAGCCCATCGGTTGCATCACATTAAAACCTTCCATCAGCTTGAGCCGTGTGATCGCATCGCCGATCGAATAATTTGAGGCATGCCCAATGTGCAAAATCCCGGATGGATAGGGAAACATCGAAAGCACATAGTACTTCTGCTTGTCTGTATCATTTGAGGCATTGAAAATCTTCTTTTCCTGCCACTTCTGTTGCCATTTGGCTTCAATTTTACTAAACGGATATTCCATAATACTTCTCCACTCAAGTCCAATTTCGATGTGCTATGTATTTGTCAAGATTTTTGGCATTTTGAGGGG
>CAZZCS010000187.1:0-1825 GCA_964652645.1 uncultured Candidatus Cloacimonadota bacterium | reverse complement strand
TCTACGAAAAATGCATCAAACTGGGTAGGGAATATCCCGTGGATCACAGGAGCGGACTTCTTGGAGTCGTACGAAGTGGGATTTATCAGAAGGCATATTAATGAGGAAGCGCTAAGATACTCTTCAAGCCATTTGATAAGAGAAGGCAATATCCTACTCGTTACAAGAACCGGGGTGGGTAAATTGTCTATCGCTCCATTTGATGTTGCCATTAGCCAAGACATTACCGGAATCATCCTTGACTCCAGCCAATACTGCGTTGAATTCTTTTATTACTATTTACAGGTCTTGGTTGAGGATTTCAAGAAAATGAACCAGGGAACCTCAATCAATGGGATTATCCGGAGTGATCTGGAGGCAACTTTGATACTGAAGCCATCGCTCGATGAGCAGAAGCAGATAGCTGCTGTTCTTAAGGCTTTGGATGAAAATTTGAAGAAAGAACAAAGCAATCTGAATAAGTATCGTGACCTTAAAAAGGGACTGATGGCAGATTTGCTTACCGGGAAAGTAAGGATTAAATGAGATGAGGATTTACTTATGATGAAGCATAACTCCAATTACCCGATAAAACACTTATCAGTTAGAGTGCCATGGCATGACAATGGATGGGATGGAACTATTTGCAGAAATCCAAAGGCAAACAGCGCATGCTTAGTACTCAAGAATTGTGCTGAGAACAGAGACGATGAAAAAGAAGATAAACTGTCTGGAAAATCCATCAGAGATCTATCCCAAGATGATTATCCTGTATGCGCCAGTGAGCGTGGTGTTTTTATGGCCGGGTTCCCAATTCGCAAAGTTGTCACACATCCATATTTCAAAGGATCTCCTAAGACTCATGGGCACTTAAAGCCTACTACTATCGTATATCCGCCGTTTAGTTTTTCTGCTGTTCCATATCGATGGGTCTTAAAAGAAAATGCAGAACTTCTATCGGAAGCTTATAACCTTGATTATGCTGATGACAGGGAACCAGTACTAGATTGGGGAAAACCTGTAAGCTGGGTTCAGGAGATACGGAACCAGAAAGCTCTATTGAACTGCTTCTTTGAGCATCTTGATGTTACAAGTTCTCTGGTGTTTGCATATGCAAAACAGGTCCCCTTTGTTGAAGATAACAGAAAGGTGCTTATTGGAGTTGGAAAGATTAATGATATCAAACCAAGTGAGGCATATGAGGGCTCTAACGAGAAGTTTGGGACGGCCTATTGGGAACACATGATACATCACAGTATTCGGAATGATTGTAAAGATGGTTTCCTATTGCCATATAGTGAGGCAACTGGTTTTCAGAAAACTAATCCAGACTTTGATATCAACGACATCACTGTCTCAATTCCTGATGATAAGCACTTAGAGTTTTCGTATGCATCAGAACATGTCAGCAATGATGCAGCGATAAGAATCTTACTGGAGTGTCTTAAAGCTTTTGAAAGAGCTGAAGAATATGGAATAGGCAAACACAATCAATCAGCGATAAAATGGATTCACAATGAGATCTCAAAATTAGATAAACTAAGAGGAGCATATCCAGGTATGGGAGCGGCTCTATGCGCATTTGGAATTGAGAAAGGGCATTTTGTCGCTGCTGAGATAATCAATAACCTCAAAGATAGTCAATCTAATCCATGGAGAGTATTTGAGAAGATTGCAGATGGGAATACTGGTATGATACATGACAGAATTGAAAGACTAATACCAGAAAATACTAAGACCTTGTATAAATCGATAATGCAAAGAAAGCCAGATAGGTTGAGCTTCCTACACTTACTAAGCCGGTTCGATCTGTCCATAGAACAAGCAATTGCTCTATGGGTTGAGG
>CAZZCS010000186.1:0-1990 GCA_964652645.1 uncultured Candidatus Cloacimonadota bacterium | reverse complement strand
AAGAAGTAAAGAGAATGAAGATGGATCGATCAGTTTCAAAACACCGGACGAATGGAAAGATGCGATTGGAGTGCAAAAGGAATACTCAGATATTTTCTTCGATAGGAATGGGGACATTAAACGCAAACTCGATAAGATTTTCGGGATAGGCCATGTAGTGGTTGATAAGGCTATCAGGCAAGCCTTGAGCATTAAAGATAGTATTTGTGTAGTTTCTCATAGTGACCTCTCATCTCAGTTGTATCTTATCAAAGCCAGAGATCGAATAACTAGTACAGGAGAATCTATCAGATTCTTAGTGTTTGGCTTAACTAAAGATTCACAAGGTTGGAAGGTTTTGAAAGACTGGGAAATTACAAAACTGCTTAACCAGTTTATACCTAAGTACCAGCTACATAGAAAAGCTTATAGTCCCAAGATTCCAAGCGATGATATCCGACAAGAGACTCTAGAAGTGCTTCAGTATTTTATTGAGACTGATACATATACATCTTTACCTTTTCAAGCACCATATATAGAGCTTCTGATTGGGATAGTCCCAGGATTCGAAGACACCTCACAGTAAAAGCATATGTTATGATTAATTAAGAATAGGAGCAATTATGTCATCGGCAGCTTATACGATATTCAGGACAAGACTTATCCCAGATGTGGATGAACTAATACTCATCCATAAGGATAGCCGAACAGGCAGAAGAGGAAGACACCATTTAGGGCATTTAACGAGGAGCGCCCTAATGCTGAGTTGTACTGGGCTCGAGCAGTACATCGAGTTAGTCTGTCAGAGCTTAATCAATAAAGTGATTGAAAATGCAGCTTTTCGAAAAACAGATTTGTGCCTGCAAAAGGCTTTCGCCTCATATATAAAAGAGAACAAAAATGACTTATTCTGCCTACAGCTCATGGAGGATGGATGGAGAGATTGTCTAAGAAAATACGTAAGTGATAAAGTATCGCTCTTCAATACACCAAACACGCAGAATATAAAGAAATTAATCAAAGAAACGACAGGGATGGATGTATCTCCCATATTCAACGCAAGTAGGAGCACTATGCTAAACAAATTTATCAAAGAACGTGGTGACATAACTCATCAGGGAGCAAATACACATTATCCAACAATAAATAACGTTGTCCTTTATCGAAACAGTATATGTGACCTAGTTATGGATATTGACGAGTTTCTGGCTATTGAGGCAAAAAAAGTACTTAGAAAACAAGCTTGGTGTCGTCTTCCTAACTCAGTTAGAATTTTACCAGTAACGCCTTAATAATTGTGCGGTGTTTAGTGATTTTGGCATCTCTAACTAAGTAATCTATGACACCCAATCCTATTCAAACTCCTGAGTTGTCCCAATATACCTTTCTGGACTTTTCTACCGATTTTGGGCACGTTTTGGCGGGAGATAACCACATAAATGTGCTGCCTTAGATCAACAACCTCTATCGATGCCAGTGCCTCCAGATAGATATAAACCCATTGCCTGGATTTGCCGATGGCTTGAGCAATCTCCCGGATGGATTTGAATCTGCCTTGTTCCAGGATGTCCAGTAGCCTGTGGGCATCTGCTATGCTGAAAGTCCAGCCCTTGTAGTGCTGATAGCCAATCCTGGCTTGAAAGCGGTTGGCTCGGACGTAAATTGGAGGACTATCTTCAATCTGCTTGATTGCCTGGCTTTGGAGCAATTCGGGCAGTAGCTTTTCTGTTGCTTCTATGCTTACACTGGTCAGCTTGGATATCAGTTCTGCATTGAAGGGGCGATCATACTGATTGATGAAGTTGAGGATCAGTTCTTTGTCCGTCATTATCACCTCAATCATCCAGATCGGCTTGGGATACTATGTCCAGATTCTTGTATCTACCTATCTCTTCCACTGAGCGGATTAGCTTCATGGCTTTACGAACATTGCCACAGGAGTGGAAGTGGACATAGTCGACTATGTCCGGATGGAACTTGATCTCCAGAATCTCACTGCATAACTGGGCTA
>CAZZCS010000185.1:0-1990 GCA_964652645.1 uncultured Candidatus Cloacimonadota bacterium | reverse complement strand
GTGTTCACGTTTACGAAAGGTTGCCACCCTAACCGTTCAAATAAGCCGGTTCAAGGACCCTGCGGGAATCGCTGTACTGGAATGAATCGACTCTTCTCACACTATACTCCGTCATGGAACCGAGCGGATCACCATTTGAAGCAGACATTGGAATCATTAAATGGGAAAATCGGCTCATTCGATATCTTGTTGGAGAGGACAGACGGAAAATAACAGATTATGCTAAAAAAATGGATCAAAAGGCTAATATTTCAGGATTTAACAGTTGTTTGTATTTGCCACTCCCGATAGTCCCGACCCCGCCATTCCCGACGACAAACAAGGATATTTTCTTATTTTTGAGAAGTATAGATAGATTCTTAGAGGCTACTCTCCTCAAGTTCCTGGTAAAGAACAACTTTTCAGGAACTGTAATAGCATCAGTCATGGTGAGAGATTCTATAGGTTTCATTAGCTGGCAACATAAGGCTCCCAAGAAATCCACAGTCACGAAAGGCTTTCGGCCAGGGAAAGTTACTCCCGAAATTTACAAACAACGGGCCTCGTTGCTGGAAGTGACGAGACACTCTGTCGAAAGAATAGATGATGACCGCCTTCAAAGAAGGATTGGGAATTTTGACGCAATGCTAAAGGAAAAGAGAATCTGCATTATAGGAGTTGGTTCAATAGGGAGCAATTTAGCCTTTGATCTAGCCAAATCTGGCATAGAAAACCTAATCCTTGTAGATCCCGAAAGTCTCAGACCAGAAAACGTGGCGAGGCATCTCTGCGGAATGAGTGAAACGGGTTTTCACAAGGTACAAGTGGTAAAAAGGCGAATCGAACAGCACTTGCCCCATATCAACATTGAGGCACATCCGAAGAGCTTGCATCAAATTTTAATGGACGATTTGGATATTATTTTGAGGAACGACCTGATCATATCTGCTACTGGGGCTACTGCCATTGAAAGAAGATTAAATCAAATACAGCACGACACCCCTGAATGCCCTTCCATTCTGTACACCTGGATCGAGCCATATGGCGTTGCAGCACATGCCGTGTTGATAGATAATGATCCAACCAGTGGATGTTTCGAGTGTTGCCTGTCTGACGATCTGAGCTACAGGTTTTCTGTTGGCATGTTTAAGAGGGGAGAAGGAGTAATGCAAGAGGGTGGTTGCCAGACCACGTATACTCCATATTCTTCCATAGATACCGATCAGGCATCGTCACTGGCTGCAAGACTCTCCCTTTCTCGAATTACCAACAAAATCATGCAAAACACTCGCTTCACGTGGATTGGTGATTTAGATATTCTAAGCTCTGTAGGTGTCCAATCAAACCCTTTCTACGATGGAAAACCCTCCTTCTCTTTATGCAGATTCGATGTACAAAGGGAGCGAAATTGTCGATGCTGCGGAGGGGACAGATAAAAATGGTGCATATCTACCTGTTACCCAATGGACAGCTACTCCATATAGCAGACAGGGTACTCGAAACATTTCACAAACATCGTCAGAGGCGGTTCAGAATTTCTGAGTCTGGTGGAATATTGCTCGGCAGGATCTATGAAAGCAAGATAGAGATTGAGGCAGTAACTACACCAGGAAGAGAAGATAGACAGGGGCCATTTTTCTTTCATAGGAATCGGTCCAGAGCACAGAAGCTACTGGATAAAGCCTTTGATGAAAGCAACGGAGAACAGACCTATCTTGGCGAGTGACATAGTCATAATGAAAAAAATCCTCAACCTTCGTGGAAGGACAAAATTGAGATCGAAGCAGCTTACAGGAAGTCGAAGCTGAACGTGAACTTCATATTGTGCATCATCGTTGGCAATCAGGATTTACTTGGAAACTTGTGGGTAGGCTTTTTTGATAACCGAGGAATGCAAGAATGTACTCTTAGCTCAGAAATGAGTGAATAAGGAGGCATGATGATGGGTCATATCTGCGCAGCAATTCCCGCTGCTCACAAAGAGAACACTCCTGCCAGTGGCAGAAGGTTG
>CAZZCS010000184.1:0-2080 GCA_964652645.1 uncultured Candidatus Cloacimonadota bacterium | reverse complement strand
TTCTTGACTTTGCCGAAGGCACTGAGATTGATCCAGAGATATGGGAAGAAGGGCGCTATGAGCCCACGCCAAGCATTATTGAGGCTGCATTGGCCTTGTACCATGGGCACGCGGTTGAGGAAATCTCGCGCAGTGATGCCAGTGCCATCAATTTGGGTGCTACCACGAAGTCTATCTTAAATATCATTGAAGATGTCAAGCTTCATCATCGTAAGGCTATATGTTTCATCACCGGAGTGCCTGGAGCAGGGAAAACACTGGTGGGATTGAACATTGCTACTCAAAGGATCGGGGATGAGAACGATCTGAAGGGTGTATTCCTTTCTGGAAACGGACCGCTCGTGGCCGTACTAAGGGAAGCTTTGGCCAGAGATATGGTGACCAGAGACAAGGATAGAGGGAGAAAACCGAGCAAAGGAAATGCCTCCCGCCAGGTGAAATCCTTTGTGCAAAACGTCCATCACTTCAGAGATGAGTGCCTGATCGATCCCAAACCTCCATACAACCGGGTTGCTATCTTTGATGAAGCTCAAAGGGCATGGGATCTGGAACAAACAGTGAAGTTCATGAAGAACAAGAAGCATCAACCTGGCTTTTCCCAATCAGAACCGGAGTTTTTGATCTCTTGCATGGATCGTCATCATGATTGGGCAGTAGTGATCTGTCTGGTTGGTGGAGGGCAGGAAATCAATACCGGTGAAGCGGGAATCAGCCAATGGATTGATTGTATCTTGAGTGGTTTTCTGGATTGGCATGTTTATCTATCTGATCGGCTTATGGATAGTGAGTATGATGCGGGAATGGTTTTGGAAAGGCTATCTAACAGGCCGCATGTAAATCAACTTTCCGAACTGCATCTTGGGGTATCAATGCGATCTTTCAGAGCTGAGAATGTATCGCTATGGGTCAAGCAACTCCTGGACATCGATCCGGGTGCAAAAGATACTCTGGCAGCGCTGCAAGAAAGCTATCCAATAGTGCTTTGCCGCGACATGCAAAAAGCTAAAGCATGGTTACGGCAACAGGCCAGAGGTACTGAACGATACGGCATTGTGGTTTCGTCTCAGGCTTATAGATTGAAGCCTTTGGCGATAGACGTGAGATATATGACCGATCCTGTGCACTGGTTTCTAAATGGTAAGGATGATGTGCGCTCCTCCTATTATCTGGAGGATGTGGCCACAGAGTTCCAAGTTCAAGGCTTGGAATTGGATTGGTCCTGCGTTACTTGGGATGCAGATTTTAGGTATGATAAGGGAGCTTGGAAGCACTGGTCATTTAGAGGCGATAAATGGCAGCATATCAATAAGCTCGAGCGCCAGGTCTATCTTAAGAATGCTTACCGTGTGCTACTGACCAGAGCTAGACAAGGCATGGTGATCGTTGTACCAGAAGGAGATGATGATGACCATACCAGACAAAAAGAGTTCTATGCTGCCACCTATGAGTATTTGAAGGGGATGAGATTGCCGGAGCTTTGACCAGACTGGCGCATTCGAAGACTTTCTGCCAAGAACTTAACAACATCTGAAAACAACTTGCTTCGCGATCTCAATGATCTTATCCTCGGATCGACTATCTCGTAAGAACAATGAAATCGAAGTCACTCATTGACAGAACAATACTCAGTGTCCACGATGAAGTCTGGATGGCCATAAATAGTTCAGATTCCGTGGTTCAGTATCTTGACCGGGCATTACAGGCTAATGGCTTTGGATAACCAGCCAAATGCGATAAACCGCTGGGAGTGAAGTAATTGACAATTGAGAATTGAGAATTGACAATTAGGGGACGGGGTTGATTGAGGATTGAGAATTGACATGAAAGGCGGTGAATAGAGAATGGGTGGGGATCAAGACCATTTTCGTGGCGTCACGAAATTGGTTGTGGTAGAAGCGGCATCACGCTGTTTGCGACACGAGACGTGTCGAATCCTGTAAAGCGAAGCCGGTCAAGGGATTTCGTGAGGCATTGAAAAATAGTTTGGGTTTGTCCAGTTATTGTCCAGTTAAGAGAGAGTAGGTCTGAGGTCTGAGGTGTGAGGTGTGAGGTGTGAGGTGTGAGGTCTGAGGTCTGAGGT
>CAZZCS010000183.1:0-2098 GCA_964652645.1 uncultured Candidatus Cloacimonadota bacterium | reverse complement strand
AGCTGCCCATCAGGGGTGAGAACGGCATCCATAGATGAGCTGCCAGAGATGATATTTCCCAGATATCGGCCGTTTTCTTCCAGCCAGATGTTTCCATCGTGATCGATAATCTGATAATACAGAGCAGGTTGCAGATCTCTTTCGTCCTGCCAGACATAGATGGCACAATTATCAGTCTGATACACTCTGGTAGTATGATTGATTACAGAACCACTGATCCCGGAGATCAGGCTTTTGGCTCCCTCGGTATAGTATGCTGCTCCAGAGGAATTGAGCTCTTGGAAATATGTTCCGCTTTCAGCGTTCCGCAAGCCGTGCCAGAAGATCCGAAAACGGTTTGAAACAGAGCTGGCTCCCCTCAAATGGAGGTATGAATCAGAGCTTACCACGTTTGGATTTGTCCAGCTCGTTGTCCCGGAAGCGTTTATGTGTCTGGCTTGAATCTGGGAGCCGTATTCGCTGAAGTCTGAAGACCAGGTGAGAGATACCCCTCCGGAATTATCTGTTACCATCTCCAAATCAAAGTTATAGGCAGTGTAGAGGATGGGATCTGCTTCCCAAAGCAATACTCCCTGGGGGCTGTATTTCCGGATTTGCAGGATCCTACTAGGCTCTATCTCGTTGCGTAGCCAGGCGATGATAAGCTGTCCATCGCTGCTCTGCTCGATTTTGGTGGCATAATGGTTTACGAATGGATCTGGCAGGTCGAGGGGGATGACTTCCTGCAAGTCCCAATTCGGATCGAAGCTGTGAAGGTGCAAAGTGCTGGAGTACGTAGTTTGCTCTCTTACAAGGGAATAGAACCCCACTCCAGGCAGGTAAAGAGTATTCAGGATCTGTTGCGTCACACTTGCCGGAAGCAGCACCAGAGGGTCTGTCCATTGTTCACTGGCAGTTGCATCGTATTTCATCATGAGCAGGCTGTTTTCACTCCATGAGTATTTGTGATTATAAATGATTCTAAAGCTGTCATTTTCGTCCGGAAGGATGTATTGGATGGTATCTAGAGCGCTGAGGAAAGTGAGCCGTGCCCCGCTATTGCCCCATAACCGGGTACCAGATGCATCCAACTTTTGACCCTGGATATTGATCCCTGGGTAAGAAGCGTCTTCCCAAATGACAACAATGTTTACACCCTGTTCCAAAAAGTGTACATTCTTCTTTTCGCTCTGCAGGCTACTCACTAAGACGCCACTTTCGCCCCAAAGATGTTCTCCATTCTGGTTGATCCTGGCCGCGCGCAGAGCGCCGTTGCTGCCAGATTGGTAGTCGGAATAGATGATTACAAATTCATTTGTGCTCGTTTGGAAGATATGCGGATAATCCTGGTTTCCGGTAGCCGTTGTTATGGCTATAGGAGCTGGCCAAAGGCTTTGCCCATCAGCGTTTAACCGCATGGCATAGATATCCCGGGAGCCGCTGCTGATATCGGACCAGATGTAAATGGAGCTGCCGTCACCCACGGTTGCATAAGCACCAGAATAATCAGCGTTGAGATTGCTGCGAAGGTTGATTTTGTTTTCCCATACAGGGTTTGCGGCTAGAATGCCAAGCCCAAAGCATAGCATCACAATTACAAATAAGCGTTTCATAACTACCTCCCTAAAAGGTTTGATCCATATATCAATTAATCAATAAAAGCATTCCATTAGCATTAATCGCAAACATATCCCGGTTAGAATGGCAATACAGTTGCATTTAGCGTTCCAATATAGAAAATATATATTTATGTGGTATTGGGATGGGAGGGTTGTAAGGTTTTAGAGGTTTTGGGGGTTTGGGGGGTTTGGGGATTTGGGGATTTGGGGGGGTTGGGGATTTGAGGTTGCGAAGTGCCTGTAGCACTGGCTTTAGAGCTTGTGCGAAAATTGATACAGATGATTCAAATGAGTCCCATCGGGCTCACAAACCATCGGCACAGCCGATACCTCGAAAGCATCGAAGATGCGATACAGCCGGGCCTCGCAGAGACACATCGTGGCTCTGTGGGCTGGCATAGCGAGGGTGCGGAGCGTAGCGAAGCCCCTCGTATACAACAATAACCCAATTTAGCCCCTCGCGGGCGACAGAATATTTTGTGATGAGAGTGAGCAATTGT
>CAZZCS010000182.1:0-2171 GCA_964652645.1 uncultured Candidatus Cloacimonadota bacterium | reverse complement strand
ACCGCTTGGTCGTTTGAAAACAGAGCCTGCACTGGGGTACTCCAGAGGTTGTTTACTACTCCGGAGGGAGTTCAGCTCAGTCATCCTAGCCTGTATGTGTTCTGATTGGTCTGGCTTCAGCTCCAGGACAGAGGCCAGGTGGAAAAGCTGTAAGGTCTGTAAGGAGCTGTTTCTATAGCCAAAACTGTGGTCAGCATTGGAGAGCCTTTGTATTTGCAGGGGGAAAGCATTGTTCGTCGACCTGGCTTGCATGCAGATGCTTTGGGATACCACCTGGGCCATCTCGCCTTCATAGGCTCCTGCATTCATGAATACGGCACCACCAAGAGTGCCAGGGATGCCACTGGCAAATTCCAGTCCACCCAGGCCCTGCTGCATCGCAAAATCACAAAGATCACTCATTGATATTCCAGATTCGGCATAGATATAGGTGCCAAAACGGTGCATAAATCTCATATGCTCGGTAGTGATGACAATCCCGCGGATTCCTTTGTCACCCACAAGAAGGTTCGAACCATTGCCTATGACCAGATATGGGATCTCATTTCTAAGGGCAAAATCGACAACAACAGCCATTTGATAAAAGGTGTTGGGGAAGAAAAACACATCTGCAAAACCACCAATCTGAAAGCTGGTATGAGCTTTCATGGGCTCATCCAGCACCATTAAGCCAGCTTCATATAGCTCTGGAAATCTGTTTAGAATCTTTACCTGGAGTGAAATACTTACCTCCTGTTGAAGAATGATGAGATCTCTGATACCAGTGCCAGCTCGTTCTTCAGATCAAGGCACTTGGTGGGTAAAACCTGTTTGAAGTATTGACCATAGTACTTGTGTGTAACGCGAGAATCCATTATCAAGACCACGCCACTATCGCTCTTGCTCCGGATCAGCCTGCCAAATCCCTGACGCAGTCTCAGCAGCGCATTGGGCAGCATGTAGTGCATGAAAGAGTCGTGATTTTCTCGCTCCAGTTTGTCTATATAAGCCTCTACGATTGGCTCTGAAGGCACTAGAAATGGTAGCTTGAAGAGGAGCAATAGCGAGAGTGATTCACCCTGGATGTCTACGCCCTCCCAAAAGGAGCTTGTTCCCAGTAGAACTGCATTGTCGTGCTTTCTGAATTCATTGAGCATGGCGCTGCGGCTTCCCCCCTTGCCCTGGGCAAAAAAGGGCCTATTTTTATGATATAGCGTATCTCCAAGGTGGTCATAAACCGAGTTTAAATCTTTGTAAGAGGTGAAAAGAAGCATGGTGCCTACATCTGTAGAGCTCACCACCTGATCCAGGCAACCCAATGCCTGATTGAGGAAAAACCTATCTTTGTGTTCAGGGAGGAAACTGGCGATCATGAGCCGGGATTGTTTTTCATAATCAAAGGGGGATTCCACAATTGCCTGATTGATCTTCTCTGCATCCACCAGGTTCAATCCACTTTGACCCATGAAAAACTTGAATGAGCCTCTCAAAGCCAGAGTGGCAGACGTGAATATAATGGAAGGTATATGCTTGTACATCATAGAGTTCAGATGCTTGTTCACTTCAATCGGGGCATAACAATAGATAGCGGAAGGGAAGTTACGATCAGGATTCTGATTGGTCTCGATCCAGAGGGCATACTCGTCCAGATCTGGGTTTTGGAGGGTGAGCAGAAGCCCTTCGATCTCCATGGTCCTCATTTCAAAGCCTGAGAGCGTCTCCGTCAACACATCGTAACCAAGTACTTGTTTGGACTTGAGAGTGGTCAGCACATTGCTCAAGGCACGCAGGTCTTTTTGCAGGTTCTTCCATTCGTGGATGATGATGTCCAGCTGATCCGTCATCTGTTTATAGGGTTCTAGAGTTTTGATCCGCAGTTTTCCAAAGCTATCAGCAGCACTTACGTACTTTGTCCCGAGGTTGAACAGCTCCGTAATTGGGTTGCGTATTTCCTCCGCCAGCTTGGTGATATTGAGGCTCAGGTTGCTAATCTGATCCTTGGCTCCATCGGTAATGATGCTCTTGGAGATATTGGTTTCCAGTTGGTGTAAAAAGCCTGTTTTCTTGCGTTTGTGAGTAGTCACCAGTTGATTTATGAGAGTAATGATATCGGCATAGGACAGATCGAATCCTAGATGTTTCGTGGCAGAGGCCATAAGGTGATGTGCCTTATCCACCACGAGAGAAGAATA
>CAZZCS010000181.1:0-2199 GCA_964652645.1 uncultured Candidatus Cloacimonadota bacterium | reverse complement strand
GCGTTTCAAAGCTTCATTGTAGTAGGTATTGAAGCTTGCATCACCCAGGGTATCCCTTTTCTTGGCTATGATGGCGTCGTAGTCATCAATCTTCTTAAGATCGAGGTAGTACTGCCCGTTATTGGGATTTGAGGAGATGAACTGGCCACTCACAGTGGTCACTATCTCCCGTAAAACAGTCTCAACCAAGGTGGTCAGGTCTTTATCCGGTTCATCACCTCCCATGCTGGCAGCATTGGCATCATAGAGGAAGAGGTTATTCTTAAGCTCTTGAGGGGTTGCTCCGATTGGATTATGTGTATCCATGGTTGTGAGCCTGTGAATCGATAAGCCATTAACGATTCTGATGGCTATGGGTTTGTAGATGGGTTTGGTGAATGCCTGTTCGATCTTTGAGATCAATACTGAGTTCACCTCGATCACTTCCTTCACATCAGGATTGGTACGGTTGCTGGGGTTATCGCTGAGCATTTTCCAATAGCTGTCATAAGCCAATATCCCGGGGCTGTCCTTGGGCACTTCCTTGTCTATGATCTGCTTCATGTTCAAAGAGATGGTTTTCAGAACCTCACGCTTCTCAATCAGGGAAATGCTCTCGAAGGTATCGATGTAATTGGGATGGATGGGGAATAGATTTACAAACTCATCCATGCGTTGGGTTAGATCGTCATAGTAACGGGTGTAAGGTTCCAGGTACTCTCTTATTCTCTGAGTTTGGTCAGCACTTTTCTTCAACAGACGGTTGGCAACCACATACTTGAGATCATTCCTGGCAATGCGTACCTGTTCAAATCTATCCTTCACTCTTCGCAGGCTATCGGCCACAAACATGAATTTGGGGCTGTCGAATATCGCTTCCTGGATACCGGCGATAAATCTGAATCTCAGGTCTTTGCATGCCTCTCCAATCTCTCGCAGGAAATTGAGATCGATCACCAGGTCTTGTCCCTTTCTGCTTCTCAGATAATCCAGAAGTTCATCCACCACCATGATCAAGCCATCATCGGGGAATACCTCATGAAATGCCTGCATCATCTCCTCGAGGTCCTTTTTGTTGGAATAGCTCTTATCCATCGGAGGGAAGGAGTAGTTTATTCCGTATTTCTTCAAGTTCTCTTCGAGTTCTCTTACTAGAATATCTCTTAGTGGCATTGTGGTGGCACCAAGTTCTGTGCGGATAACTACCTTGAATCTGCCGGCTATGGTACTAGCCTTTTCCTTCACCTTTGTATCTGTCAGGTACTCCACAAGTGCAGCATCTCCGCTGATGGCAGAGATCACAGAGAGCAAGTGCGATTTACCGGTTCCGTAGTTACCTACAATCAGCAGACCTTTGTTATCTGCTGGAGAGTCAAACTGCAACTGAGGAATGATTACATTGGCGATGCGATCGGACATCTCTGCTGAGATCACGTAGGTGCTCACCAGGTTTTTAGCCCTTTGAGTATCAGAAGCATCCTTTAACTGCACCAGACTCTCGATTGGTTCATATTGGATAAGGTCTTTGTATAACATCAGAATTCTCCTTCGGAAAAACTATCTTGTGGCTTTGCATCAATTGCCACGAAATCTTCTACTGTGTATGACTTATTTTCCGGATACCCGGGTTCAGCGTAATATAGCTTACTATCTTTCAGGCTGCCACTCCAGAATGCAATAATGGTTTTCTTCCTGGATAGCGATTTGAGTAGTACCAGGGGATCAGTCCGGAGTGAAGGCTCAAATAGAATATCGAGTTTATCTAAAAGAACTGGAGAAGGTATGGCTTCAATCAACTCTTCCATGATCTCTACCACCTTCAATGGTCTTTGTTTGATGCTGAATTCAAGCAATCTGGCAGAAAGCTCGAGGTTTAGATTAACTGGTTTGACCTCATGATTTTCTTTCATCAAACCTAGGATCTCCTGCTTGCTTGAATCTTCGCAATTCACCAGAATGATCAAGCGATGGTATTGTGAATCAATCGACTGTAAGGATGTGTCAAGCTTATCCAGAATCTCAGTCATTTCGAATCGTCTTTATGTTGTTTTCGGCTAGCTCCACCAGCCTTCACCCAGGCATCAATCTCAGATATCTTGAATTTAAACAAACGCCCCATACGATGAACCGGCATTTCGTGTGTTTCTACCCACCGATAAACCGTGTCACTGCTTACGCCCATGTATGAGCATATCTCTTTCACCGATAACCAACGGTCAG
>CAZZCS010000180.1:0-2234 GCA_964652645.1 uncultured Candidatus Cloacimonadota bacterium | reverse complement strand
GAATGTCATTTTTTAACGCAAACTTGAGGTGGAATCCTTACGATCTGAAAAATTACGTGAGAACTCATAGGAGTCGTTTTTTGCAGGGTGTACACAGAAATCACACGCAACACATAAACCCCTGCCAACTCCCTACAATCTGCAAAGCTATCCAACCTAGTAAAGCAGACTTGCACTCTAATTAAACTGGTATCTTTGAAGAGGAGATGATTAATGGCTCGAGTATATACGATGTTGAATCAAAGATTAAGTGTATCACGACTTCCCCAGCGCTTATTTTGGCGACCCACAAATACCTGGGTAACGACATCTGAAGAAGCTCTGCAAAGCCTATCTGAGTAGCCTTTCTATCGGGGCTGCTAACATGTATTGATTCAAAGCTGGTTTTGCCTTTAACGATATAATCTCTAAACATCTGGATCGTTTGAAGCTCAATTTCGATCTGGTCGGGAGATACTGACGAAAACTTTGAGCACACATATTGGTAAACAGAGTTAAAGGGTATCCGAATCTTATGATATACTGGAGCTATAAGAGAGACATTGACCAATCTATCCCAGTGTCTTTCAGTTGTCCACTCGTTGATCCAATCGAGATGTTTGTTACTTCTGAAGGTTACTTTACTATAACAACCAATCTGATCATCGTGAATATAAAGCTCTTCGATAGAGCGTTGACCTTTATGGCATTTATATCCTAATACCACGACCAGATGCCCCAACGTGTTTATTTCTTGCCTGCCATTGATAAATTCAGCTTTTTGCAGATGTAGTTCAGCAAGCAAGGGGACTCCCATATCAAGATATGAGATTATCAGGTTATCAACAAAATAGTTGTCCAAGCCGCTAACCTTATAGTATATTGGGTCATATCCAACGTGTGAGAGCATGTTTAGAATCTGGTATGAGTACAATCCTTCATTTGGGAACATGCGTCCACCCATGTTTCCAAATGATTCAAAAGCTAATCGTGTGATATCGTATTGCGATTGAAATTTAGCACAATCAAATACTCTGGCTAATCCCCCGAGCGCAGACCAGATAGCCGTTGTAGCACAGGCGGCAACATTGCTGTCTTGCTCTTGGTATGGGATTGATTTAAACTCAATATCTATGCCCGCTAGGTTTACTTGATAGCTGTTGTAAACAGGGAAAACTCTTTGTTTCCCATTATTGTCTTCTTGTGGGTAGGGCTTTAGAATAGTTCGCCCCAAGCTCCTATTTTGTATTGGCTTTAACGTTGTAAAACCAATGTAGCATTCTCGCAATTGCTGCGTAAAACCAGAATGATCCAGCATTGGGTCTTCCAGGTACTTTTGAAAGGAGATCTCAAGATCATCCCTTGCCATTTGGATAAAATGAACTCGTTTGACCTTCTTGCCTATGTCTTCAAAGCATCTTGAATAGTAACATGAAAAATCAATGAGATAATCTCTATCGACATAGTTCTCTTCAATGATAAGTGAGACTTCATTGCCACCACAGAATTCAGAGACGTATTTCATTAGGTATGCTGCCCGCCTGGTATCTTTTGCTAAATCAGCCCACCCGTCTTTAAGACGTTCAAATTTCAGCACTACTCACCCCTTGTAGCCTAGATCGAAATCAATAAGCAATTTTTGACGTCTGGTACGTTGATTTTTCTCTCAGATTCTTCTATCAACTCCTGCATTTCTGGATCTGGAGAGCCTAGTTTCTCAATAAGACTCTTCAATTCATCAAGAATTTTGGACTCCTGCTTGCGACTCTCTTTCATTGTGTTTGGCATCAATCCTCCTTGGCAACTTATCTCCTTGTATTATTAGCATTTAGGCAGTCATCACTGATGAGGTTGCCATAATATCTCAACCGAAGTGATTATTCAGATTCTGTCAATTCTTTTCTTTTGTAGTTTTTGGTTGATAAGGTTGGAGTTCAATGAAGTCCTCTGTTGTATCACTGCTATCGATAACATCGGATTCTTGGTCGAGTACAAGTGATTGATGGTTGGGTAACTGTGGTCGTTGAATCTACCTGATTCCGTTGAGTCCCATCAGGACGACATAACAGAATGTTCTACAAACATGTATGCCTTGCATTACGCCGTCCCGATGGGACTCGCTTCGCCGTTTTCGTACAAGCACTGAAGCCAGTGCTAAAACTCAGCTGTTTGTCTGTCACTCTAAATCCCACCCCTATTATTTCCCCTCGTCTTTGCCTCAAGATCGCCTCGAGATCGCCTCGAGTACTCGAGGC
>CAZZCS010000179.1:0-2519 GCA_964652645.1 uncultured Candidatus Cloacimonadota bacterium | reverse complement strand
CGCACACTTACATGACAGCTTATTTAACTGTGTTTTCTGTCAAGGATAGAAACTGGCCCTGGCATAATAGTTCGCTTCGGTGCAAGTTTTTTAATCTGGCCTATATCCTGCTCCCTCATCTGGGTCATTGCTTTCTGAGGCTGGGCATAAGACATACTTTGTTTCTCTGTATGATTCAGGTAATAAGGTACGTACTTCAAACCCAGGCATCCCCATGAGTTGCTCATGCTCACGATACGTGAATCATGTGCTGCAAATCAGCGACTGAAATCCATCTTGCCGCGCTGATCAATCAAAATAGTAATACCTGCGGCAATCAGGAGAAGGATGATAAGTCTTTTCATGGGATACTCCTTGCTAAAATTTGATATGTCTAAACTTTGCGACTCTCGGATTATCGTCAAGTCGTATTTTTCTTTGCGAAGATAGAAGCGATATTTACTGGTGCTTCTTGATCCTGGGGCTCACAATTTTCTTGACGTGAAACAAATCTCATTTTAGTAAGGTAAAAAAGATTTAGAGAGGAAAACCATGAAACGCTCAGTATTATTAGTTTTGATGTTGGTGCTGGCCCTTATAGTATGGGCAGAGACTATTATACCCTCCGGTTCCGTCCAGGGAATCTGGAATCAAGCTGGCTCTCCCTACAGAATCACAGGAAATCTTACGGTTGATTCTGGTGCCACGCTTCAGCTTGATGAAGGTGTACAGGTCATATTTGAGGGGACTTACAAGATTAGTGTTTCGGGGCGGATTCTTGGCCTTGGGACTCTTATGAATCCTATCTCCATCACCGCAGAGGATACCTTGAATGGCTGGTCTGGAATCAGATTTCAGAATACTGGCAGCATGGGCAATCCTCCATCCCAGTTTGCCTATACCGAATTCAGCTATGGACGGGCGATCTGGGGCGCGAATAGCACCGATCCTTTGAATTTTGGCGGGGCCATCTGGGCCAGTAATGCTGGCACTTTGACCTTTGAAAACTGCAGTTTTTATCGCTGTAAATCCATCCAGGACGGATCTGTCATCTATGCCAAGGACAACACTTCAATCGTTATGAACCATTGTGTAGTAAAATCCTGCGAGAGCGGTTTTTTTGGCGGCGTATTCGTCAAAAATGGCAGCGCTTCAATCTCGAATACGCTCTTCGAGGCCAATACTGCCACCACATTTGGAGCTGGCATCTACCTCTATGAGTGTCCCGAAGCCAATGTGATCTCCTGTAAATTTCTCGATCAGAGCGCTGGTGCTGTCACGAGTATTTACTGCTTTGACTCCCCCCTGAAGGTTATCAATTGCCTGTTTGTAAACAACGCGACCACTATGGGTCTAGGTGCGGGAATCGGGGCCATTTTTGGGACTCTAACGGTCACGAACTGTACTTTCTATCAAAACAACTCAGCAACTGGTGGCGCGGCTATCTGGGTGAACAGTCTTGATGCCCCGGCTCAGATCACAAACAGTATATTCTGGCAAAACACACCAAATGCCATTGCCAGCACTTCGAGCTCGTATGAATTGCACTATTGCTCTACTCAGGATCCGGAAGGTAACGAGACTAATATTAGCGGAGATCCGCTCTTTGAAGATGCTCCCGAGAGCTATATGCTGTCCAGCGCTTCACCCTGCATCGACGCTGGTTCTCCGGATACTGAGGGCCTGATGCTTCCTGAATATGATCTGGGGGGAAACCCAAGATTTGCCGACGGGAATGATGATGGAGTGGCAACCATCGATATCGGCTGTTATGAATGGCAACCGTCAAACATAGGCTTTCTGGCTGGGCAGGTGATCGATCTGAACACTCAAGACCCCATTGCTGGAGCCCTGATCCAGGTCGATGGCCAGAGTGTGGTTACTGATTCTGAGGGACTCTTCAGTCTGGAGCTGGAGGCAGGAGTCTATTTATTGACCTGTTCTGCAGAAGGATATGAGGCCTATACAGATGATGGTATCGTAATAACTGCAGGACAGACACTTAACCTGATTGTTCAAATGGAAACCATAACTGGTTTGGACGGAGATACACCTGCTCTCGTCACCAGACTAGTAGCCTATCCCAATCCATTTACCCAATGCACAGAACTACACTGGGCAGCCAAAAATGCACAAAAAGTAGAGATTTTCAATATCCGCGGCCAACGTATCCGAGAATTCTCGGGCTTCGAAGTTCTCAATACTCACAAATTGGTATGGGACGGGCGTGACCATAGCGGAAGGCCGGTACCAGCTGGGGCATATTTCTGCAAGATCAGTTCCCCTGTCGGTTCCGCCACCATCAAAATCCTTCTGATCAAGTAATACGTAACATTATATAGAGGCCGAGCGCTGCTCGGCCTTTTCCATAGCTCTGAAACCAGCCATCGGCGCAAGAGTCCCAGCGCGATGCTATATTAGATGGAAACTCAGGACCAGTCTTGTTACCCAATCATCTCCCATATAGACCCCTCTGTATCTCAGGTGTATCATACCTGTATCAGGTGGGTTCGAGAACACACTTGATACACGCCTGATAC
>CAZZCS010000178.1:0-2700 GCA_964652645.1 uncultured Candidatus Cloacimonadota bacterium | reverse complement strand
GCTTTAGATATTCATTCGCCTCTTCAATAACAGTCAGATCCGCCGCAAAAGAAGTATCAAACACCTTATCAAAGCCGATCATTCGAAGTGCTGCCACCATCTTGCCGGTAGTGATCTCACTTGCTGGAAGATTGAACATCTCACCCAGAGCGACGCGGACTGCTGGAGCTACTTGTGCTACGACGACTCTATCTTTGTCGTGGATCGTATCCCATACGGCATCGATCTGTGGTTTTACTACAATGGCACCGGTTGGGCACACTGCGGCACACTGTCCACAATTTACGCAATCTACCTGAGCGAGGCTCTTACCATAAGCAGGGGTTACCACTACGCCTTCTCCCCTATGGGCAAAATCGATGGCACCGATACCCTGTACTTCAGCACAGAAGCGCACGCAATCACCACAGAGAACGCATTTGTTGGGATCTCTCACCAGGCAGTCACTCATGGTATCCATAGGTTTGGGTTCTCTAGTTCTGCGGAACCGCACTTTGTCTATACCCAGGCGATTGGAGAGATCTCTCAGCTTGCAATCGTTTGCTCTGGAACAGGTGGGGCAAGCTTGATCGTGATTGGCCAGAAGCATTTCCACGATAGTCTTTCTCAGCTTGAGGATTTCTTTGGTATTGGTTCTTATTCGCATTCCTTCAAAGGGAGTGGTGGAGCAAGAAGTTACCAGGCCTCTGCCCTCCACTTCTACCAGGCATAAACGGCAGGCTCCATAGACGCTAAGCTCGCTATGATAGCAAAAAGTAGGGATCTCAATGTGAGCTTTACGAGCCAGGGAGAGGATATTGGTCTCACCTTCCCATACTACGGGACGATCGTTGATGTATATAATCTTTTCGTTATTCATTTTAGTCTCCTCAGGATATTGCTTTGAACTTGCAGATCTCTATGCAGGCACCACATTTGATGCACACCATTGGATCTATTACATGAGCTTTTTTTACATCACCGGAGATGGCTCCCACCGGGCAGGTGCGCTTGCAGAGGGTACAGCCCTTGCAGAGATCGGGATCGATCGAAATGGAGGTGAGGGCCTTACAGCTCTTGGTGGGGCAATACTTGGCATTTACATGAGCCAGATACTCATCCTTGAAATAGCGAAGGGTGGATAGCACAGGACTCGGAGCAGATTTTCCCAGCCCACACAGCGAAGTAATCTTCACGGCGTGGCCTGCTTCTTCCAGGAGTTCCAGAGTTTGCTCATCTGCTCTGCCTTCACATATATCTTCAAGCATTTCCAGCATCTGTCGTGTTCCTTCCCGGCAGGGTACGCATTTACCGCAGGATTCATGCTGGGTAAAGGTCATGAAATACTTAGCGATTTTAACCATGCAAGTGCTGTCGTTCATTACTACCAATCCTCCGGAGCCTACCATCGCACCTATCTGCCCCAAGGAATCGAAATCCAGCGGGATATCGAGGTGTTCTTTGGTAAGACAGCCACCGGAGGGACCACCGATTTGCACGGCTTTGAAGGCGTCGTTATTGATCTTACCGTCTTTATCCAATACTCCACCACCAATATCAAAGACAATCTTGCGGATGGTGGTGCCAAAGGGGACTTCGATCAACCCGGTATTGGCCACGTGTCCCGTGAGGGCAAAGGTCTTGGTTCCCGGAGATTTTGCGGTACCGACCTGGCGAAAGCTTTCCACGCCATCTCTCATAATAATGGGTACCATAGCCAGGGTTTCCACGTTGTTGATCACGGTGGGTTTGCCAAAAAGGCCGGATTCAGCTGGGAATGGCGGCTTGGGATTGGGCATCCCGCGTTTGCCTTCAATCGAGGCCAGCAGAGCAGTTTCTTCACCACAGACAAAGGCACCGGCTCCTTCCATCACGTTGATTCTAAAGGAGAGGCCGCTACCAAAGATGTCATCACCCAGGATTCCCATCTCTTCGGCTTTTTTGATAGCTGTGCGGATTCTGGCGCAGGCCAGTGGGTATTCCATGCGAACATAGACATAGCCTTCGTTTGCTCCAATAGCGCGAGCGGCAATCATCATGCCTTCTACGATGGAGTGTGGATTACCCTCGAGGATACTTCTATCCATAAAGGCACCAGGATCACCCTCGTCACCGTTGCAGACCACGTATTTCTTCTCGTTTACCTGCTTGCGGGTCAGTTCCCATTTCAGACCTGTGGAAAAGCCGCCGCCACCTCTGCCGCGAAGTCCTGAATCCTGAAACAGCTTGCAGAGGGAGGCAGCATCATAATTTGTATAGGCATCACGGGCCCCAAAGTAGCCACCATGAGCGATGTATTCTGTGATATTTTCGGGATCGATCAATCCACATTCTTTGAGGGCAGTTCGCTTTTGCTGTGTATAAAAGGGGATCTCACCTGTACCCATGCAAGCCTTGCCATCAGCGGGTTGGTGGTAGAGAAGTCTTTCTATTACTTCATGGTTCAATATCGTCTTAGTAATGATGTCTTCGGCATCCTCGGGCTTTACATGAGTATAGAGAATACCGTCTGGCTCGATTGTGACCAGAGGCCCTACCTGGCAAAATCCCTGGCAACCGCTTCCCGAGAGGTAGATATCGTGGTGTTTGTGATCTTCATGCTTGAGTTCGATGCAGACATCGAGTCCTTTCATAGCTGCTGTATTCTTGAGCATTTCATACACTTTCATGGCCCCGTTGGCAATACAGCCGGTACCGGCACACACTACGATCCGCTTTTGG
>CAZZCS010000177.1:0-2792 GCA_964652645.1 uncultured Candidatus Cloacimonadota bacterium | reverse complement strand
GTGCTACAGGCACCCCACAACCTCAATCCCGGCTGATGGTATTGAGCATAAAAAAAGACAGGCTTCCAATCCAGGTAGCCTGTCTTTTTGCTGTGTAATTAATCCATCAGGGGTTGTATATGAAATCGATATCTATCTGACCTGGATTCATTTCGAACCAGTTTTCATGTGAATTACCACCGCTTTCAGCCCAGGGAGCAAATCCAAAATAGGCATGAGTAATCTGCTTTCTTTCGATCGGATACTTCCAACTGCTGGGAATATCCAGGGCCCAGGGCAGGTTGTTTGTAGTTTTGTAATATCTCCCACTGCCGGGATCTGTAGAGTCGTCATCCAGGCCAAAAAGACTGGGATCGGCATAAATTGTGGGAGGGAATCCGGGCAAATGAATCTCGTGACCCAAGACCCGGTTTACCATGAGGTAAGGATTGAACAAGCCCCAGTCCGGAGCAGTGCTCGGATTGAATGGGTCTGTAAGAGTAAGCTCGAAGCTGATCGGGATAGGATCAAAACCTGGCTGTCCCGGTTGAGTATTCCAGAACACATCATTTCCTGGCACGGAGACGAAATCGTTTGTGCTGGAAATTACTTTGAGGATGCTATTTGTACCAGCTTCGAGGAGAGGCATATTATAGGATGCACCAGCACCAAAACCCGCCAGAGACTCTATTGCGGACACAGGGAAAGGAAATTCGATCGCAAACGCATTCTGGTAGGTGGCACCCACTGCCCTCAGCTTGAGATTTGCCTTGATGTCTTTTACGTGCATATCTGCATTCATCACCAATTGCACTTGATAATCCAGTACGAGGTCATTAAAATCGTAATCACCCTTTTGAGGCCACATATCCTCAAAAGCAAGAGTTCCCCAGCCAGTAGGTGAGCTGAGCGGATATGTCACGATGTATGCCCGGAGAGGATCGTCGGGGAATAGATCGAGATTGTCCGGGACGCCATCACCATCCGCATCAAGTGAACCAGTAATACCCAGATTGTAGTTGTAAGCTCCGCAGATATAGGCGATTTCCAAATCTTGCACCCAGGCAGGAATAGTCCTCAGGACCCAAAGATTGGCCCAAGAAACCAGGCTGCCATCTGGACGCATTGCCAGATTTCCCTGCCAGCCTGCCGACATCTTGATGTATGTCCCCGCCGGAGCATCGACATTTTGGGTGGGATTACCCCAGGCAACGATTGTTCCATCGGTTTTTCTGGCCAAAACGTGCAGATACTTGGCCGATACTTCCACAAAGTCATTACCGGCAGGAACGGGAGTGAGGCTGTTTCCGCCACCGCTATTCCCCCAGAAAGCTATTGATCCATCGCTACGGACAGCCACACTGAATGTATGGCCAGCAGCAATATCTATAAAAGTGTCACTGGCGGGAGTTTGCGAGACCTGGAGACGGCTGTTATCTCCCCAGGCGACTACGGTGCCATCAGTCCTCAGAGCCAGATTGTGGTAGGGACCTGCTGCGATTTTTACAAAGTTGTTCGCCGTTGGGGTGCCGTCCACGACATTGTTATTATTGTTTCCCCAGGCGGCCAGGGTTCCGTTTGATCTCAGCGCCAGGGCATGGGAAACACCAGCCGAGACAGCTATAAATCCATTGCCGGTAGGAGTATTGCTCACGATGTTGTTGTTATTCTTGCCCCAGGCAGCCAGGGTTCCGTTTGATCTCAACCCCACCGCAAAGTCTTCTCCACCAGCTACGGCTATAAAATCATTTCCCGTAGGTATATTGGAAGTCAATTCGGGAAGCGTCGTTCCCCATACTATCAAAGTCCCCTGAGCCCATAATGCAACTCCCAAACTCATCATCAACAAAGCTAATATCACTATGCGTTTCATGTTCATCTCCTAATTTGGAAAGTTGTAAGATATTCCATTGGGGCCTATGCTTACAGTTACTTCATGGCGTTGATACTTCAAAACCACTTGCTTGATTGATGAAGGAAACGTAAGCGCCGTCTGCACTCCAGTCTCCGGATTCATCATAGTTTTCAAAAGCACTTCGCCACTTTTGGTAGTAATGGTGACCGGGAGATGAAAAGCTCCCTGCAAGTCTATGTTCACATTGCGATTCATGTCATAATTGAAGTCCTGCGGTACCTTCAGGGTGCTCATATCTACCGCGGTAAGCTTGTCCTGCTTATCAGAGCAAGCACTGATCATCAACAGCATTGATAATGCCAAGAGTAAAACTATGTATTTCATAATTCCTTCCTCCATACAATGGTTATAAACGCAGATTTTGTTCCAAAGCGGGATATATTTTATTGTGTTGATATACAGAGATTTAGGTTATTGTTCTGGAATGTTTAGGTGTAATTAGTGAAATTATGGCGATGTTTGTGTTGCATATTGTGCAATTGTTTTAACGGGGGATGGGGGGGTAGGATGTAGAATGTAGAATGTAGGATGAATGAATAATGAATGGTGAATGGTGAATAGTGAATAGTGGATAGTGGATAGTGAATAGTGAGTAGTGAGTAGTGAGTAGTGAGTAGTGAGTAGTGGGTTTGGGGTGCCTGTAGCACTGGCTTCAGAGCTTGTGCGAAAATGGCGCAGCTGAACTGTACAATAACCATCGGCGCAGCCGATACCTAGAAAGCATCGAAGATGCGATACAGCCGGGCCTCGCAGAGACACATCGTGGCTCTGAGGGCTGGCATAGCGAGGGTGCGGAGCGTAGCGCAGCCCCTCGTTGCGAGACGAGAAACGATTCAGCCCCTTGCGGGCGACAGAATATTTTGTGATGAGAGTGAGCAATTGTGTGTGTCGCCCCGCT
>CAZZCS010000176.1:0-2813 GCA_964652645.1 uncultured Candidatus Cloacimonadota bacterium | reverse complement strand
ATGGAGCCAAGATGTCCAAGTCCAAAGGTAACGTCGTGGATCCACAGTACATCATAGATCGTTATGGTGCCGATACTCTGCGCGTATATCTGCTCTTTGCCTCGCCTCCGGAAAAGGATGTGGAATGGAGCGACGAAGCCGTGATGGGCGCTTTCCGTTTTCTAAACAGGATCTGGCGCTTGATCGAGACAAATCTGCATGCGATCAATAAAGGGATGAAGCACACAGCGGAACCCCAGGATCTGAGTCCCCAGATGAAAGATCTGCTCTTCAGTACGCACCACACCACCAAGAGGTGGCTGGAGGACTGCCTGGGCAGGATGCAGTACAACACGGCAATTGCCTCTATCATGGAGCATCTGAACCACTGCGTTGCCATCAAAGAACCAAACAAGCTAAATAACTATGATATGGCTGTTTATGCCGAGGCCTGTGGTATTATCCCGCAGTTGCTATATCCCTTTGCACCTCATATTGCCGAAGAGCTTTGGCAGATGATGGGCTTCACGGGGCTCTTGCACGTATCTGGACTCCCTGGCTATGAAGAAAAATATCTAGTGCGCGAGACCATCACATACGTCGTGCAGGTAAATGGCAAGGTTCGCGGCAAGATCGATGTGGCTCCGGATACGAATAATGAGAGCCTGCAACAGCTCGCTCTGGAGATAGAGAATGTCCAGAAGTCCCTGGATGGACTCAGTATCAAAAAGGTGATAGTAATCCCCCAAAAGATGATCAGCATCGCTGCTGGTAAATAGATATATTGATGCTGCGCTGGCGCTCCTAACGGTGCCGGCGCAGATACTTCCACAAGCTAGAGGCTGCCATCAGGTCTGCCAGAATCCACCAAAAGAGGACAAAGGCCAGAATACGCCTAGGTTTTGGGTTCAAGATCAGTTGGATGGGCACAGGGATCAGGTCGTGCTTGCTCCAGCGTCTGTGGTACTTTTGAAGCGTCTCGTGGGGAGCAATCTCGTTCAGAGTAGCGAGCTGGGCAATATGCTTCTGATGATAGAGTCTCCCAGCTTTGTTGCCCTTCAAATCATAAAAGCTAAAGCCCCGGTTGTCATAGAGGGGAAGCTGCTCTAGCACTGCTTTGTGCCCCATATCAAAGAGAGCAAGAGCCCGATAATCGCCTGTTTTTTGGTACAACTCCTGGAGCTCGAACAGGGTGGCGATCATGCCATTGAGCACGTAGGGTGGATCCTTTGATGGATACTCGAGAAACCAGAGACCTTCTCGTCCGGATTCTATGCTCAGGTTTACTACCCCGGGCTGAAGCGTCTTCAGAGTTCTCTGAGAATAGCTCAGATAGGTGGAATCCTGATCCAGAGTGTACCTATCGACAAACAGATTGGCAATTACAGCCTGAGACAGGGCTGAGAGCCAGGGAGCTTTTTGGTCGTAACAATCGATATCGAAGCTGTAATAGACGGCAAAGGTGGAATCTGTGATCACGGCATTCTCTACCAGCCACTCGCATAGCTGGGCAAACCTGTCTTGATCAGCATGGGCAAAGCTCTCCTGGGCATAACGGGCAATAAAGAGGGGGTTGTATACGGCCTGGCCATCTTTCTGGTACTGAATGGGAATCCCCCTGGAATCCTGGCATTGATAGTGGTGGAGAGGCTTGTTGCTAATCCTGAAATATAGCACCTGCAGCTTGTCCAGGATTGGCACTTCCCATATTTGCCAGATCACGGTGCTGATCAATAGAGCCATGAGGGTGGCTCTGAGGAGGATCTTGCACACATCTTTGAGCATATTTTCAGGCTTTGGGTTTGAGCATCAGGCTGAGGGCAAAAAAGCAAAACTGCAGGCAGACGATGGAGGCTCCAGTGGGAAGATTCAGGTGCCAGGACAGCAGGAAGCCGCCTCCTGCGGAGAGCACGGCTATTACAAAGCTGAGGATGAGGGCGCTCTTCAGCCTGTGGACGAGGTTGAAGGCGATTGCTGCAGGCAGCACCAGCTGGGCAGTCACCAGGATGATGCCGGCAATCTTGAGGTTGATCACGATGTTCATGGCCAGGAGCGCCAAAAAGAGATAGTTTACCAGATCTGTCCGGATCCGATAGACTCTGGCAATCTCCATATTATAGGTCATGTAAAAGAGCTCTTTGTAAAAGAACCAGATAAACCCCAGATTTACCACGCTCAGGACGAGCAATTGGACAAGATCGGAAATCTCGATCATGAGCACATTTCCAAATAGGTAACTGGCCAGATCGAAGGTATAGCTGCGCTTGAGGGCGATCAGGATGATACCGAAAGCCATGGAAACAGAGAGGAAGATGCTGATCGTATTTGCCTCTTCCAGCTTGTGCTTTTCGGATAGGTATCCAATGAGGATACTGATACCTGTCACGAAGATCATGGTGACAAACTGCATGTTCAAGCCTGCAAATAGAGCTATCGCAATTCCTGCAAAGGCTATATGGGATAGGGCTTCACCCATATAGGAGATCTTGCGGAGGTTTACATAGGGTGAAAAGAGCGAAAGACTGATGGCCGAGAGGATACAGCCCAGGATTGCGTGGATGATAAAGCTGTGCATAAGCCCTTCCTCAATAGTCCTTTTCGATGAGCCGCAGGGTCTCGCCAAAGGTTTTTTGGATCACTTCGGAGTTTACCAGTTCTTTATGGTCGTGGCAGTGCAGGCTCTGGTTCAGGCAGATCAGGAAGGTGCAATACTTGTTTAGAGCATGCAGATCGTGGGAGATTGTGATGATGGTCTTCTTTTGGGCATGCGCTACTTTGAGCAGCTCAAAGAAACTCTCCACGCCGGGGCGGTCAATACTGGCCTCTGGCGCGTA
>CAZZCS010000175.1:0-2828 GCA_964652645.1 uncultured Candidatus Cloacimonadota bacterium | reverse complement strand
AATCGTACTGTGTTCTTCCTCCAAAACATAGACGACATCCGCCAGGCCCAGCAGATGAAGAAAGACTTTATTGTAAATCTCACTCATGAACTGCGCACCCCGCTCACGGCTATCAAAGGCTTCTCGGAAGCCATGGAGGAAACCGCCAAACAGGAGAACATCCGCTACCTGAAAATCATCCAGAACCATACAAACCGCTTGATCAGCCTGATCAACGACCTGCAGATCCTCATCCGGCTCGAACGTAACGATACCATAAACCTCCAGGAGATCAATCTATTTACCTTCTTTGAAAATATCAAGATGATCCTGGATCCACTACTGGAGGACAAAGAAATCAGACTGCTGATCGATATAGATTCTGCTCATCCCCGCTTCAACCTCGATCCCTTCAAATTTGAACAGATCTTTATCAACCTGGTGGAGAACTCTTTACGATACACTGAAAAGGGGGATATTGTTATCCGTTGCAAGGCGACTGAAAGCTCCATCAAAGTGGAAGTAAGCGATAATGGCAGCGGCATTGCTCCAGAACACCTTCCCCGCATCTTCGAACGCTTTTACGTGGCCGATCCCTCCCGAAACCGTGCCAATGGAGGTACTGGCCTGGGCCTTGCCATCGTAAAACACATCGTCATGCTGCACAATGGCACAATCGACGTAAGCAGCACCCCCGGCAAAGGAACCACTTTCCAGATCGAGATCCCGGCAAACAGACCATTATGACTACTGCCCGACAGCAAAACCCTGGATAATAGCCATGCCACAGGATTTCCCCAAAAATCAAGATGATCTGATCCGCGACTATGCCAGGCTGGCATACAGCGTCTGTAAGACTTATCAAAACAGCGGCATGCCTCTCGAAGACCTGAAGCAGGAAGCCCTGATGGGCTTGCTCGTGGCCTGGGACAGATTCGATCCCTCAAAAGGTACCCAATTCTCCACCTACGCCGTGTACTGGATCAAAAAACATATCCTCCAGGCTCTGGATAAAGAATACATCAGCTCCCCCAATTTTGAGAACTATTGTGAGCCCGACCCCCAGATCTCCAGCCCCGAATCCAGCCCCGAAAGCTTGCAACTACCGCCCGATATACCCGAACTGGAAGCAAACATCCTGAGACTTAGCTACGAACAGAAGCTCACTATCAAAGAGATTGCCCAAAGCTTGCACCTCACAAACGAGCAGATAAAACAACTACGCAGCAAAGCTCTCCGCCGGATAAAAGGACAGTATAAACGCTGATGCTATAGCTGTGCCCAATCGATTTTGATCAACCCCGCAAGCTCTCCATATTGGCTTTTGCTTCGGGCGCAACCTGAAACAGATAGGCATTGGTCTCGCAGGATCCCAATTCACATTCAGAACAATTACTGAGTCCCTTTTCAGTAACGCAGTCTCGGATTTGACACTTACTGCACCAGACAAAACGGGTGCCTCCGCTCAAACAGCCATCACAGACGATGTCCTCGGCCGTGAGAGTACCGTTGTAATGCTGGCTCCAGCGCTCAGCGATATCGTGTTTTCTCTCCAGATCATTCGCTTGGTGAGCCTGATAAGTCTCGCATGAAGTACAATCGAGACAACACGCAGCTAATTGTTTGCTCATTTCATTCTCCCCATTGAAGATCGTTGTATATCAGGATAGATCGAATCCGTGTTGCAGGCCGATAAAACAACGATCTACATAATCTATTTGATTTTTTGTACCTACTCTCCACAAGAAGATATTTGTCAACTTTAGTTTGCCAAAATCGGGTCTTTCCAGGGCTTGATGAGCGCTTTGAAGCAGGGATTGACCAGGGTGGAAAGTATCTAACGCAAATGTTCTTGACATTCTTTGACGCATATTCTATTTGTGAATCAATAGATTTTTAGTTCCGGAGGTGCTTATGCGCCGCTTCTGTATCTTATTCACGGTAGTCCTGGCTTGCTTGCTGGGAAGCTGCCAGCTTCTAAATATCGGTAATGTGATCGGTTCAGATGAGGATAATCACGGGCCTTATATGGGCGCGGATATTACGGAGGTTACATTTCAGATCCTGGGGCCAAATCAGGTCCAGATCAGTTGGGTAGTAGATTTTGGTGATGAAACTGGCTTCTACGCCGATCGCCATGTCGACGGCGGGCAGTGGGATTTCCGGGTCGCTCAATGCAGCCCCAATGTATCTGTGCTAGTGGACAGTTCGGCTGTCCTGGGTGAGATTTACACTTATAGGATTTATGCTGTCGGAAACGGGTTTGAATCAGTTGGGACCTACGAGCAGTTCAATTTCCTGCTTCCTGCTCCCAACGGCCTGGAATATGATTTTGACATCAGCCAGCCTGCACAAATCCGCCTGTATTGGGACAATCATGCTGCCTGGGCGGATAGCATCGTGATCTCCAAGCGAGAGGGAGAGAACGCTTGGGTGCATCAATATGGAACGGTTCCTGGAAACGCCAATGAGTATATGGATCTGGATCTAAATATAGGAGTGGCCAACACTTGGGGTGTTACTGCATACTATCAAAACCACATCTCTACTCAAACCACTCTTACGCTAATGCCGCAGAATGCAAGATTTGGGAAGGATTCGAGGCTGTAACAAAAGACTTTTGTCATTGGGAATGGTATGCTGTGTCTGGCGTAGATTAAAGAGCTTGTCCGAAAACTGCGAAGTGAGTCCCAACTGGAATCATGTATTTCAGCTATATCTGTTTTCGCACAAGCTCTGAAGCCTGTGTAACTACTCAGCTAGTTCTCCTACAATCTAAATCCCTCCCCTATAGTTTCCCCTCGTCTTTGCCTCAAGATCGCCTCGAGATCGCCTCGAGTACTCGAGGC
>CAZZCS010000174.1:0-2926 GCA_964652645.1 uncultured Candidatus Cloacimonadota bacterium | reverse complement strand
TCCAGATACACGCTTGATACACGCCTGATACACGCCTGACTCTATCCAGGTGCCATTGTTCAAACAAGGGATTGCATCTGTGGAGATCGGGTTTTGCGATCGAAAATTCTTGACAGATACTACCCGTAGAATTTAGTAAGGAAAAGAAAAATATAACGATGGTGCTGATGTGTAAAAATGAATTTATAAAGAGCCTTTTGATCCAGGAGACTGGCATTGCCATGGGTTGTACAGAGCCTGCAGCAGTAGCATTGGCATGTGCTTATGCCGCTGCGAAAAATCCCGGCAGCATACTGAAACTGGATGTCAAGGTAAGCACAAACATCCTCAAAAATGGAATGGGTGTCGGCATTCCGGGAACTGGGATGATCGGGCTTGATATTGCTGCCATACTTGGTGCTTTGGTAGCAGAGCCAAAGAAAAATCTAGAAGTCTTATCAAATCTGAATCCTGCAATCCTGGCCTCCGCCAAGGCGATGCTAAGCCAGAGGATTGTTTACATCGATGTCGCAGAAACCGACGATAAAATCTACGTAGAAGCCACTTTAACTACACAATCACGAACCAGTACAGCCATAATGCGCTGGCGGCATGACTGGCTCTATAAACTAGTGGTAGACGGCAAGGTGCTTGTGCACGAAGAATTAGTTCTGAACAGCACCAAAAGCATGCTTTCTTGCGATGGACTGAAGATTGAAGACTATTACACATTTTGCGCAAGCGTTGATGTTTCAGAGCTGAACAAGATAAATCTGGGGAACGAGATCAATCGCGCCATTGCGAAGTATGGTTTGGAACAAGCCTCCGGGATAGCTGTGGGGAAGACCATTATGGAGCAGATCGAAGCTGGGATATTGGGCAACGATCTACATCATTACGCTATGGCACTTACTGCCGCAGCGACAGATGCCAGAATGAGCGGTTGTGCTCTCTCGGTCGTGAGCAATTCTGGAAGTGGCAATCAGGGCCTATCCATCACTTTACCTATCATTGCAGTGGCGGAACGGCGCAATATCCCGGATGAAAGATTGATCAGGTCTCTTGCTCTTGGCCACCTGGTGTCTGTGCACATCAAAAACAAGATAGGCGTCCTATCCTGTTTATGCGGCTGCCTTTCTGCTGCCGCTGGTGCTGCTTGTGGGATCGTTTATCTCATGGGTGGGACTTATATTCAAGTGGAATACGCCGTGAAAAATATGATCGGTAACACCGCCGGGATGGTCTGCGACGGTGCCAAAGAAGGTTGCTCCCTCAAGGTTGCCACCAATACCAGCGCTGCGGTTCAAGCCGCTCTTTTGGCCCTGGCGAATCTGTGTGTTTCTGCCAATGATGGAATTGTATGTGGCGATATTGAAGAGACGATCGATAACCTGGCAGAGCTCGTGCTGTCTGGCATGCAAAACGCTGATAGTACCATATTGAAAATAATGCTTAATAAAACAAATAAAGAGGTCAAGTAAATGTCACAAAGTATCGAGCAAATCATGCAAATCGGGCTTGATAACGTTCTCCCTCCTGATCCGGTGTTTGATCCTGCTATCAGGCGAGCTCCAGACAGAGGGCTTAATCTTACAAAAAGAGAAATTGGCGTTGCTCTCAGCAATGCCCTTAGATATATTCCCCAGGAACTTCATGCCAGGCTTGCCCCAGAGTTCCTGCAAGAACTGAAGACAATGGGCAGGATCTACGGTTATCGTTATCGCCCCCAAGGCAGGATTTACGGAAAACCAATAGATCAATACAAAGGTATTACTGCGGCCAGGGCTATCCAGGTCATGATCGACAACAATCTAGATTTTGATATCGCCCTATATCCATACGAACTAGTTACTTACGGTGAGACGGGGCAGGTGTGTCAGAACTGGATGCAGTATAGACTGATCATGCTGTACCTGGAAAATATGACAGAAAACCAGACTCTGGTGATGTCTTCCGGGCATCCCTTGGGCTTGTTCCCCTCCCGTCCCGAAGCGCCCAGAGTGATATCCACAAACGGACTGGTGATCGGAAAGTGGGATAATCCTGATGAGTTCAAGAGACTAACAGCCCTCGGGGTAGCAAATTATGGACAAATGACTGCAGGTGGCTGGATGTATATCGGCCCTCAAGGAATAGTGCATGGGACCTACATCACCTTGCTCAACGCAGGGCGCAAGTATCTCGGCATTCCGGATGATAAGGATCTGGCAGGAGTTCTCTTTGTCTCCTCCGGACTGGGTGGCATGAGTGGCGCTCAGGCGAAAGCGGTTGAGATCGCTGGAGGCATTGGAATCATTGCTGAAGTGGATTATAGCAGGATTGAGACCAGGCATAGTCAGGGCTGGGTCGGTAAAGTATCAGCGAATCTGGATGAGATATTCACATGGGTAGATGAATACCGCAGCACAAAAAAACCTGTCTCTATCGCCTATCACGGCAATGTGGTGGACCTTCTGGAGTACATGGACAGAAATGATATCAAGTGTGAACTGATCTCCGATCAGACTTCATGTCACGCTGTGTATGAAGGTGGATACACTCCCGCCGGGATCAGCTTTGAGAGAGGTAGAGAACTCATTATGTCCGATCTCGATGCTTTCAAGAAGGCAGTGGATGAATCCTTGATCCGGCACTACCATGTGATCCAAAACCTGACTAGAAAAGGCTCCTATTTCTGGGACTACGGAAACAGCTTTATGGCATCAGTATTTGATGCCGGGGAGATGTCCATTGCCAAGAATGGCATCAATACCAGTGAAGGCTTTGTCTATCCCTCTTATGTGGAAGACATCATGGGCCCCATCTGTTTTGACTATGGCTATGGGCCTTTCCGCTGGGTATGTCTTTCCGGTCAAGAAGAAGACCTGAGAAAGACCGATCAGGCTGCTATGGCGGCAATAGACCCTGAGCGTTCGCCTCAGGACAGGGATAATTACAACTGGATCAG
>CAZZCS010000173.1:1726-2962 GCA_964652645.1 uncultured Candidatus Cloacimonadota bacterium | reverse complement strand
TTCTTTTTTGTTCGAAGCAAACCCGCAAACCACCTACCGATGGGCTTGAGTCAGAGGGACGGGGGTGTTGACTCACTTTTTTGCATAGCGCAAAATGTCGCAAGTGCTACGTCCCCGTGCGACATTGTGTGAAACGCAAAGTCTACGTCCCTCTGCGTGATTTAAACGGATGCTAGACGTATTATATACGTTTGTCTTTGGTGAGTTTGCGGAAATTTTTCATCCCGCCTACGTTCTTAAACATTCGCTCCAGCTTTTGGTTTTCAATCTGCTTGCTGTTCAAGCCCTCGTAAGAAGCCTCATGTTTCAGCTTCATATAGCTATCCAACCTCCGCTGATCGATCAAACCTTCGGATAATGCCTTTTGTATAGCACAACCCGGCTCATGCACATGCTCGCAATCGCTAAACCTGCACTGACTTGCAAGCTCTTCCAGATCGGAAAAAGTCTTGGATAAATCAACACTTTGAGCGCCCAACTCCCTCATGCCTGGAGTGTCTATCACCACACCCCCAAGAGGACAGGGAAACATCTCCCTGCCAGTAGTCGTGTGCTTTCCCTTGTCCTTCCTGCCGATATCGTTCGTTTCCAGCACGCTCTGCCCCAGGAGCTGATTGATTAAAGTGGACTTCCCCACCCCAGATGAACCAATAAAAGCTGCAGTGACCCCTTCCTTGAGGTAGGGTCCAAACTTAGCTACATTGTCCTCCTCCAGAGAAGTGCTGATCATCTCGGCATAGCATGAAACCTTTTCCACCTCCTGCACCAGCTCGGATACATGTTCGCACAAATCCGCCTTGGTCAACACAATCACAGGCTTGGCACCGCTATCCCATGCAATGGAAAGATACCGTTCCAGACGACTCAGGTTGAAATTCTTGTTCATGGACATGCAGATAAACACCAAATCGACATTGGATGCCACCACCTGAGCCTGTTCACTCACGCCCACTGCGGTGCGCAAGAAAACACTTTTTCTGCTCAGGATATGATGAATCATCGCTTGCTCATCTCTCGGTTCATACTGCACCATCACAAAATCGCCCACCGCAGGAAACTTCGCCAGCTCTGTGGTTTCGTGTCTCAGCTTGCCCGAGATTTGCGCCAATTTCTCTCCATCCGCAGTAATTATCTTATACATTCCCTTATACTGAGCAATGACTCTTGCCAGGGTCAAACCCTCATACATGCTGGCTTCATTCACAAATCGCTCAGTCAAACCATAATTTTTTAAAA
>CAZZCS010000173.1:0-1626 GCA_964652645.1 uncultured Candidatus Cloacimonadota bacterium | reverse complement strand
GGCGTCCAGTAGCGGTTGTTGTAGATATCTGTGATACGGTAGGTCATCAGATAGTCCCTGTTTCCCACCGAAATGTTCTCAATTCTCCAATCCCCCGTCGCAGTATACTGCTTTCCCAGATAAAAGGTATCCGTGTATTTTCCGTCATAAGTATAGTAGTCGGCAAGGAAGTCGATCTTGTCCCCCGCTTTCACCGTCAGCAAGCCCTTGGCGATGGTATAAGTTTCGCGGTCAGTATCATACTTCTTCTGAGCTCCAATGAGCTTGCCATAGGGATTGGCATTGTCAAAAATGATGATAAGATCCACCAATTGATTGTTGAGCATGGCAGGAACGCGCCCCTTTGTCAGATAAGTATCGCCACGTCGGTCGTCGCTAATCAGGTAATAGCTGACAATCCGATCATTCAGCGCCAGCCAGGTACCGTCGTATTCCATGATCAGATCGCCATCATCGTTGTACTCATAGACATTGTCCAGACCCAGATCGATAAAACCCTGCCCGTCATCGATAAACACATTCATCTCCATATGATGGATCAAGTCCCATTGCTTTTCGGGCAAAGCCAGCACCCGCTGTCCATCCTTATCGGTGATTTTCAAAACAGAAGCATCAAAGGCATTTTCCGTATAATAATTCAGCGAATCTTCCACTTCTTCCCTGTCAAGCCAATTGGAAGAGCCTCCCAGCAAACCACCAAGATTCCCCAGATTATTGTTGGCCAAAAAAGTATTCAACAACTGACCGATGATCTGCCCCCCGGGAGAACCCCCTGACCCAGACCCAGCTCCGAGATTGCCACCGGTAAACATCCCCAGCAAAGAGCTCAAGAGATTATTGCTTCCGCTTGAAACCGCCTGGCCTCCTGCCAGCACACTCGCAAAACTTCGCACACAAGCGCTGTAGTTTTGATCCATGCCAATATCTTCATAAATCTCCAGGATAGGCGCTTTAATAGACATCTTGTGGTAGGGAAAGAAGATAGAGAGCCCATTAGCGTCGGTAATATTTTGGGAAGCACGATTATATTTAATGCACTCTTTCAAAGTTCGTACCAAGGTTGTCGCTTCTTTGGTGCCAATTTTCTCAGCAAAACTGATCAGGTCGATCTGGTTTAATGAATCCGAGGCTGCAAACTCTTTGGCATCCTCTCTTGCGTCCGCCACCGCCTTATACTCATTAGCGTCAATCAGCCCTTTGGTGGAAGCAGCAAAACGGGAAAAAACAGCGGGTACCGTGCCATGAAATTCCGCCAGGTCCACCAGCGACAAAGTAGCTTGAGCCTGGGGCATCTGAGCTTTGACTTCTTTGATATAGTCGTCAATCAGGATTTTGCCCAACTCAGGAGTGGAAATCGAAGGATTCTGCGACAGAGCCGTGATCCAGCCATTATAATGCCAACCCATACTTGGCTCCACTTCCTCTGAAGCAATCATATAGTCAGCATAAGGCTCCAAAGTAACTGCAGTTTCATAAGTAGCCATCAAGCAGGCGTCAAGCCCTATGAAATCAAACTTGCATCCCCCGTTTCTCAAGGCAGTCCTCAATTCATCGAGGGTCATACTGTCGTTTGGATAGTGTTGATCATAGCCAAAGCCCGTTAGAGAGCCTCCACCATGATCCCAC
>CAZZCS010000172.1:0-3025 GCA_964652645.1 uncultured Candidatus Cloacimonadota bacterium | reverse complement strand
AAACTTTTTTAAAACAATCGATGAAGTTCTTGACAACTGAGCGCGTGTATATGAATTTGTTTCGTCGCTGATATTCACGGCAATACAGGGGATAAAACTCGGTCTGACGTACGGATCAGCGCTGATTCTTTTGTTGTGAGACGATATCCGTAATCCTAGGAGATTGATTTGAATAGATCCTACTACTCTGCATCTATCCAGAGTTTTTGCACAGCCTCAAAGCAGGCTATCTTGGGCACTTTGGCTCAAAACAGTGGCTTTGATATCGTTCAGAATCAGCGAGATGCCTGGGAGATGCAGATAGACATCTTACAGCCTTTGCTAAAAGGGCTTGAGGGCAAGATCTATTTTGAATACTCGATACCCAGGATGGGGAAACGGATTGACGTCTTGTTAGCGATGCGGCATGTGCTTTTTGTGCTTGAGTTCAAGGTTGGAGGTGATTCTTATACTAAGGCAGCCATCGACCAAGTGTGGGATTATGCGCTTGATCTGAAGAATTTTCATGAGACCAGTCATAATGTGGCGATTGCCCCAATGCTCTTTGCCAGTGAGGCCAAAGCGCTTGTCTCATGCATCAGTCTATCTGCTGCGGAAGATAAGGTGTTTGTCCCGATAATGACGAATGAGGCTGCTTTTTTGGCACAAATACACAGTATTCTTGACTTTGCCGAAGGCACTGAGATTGATCCAGAGATATGGGAAGAAGGGCGATATGAGCCCACACCAAGCATTATTGAGGCTGCGTTGGCCTTGTACCATGGGCATGCGGTTGAGGATATCTCGCGCAGTGATGCCAGTGCCATCAATCTGGGTGCTACCACGAAGTCTATCATAAATATCATTGAGGATGTCAAGCTTCATCATCGCAAGGCTATTTGTTTCATCACTGGAGTGCCTGGAGCAGGGAAGACTTTGGTGGGTTTGAACATCGCGACCCAAAGAATCGGGGAAGAGAATGATCTGAAGGGTGTGTTCCTCTCTGGTAATGGGCCGCTCGTGGCTGTTCTAAGGGAAGCTTTGGCCAGAGATATGGTGGCCAGAGACAAGCATAGAGGTAAAAAACCGAGCAAAGGAAATGCCTCCCGCCAGGTGAAATCCTTTGTTCAAAACGTCCATCACTTCAGAGATGAATGCCTGATCGATCCCAAACCACCATACAACAGGATTGCGATCTTTGATGAAGCGCAAAGGGCTTGGGATCTTCAGCAGACAGTTAAGTTTATGAAAAACAAGAAGCATCAAACTGGCTTTTCGCAGTCGGAACCGGAGTTTTTGATCTCTTGCATGGATCGCCATCAGGACTGGGCAGTGGTGATCTGCCTGGTTGGTGGAGGGCAGGAAATCAATACAGGTGAAGCGGGAATCAGCCAATGGATTGATTCCATCTTGGGCGGTTTCCCAGATTGGCACGTGTATCTATCTGATCGGCTTTTGGATAGTGAATATGATGCAGGAATGGCATTAGAAAGGATGGCTTCTCGGCAGCATGTAAACACACTTTCCGAGCTGCATCTGGGTGTTTCAATGCGATCTTTTAGGGCAGAGAATGTATCGCTGTGGGTAAAGCAACTTTTAGATGTTGATCCAAAAGCAACAGCTACACTCTCAGCGCTGCAAGAGAGCTATCCCATAGTGCTTTGCCGAGATTTGCAAAAAGCGAAAGCATGGTTACGACAACAGGCCAGAGGCTCTGAAAGATACGGCATTGTGGTTTCTTCTCAGGCCTACAGATTGAAGCCATTAGCGATTGACGTGAGATACATGACCGATCCTGTGCACTGGTTTCTGAATGGCAAAGACGATGTGCGTTCCTCCTATTATCTGGAGGATGTGGCCACAGAGTTCCAGGTTCAAGGCTTGGAATTGGATTGGGCCTGCGTTACCTGGGATGCAGATTTTCGGTATGATAAGGGAGCTTGGAAGCACTGGTCATTTAGAGGCGATAAATGGCAGCATATCAATAAGCTCGAGCGCCAGGTCTATCTTAAGAATGCTTATCGTGTGCTACTGACCAGAGCTAGACAAGGTATGGTGATCGTTGTGCCAGAAGGTGATGATGAGGATCATACCAGACAAAAACAGTTCTATGTTGCCACCTATGAGTATTTGAAGAGTATGGGAATAATGGAGTTGGTTTAGGATGAATGAGTTGACAAACAGAGATAGTCTATAGAAGGTGAGTTGTGGAGATTATGCGATGATTTACAATGAGATAAATGTGATATCCTTGGTAAACCAGATCGAGAAGACGGTAATGCAAAAATCCTACAAGATGGGAGTCTTTCTCTGCATGCTCAAGGTTGGGTGTTTGGCGCAGGCTTTTGAGCGGATGACGATTGACGAGTTGGCGAAGATTTAAGTATGACAGACTAGGCTGCCATATTAATCGCTTATTCAAGAAGGAGAATGAGAATGAATGATGAATGGGTTAAGATCTACACAGAGTCTGATGGAGTGTATGAGGTTAGCTTCACAAAGGACGTAAAAGAACCTGGAAGGGGTATATCTCGAAGGATGACGATTATAGGTTACTATTTTTGGAAAGTGTTATTTATCTATGTGTTTGGGTGCTCTCTCGTATATTTCCTGACATTAAGCAAACAGGGGTCAAGCCCTTATGTGAAGGTCCCTTTATCGATTGCTCTGATGGATTTGGGGTTTGTGTTCTTCCCAATCACCGATTACTGGAATGCGATACTGAAGAGTACATATCTATTTTCACTCGTGGTAGCTATCATATTGTTATCTGCGTGGCGATTTCTAAAAGCACGATCAGATATGCAAAGCATGATTGCAAGTGATGACCTTTTGACCTGCTACAAAGAGTATGATGCAGGCAACTATAAGCATGCCATAAAGTGTCTCAATAAAATAAGAGATAAAAATGGCTTTCTGAAGCAGGAGCTAATCGGGAATCTGGCTTATTTATACTATCGACAAGGCGATAGAAAAAAAGCCGAGAGTGTCCTTTTAACCCGACTTTACCACCCCCACTGGCAAAATGGCTTATTTTAGGGTTTTT
>CAZZCS010000171.1:0-3173 GCA_964652645.1 uncultured Candidatus Cloacimonadota bacterium | reverse complement strand
CCAGGGGATCAAAGACCACCTTTATCCTCAACGACAGAGTAGATCTCTGCATCCTCTCGGGCGCTGATGGAGTTCATCTGGGGCCAGACGATATCAGTTGGCAAGAGGCTCGCAAGCTCCTATTGCCAAACCATCTAATAGGTGTATCCACCCATAGTATGGAAGAGGCAGAAAGAGTGCTGACCGATTCCACAGATTCAGCCCTGTCGCCAGATTATATGAGCTTTGGCCCTATATACGCTACGGTTGCCAAAGCAATCCCTGATCCACCTGTGGGCATTGAACAACTGCGTCGTGTATTAGGAAAAGCTCACCTGCCAGTAGTAGCTATAGGTGGTATTTTCCCAGATCAGCTAGCAGATGTCCTGAGCACAGGAGCCAGAAATATCAGCATGATCAGACATTTCGGGGAGGCAAGTACGAAAACAGAACTCACCACCAAAATCAAACAACTAAACCAACTACTTTCAGAGGTGTAGAATGACACAACTAAGCTTAGCACAAAAGGGACATACCAGCCCAGAAATAATCACATCAGCAAAAATCGAGAAGATAGAAGAATCCGAGTTGCTGGCTCTTGTTGCCAGCGGAGAAGTGGTAATCCCACACAACAAAAACAGAAATGCTCGTCCTGTGGCGATTGGTACGAGGATGAGCACCAAAGTCAATGCCAATATCGGCACTTCCAATGTGAGCTGTGAACCAGATTTTGAGCTCCTAAAACTTCAGCATTGCACCAAATATAGAGCAGACAGCGTGATGGATCTCTCTACTGGTGGCGATCTCGATCGGATTAGAACACTCATACTCCAGAATACAGATCTCATCCTGGGTACGGTACCTATCTATGCAGTAGCCTCCAGGCTGGAGCAGATGAATCTGGACATCACCCGTTTCGAACCGGAAATGCTCTTTGATGAGATTGAAAAGCAGGCAGAGCAAGGCGTCGATTTTATGACTGTGCATGCAGGGATCACACTCTGGAGCGTGGCTGCTCACCTCAAGATGAACAGGCTTTTGGGTATTGTCAGCCGGGGTGGTTCGCTTTTGAAACGCTGGATGATCCATAGCGGCCAGGAAAATCCTCTCTATGCCCAATATGACAGACTATTGGAGATCTGCTATCATCACGATGTAACCCTCAGCCTGGGGGATGGTTTCCGCCCAGGAGCCATCAGTGATGCCACAGATGCCACTCAGATATCCGAACTGATCGTATTGGGAGAGCTTGTAGCCCGTGCCAGAGCAAGAGGAGTGCAAGTAATGGTAGAAGGCCCTGGCCACGTCCCCTTCAATGATATCGTGGCCAATGTCCAGCTCGAAAAACAGCTCTGTCACAAAGCCCCCTTTTATGTATTGGGGCCCTTACCTACAGATTTTGCAGGAGGTTACGATCATATCACTGGTGCTATTGGTGGCGCTCTGGCTGCTTCTGCCGGGGCAGATTTTCTCTGCTATGTGACTCCCTCCGAACATCTCTGCCTGCCAGACCTGGAAGATGTAAAGCAAGGTATCATAGCATCCAGAATCGCTGCTCACGTGGCTGATATAGCAAAGGGAGTGCCTGGCGCAATTGAAGTGGATAATACTATTGCCCAGGCCAGAAGAAACATGGATTGGGAAGCAGTCTTCGCAAATAGCGTCGATCCAGAACTGGCCAGACGCCGCAAAAGCGAGACCTCTTCCGATCTCGACGACCAATGCAGTATGTGTGGCAAGCTCTGTGCGATCAAAATCGACAAGGATAACCCAGGTGCCTGAATCCATGATTGCCGTGATCGGCTCCATCGATAGTAGCGGTGGGGCTGGGATCAATCAGGATATCAGAGTCGCAGCAGCTATGGGATTCAGGATACAGACCTGCGTGGGATCCTTGACAATTCAGACAACTAGAGGGGTGGAAGCTATCCACCCCACTCCCCTTGAAGTCTTTTCGAACACCCTGGCTGCTATTCTGGCCCTGCCTCAGCTCCAGTACATCAAGATCGGTGCACTGGGTAGTATAGACCAGATCGATCTTCTGGTAAGGATCTTCACACGCCCCCGTGAGTATTTCCTCGTCCTGGATCCTGTAATCCAGCCCAGCCAGGGAATACCTTTTCTGGATGAGGAAAGCATTGTCTCTTTGAGGAAGTTGGCCTCGATATCAGACTACGTCTGCCCCAATCTACCAGAGCTTTTGGCCCTGGCTGATACAGATGATCCTGATCCCGCATCTGTAGCTCGAGACTTCTCTATCTGTACTGGTGCAAAGTTACTCGTAACTGGCGGGCATGCTGATGGAGCTATGGTTGTGGATTCTTTTTACGATGCTAAGAGTGTCCATGCCTGCTCACATCCGCGGCGGGATTGGAAGTATTCTCATGGGACTGGCTGTGCCTTTTCTATGGCCTTTACTTGTCTTATATCCCAAGGTCTGCCAGAGCTGGAAGCTTTCAGAGCTGCTTCACAGTGGGTATTCGACTATTACAATCACCTGAACGAAAACTCTCATACCAGTTCTGAGCGCTCACGCTTCATCAAGCCCAGAACTGTTTGACAGTTTATTGGCTCCTGGGATGTTTGCCCTCATGAATAAATCGCATCAGACATCATTCAAGGACGTAAATTTCTGCCTGCGTTGTGGGCACAAACTATCACTGAGACCAGATCGGGAGGACAAGCTGCGTCCCCAATGCCCTGCCTGCTCCTGGGTGTACTACAAAAATCCAATCCCAGCCACAGCCATTGTATTGCTCAATGAAGCGGGTGAGCTCCTGCTCGTCAAGCGTAGATTTGAACCCAAAGCAGGTGAATGGGCCTTACCTAGCGGATATTTGGAAATCTTTCATACTCCCGAAGAGAATGCCCTCGAAGAGCTAAGAGAGGAAACAGGCCTGGAAGGAGAAATCCTGCATAGCCTCGGCTGGTATTACGGTAGCAGCCCCATCTACGATAAAATACTCAGTATCGGCTTCCGGATCAAAGCCATAGGTGGAGTCCTGAGAGCTGGAGATGACGCCCTGGAAGCAATGTTTTATCCACTCGATCAGCTTCCCCCTATTGCGTTTTCTTCCCATCGGGAGTTTATCAAACGAGACTTGGGGATCGCTGTAAAGTGACTGGCACCTATTTTCATCACACATTTAGCACTCTATACGCTTTCGGGTTTGTAGTAGCATAGTGATTTAGCA
>CAZZCS010000170.1:0-3210 GCA_964652645.1 uncultured Candidatus Cloacimonadota bacterium | reverse complement strand
ATGCCACCCACGACTTCGTCGCGGGGGCTGTCGCCCCGCTGGGGCTCGCTGCGCCGTTTTAGCACAAGCTCTGAAGCCAGTGTTACGGCGCAGCCAATCGTACAATGTACATCGTAAATTGTAAATCGATAGAGCGCAGCTAATTCTCCATTCTCAATCCTCAATTCTCAATTGAAATGCGAAGCTCTTTTAACGTTTAACTTTAAACTTTACGTAGCATCGGAATGCTACGATACGGGCGCAGCTCTTTTAACGTTTAACTTTTAACTCACAAAAAGATCCCGCTGATCCTGTCGATCCCGTCATCTGCGTTCTATTCTAAGCCTCAAAATCCTCTTTTTCCTGTTTTCTGTGTGCCATTGATATCTCAAACTCATTGACAGAAATCCCAAACTGCTACACTTAGCGTAGCATGGTTTGAAACCATTAAAATAAAGCACTTACAAGGAAAGTCAGCATGAAGAAAATCAGCCTGATCATTCTCGCAATCATCGTGGCAAGCATTGCTTTTGCCAATGAAAACCCTCTCCAAAACTACATGCAGGATCCAAACCTGTCAAATTTCAAAGACGCCGTTGATTATATCGCCGAAAACGATGCCAAAGAGCCTGAAAGTCTGCGTTTGAAGCTCACTCTCGCCTTTTTGGCCAATCACGAGGCAAAGCGGGTAATGGCTCTTGCCAACCAGAACCTGGAAAATCTCTCGGCTGGAGAACGTTTCTCCCTGGGAAATCTCTATCTGGGGATGGATAACTATGCCGAAGCCATCAAGATTTATGACAATATCAATAGCGAATTCCCAAATTGGTCTTGCCCCTGGCGTCACAAGGGTGAAGCCCTTTACAAAGCCAAAGATTTCAAGGGTGCAGTGAAAGCCCTGGAAAAATCTGTGGAGACCAATAAAGAGCATTACGATGCCTATGTCTGGCTCGCCTTTGCTCAGTTTGAGCTCAAAAAATACAAGGCTGCCCGCAAATCTCTGGAAAAAGCTTTCTCCCTCAATGCCGAAGAAGAAGGCAGCCACTTTGATGAAGAGATCCCAGATGAGAAGATCATGGAACTCTACGACAAGCTAAAAAAGAAGACAAAATAATGAAACAGTCTGGCATCGTAGTCTGGTTTTCAAAACGCTATAAAAATCTTTGGGTAATGATGCTGATGGCACTCGTGATCGGCACGCTCTGCTATCAGATCGGCCAACTGGGCTTTATGCGCGAATTTGAATCCAAAACCCTGGATTTCCGCTTTCGCCTCTCTCCCCAACCCGCCAAAGCAGATACCAATATCGTTCTGATCGCCATCGATGATGCCTCACTTAGATATGTCGTTAGCACTTTGGGTCAGGGTTGGCCCTGGCCCAGGGAATTCTATGGAGTAATCACCGATTACCTGGGGCAACAGGGAGCAAAATCCATCATCTATGATATGATCTTTGATGAAGCGGATTTCGAACGGGCAGACCTCAGTTCTGCGGAGTCCGACGGACATTTTGCCGAGGCCATGTCAAGAAACGGAAACGTGATCCTGGGCATGATGCTCTCCAGGGATTCGACGGCTGTGGAGCAAAGCCTCACCCGGCATTCCATTGCCGACGCCAGTGAGTATAGCGCTCCCATCTCGGAATGGGCCGGAGCCAATAGCCCCATCCCCCTCTTTAACGAAAGCGCCAGACAGGTAAGCACGATCAACCTTCTGGACGATAGGGATGCCATCATCCGTAAGGTACCGCTGCTCTACTCTTATAATGGCAGGATTTATCCCAGCATGGCCTATGCTGCCTATCAGCATGCCAAGGAAGATGATCTGCCCTTCCACGAGGCAAGACTGGCAGGTTATCCGCTGGTAGGACGCAGTGAATTTTATATCAACTGGTACGGCGATGGTGGTGCAGATGGCGTCTTTAGATACCTGCCCATCAGCGCTCTGCTCCAATCTGCCGTGGCTGCCATGTATGGCACCGAAGCCTCGCTGCCAGATGGCATCTTCCGGGATAAACACGTCATTATCGGCGCTACTGCCGCAGGCTTGATGGATCTCAAGACCAGCCCCTACACCTGGGGTATGCCCGGCATGGAAGTGTGGGCTACGACTCTGAGTAATCTGCTGAATCGTGATTTTGTCCGTTTCCCCGCTCCCCTGGTCAATTTTCTGCTGATCTATCTGGTTACCCTGCTCGTGATCGTGGCCGTCAGCCGCGTAAAGAGCGGTTATTCTCCCCTTCTGGTGATCCTGCTCTTTGTGGCTCTGCTGGTAGCCGGACACGCTCTTTTTGCCTCGTCCAGAATCGCCATTGAACTCAGCAGCCCCCTACTCTCGCTCGTCGTATCCTGGGTTCTGATCCTCACCCTAAGCTACATCATGGAGGGTAAACACAAGCGAGAACTGCGTCTGATCTTTAACCGCTATTTGCATCCAGACCTCGTAAACCGCATCGTTGATAATCCGGAACTGGTGCAAATGGGCGGTGATGAACTGGAATGCACTGTGATGTTTTCGGATATCTACAACTTTACGGGATTCTCCGAAAACCAGACTCCCAAACAGTTGGTGAGCTATCTGAACGAGTACTTTAGCACTTTTACAAATTCCATTCTGGATCATAATGGCTTGCTGGATAAATATACCGGAGATGGCCTGATGGCAGTATTTGGGGCACCTATCCTGCGCCAGGATCACGCGCTCATGGCCTGCAAAGCAGCGCTGGCACATCGGGATTATTCGTTGAAGTTCAAGGATCTGCCAGAGCTTACACCCTCTCAGGCTTTTCATCTCAATACCCGCCTGGGGCTCAATTCCGGACTATTGGTTGCAGGAAATATCGGCAGCGAAAGACGGATGGAATATACCTCCATCGGCGATACAGTAAATCTCTCCGCCCGCCTGGAAGGCGTGAATAAAGTGTTCAAAACCCACATAATCATCAGCGAAAGCACCTATGTAATGGTAGCAAAGAGCATGTTTTGCCGCGAACTGGACTACCTGCGCGTAAAAGGCAAAAAGGAACCCACCCGGATCTATGAACTGCTCTGCGAAAAAGATAGCCCCAAAGCTTCTGAATATGGCTGGATTTCTACCTATGCCAAAGGCCTGGAGCTGTATCGCAAAGGGAACTTTACAGAGGCCAAAGCCTGCTTTGAAGAGCTGATAAAAGCACCTATCAAGGACGGAGCCTCCGAAACCATGGCAAACCGGTGTGAATACCTGATGGCA
>CAZZCS010000169.1:0-3294 GCA_964652645.1 uncultured Candidatus Cloacimonadota bacterium | reverse complement strand
CGATCCACGAAATAATCGTCCATCCCAATTACGATAGGTTTTGCCTTACAGGCTTGTAACTGCACGGAAAGCCGCTTCGCAAAGGTAGTTTTCCCCGAGGATGATGGTCCTGCAATCAGGATCAATTTTGCCTTTTTGTTTTCTACTATGTCGGTGGCAATCTCTGATATCTTTTTCTCGTGCAGGGCTTCCTCCACCAAAATGAACTGCGAGATCTCATAATCATCCACCAAACGATTGATATCCAGGATATTGTGGACATTCAGGATATTCAGCCATTTGTCGTGTTCCTGGTGCAGAGCAAAGATCTTACGGGGAAATTTGAAGGGCTTGCTTACCTTCCGTTCTGCTCCGGTAGGAAATCTCAGGATAAAGCCTGGCGCATGATACACCAGATCAAATTCATCGATCATGCCGGTATGATCTGCAAGGGGGCGGATATAACTATCGTAGTATTTGCCACACTTATAGACCGAAACAGGGCTTTGATAGGAGTAGGAGAGCAGCTTGACCAGATCCTTGCGTCCCATGGCAGAAAAGATATCCAGAGCCTCTTCGGTTTTGACGTCCAGCCTGTCTATCGGGATATCATTACGCACAATACTGAGCATTTCTTGTTTGATTTTGGCACAATCTGCCTCTGTAAGATTTTGGGTATGGAACACTTCACAGAATACTCCATCAGCCACGGAATGTTCCACAGCCAGGGCATGTTCACGGCCAAAGATGGTATAGAGCGCTTTAGCCAAAATGAAGATTGCCGAATCCTGGTAGATCCTGAAACCCTCGGGATGATGGTAGGTGATGCAGTTTACCAGCGAATCATGCTCTAGAAGATATTCATCATTGACATAAGTGGTATGGTTTATTTTATAGGACAAAATAGCGTGCTTGTCTATCTCTGTGTCTTTGATGACGTCTTTAATGGTTTTGGGAGTTTCCAGCTCGATTAGTTGGTTTTTGATCCCATTCAATCTGATATCTATATTCATAAGTCACGTCCTTGGCTCTTTAGTATGGAGGTTTAGAATTCCAAGCATGCATAATCCGTCAAGTAATTAGGAGAACTCAATGACTAAAATAAAACGCATTGTTCACATCCAAAGGGAGATTGTAAGGTCTATAGGGATAATTCTCGCTGCCATGATATTTGGTATCTCCTACTCCTGGTTTTTAGTACCATACAATATCGCTCCTGGTGGAGTAGCCGGTATAGCTCAGATCATCAATCACTTTGTGAGCGTTCCCATTGGCCTCACCATGATTATCATCAATATCCCGCTTTTCATCATCAGCTTTATCTTTATAGGTAAGTCCTTTGGAGGCAAATCTATCTTTGGAATGCTGACCACTGCTATCATGACAGACTTGCTAAATATAGGCAACCTCCATCGCATGGGCTTCATCTCCGATCTTGCCCCTTATACCCATTTTGTCAATGGACGCTATATATACGCCATGCTGGGGCCAGACGATATCTATCTCACTGCAATAGCTGGCTCTGTGTTGTTGGGTATTGGCATCGGGCTTGTCTTCAGATTTAGGGGCAGCACCGGCGGTACAGATATACCCGTAGCGCTGATCAAGCAAAAGGCAGGGATCTCGATTGGAACTGGCTACTGGATTGTGGAGACCGCTATCATAATGAGCGTGGGTATCGTGTTCCAGGATCTAAAGCTCATTATCTGGGGCTATGTAAACTTGTTTATAACCACCAAGATCACCGATCTGGCCAGTGAAGGTCTCCCCTACATCAAGGGTGTGTATATCATTTCAAACTATGTGGACGACATCAGAAATGAAATCTTCCAAAAGCTGGATCGGGGAGTTACCTTCTTCCGCGGGTTCAGCGGGCTCCACAAAAGAGACATCAACATCCTCTTTTGCGTGCTCAATAGACGGCAGGTTCCCATCCTTACAGATATGGTCAAAGACATTGATCCCGACGCATTTATGATCGTGACGGATGTAAACGACGTGCTGGGTTATGGCTTCAAATCGCGAAACATAGACCTCAGTGACGGATCCTGATTCTAGTGGTAATGCCGCAATAATGCCCATCAAAAGCGGACAACAGACGATTTAATAGTTGACAGGATAAGTAAGCCCGACTACTGATGTAACCAATCAAAAAAATAAAGCAGGAGGTACTTATGGCAAAGAGGATTATAATCGTGTGCCTATTCGCGATACTCACCATAAGTTTAATGGCCCAACAAGGTCAGTACCAACGAAAATCCATCACATCCGTTGAATCCGTTTGGTTAAGTGGTAATGCCCGTCTGGCCGGTGATTTTAACTATATGATCTTTAACAAAATGGTCGATTTGTATATCAAAGTACCCAGGTTCGATTATAACACGCTCCCGGATGGCAGCATCAGAGATTTCCGTGCGGAAGCCAATAAACTTGCCGTCATCAATCCTACCACTCTGGCCGAAGTAATGGAAAATACCATTGGCCGGGACATCGCAAAGCTTCTCTCCGATCCCGACATCCAAAGAGCCAGAGTGACTAATTTTGAAGATGAATCCGCCAGGATCCAGCTTGCCAGAGTCAAAGGTCGCGAGTATGGCCTCACCGAAGATATGATCATCCAACTGATGAACTCTGCCTATATCTATCTTCCCTATATTTCATCCATCACCAAAGAATACGAGAAATCGGTATATAGCTACAATATCACAGGTGGTATCCTTTGGTACCGCGTTCATATAACAGAGCAAGGCGAAGCAAAGCTCATCCTGAAACAAGCTGATACTGCTCTGGGTATGGGATCTGCCGATGCCAGCAAACCCAAAGACTACGACAAGTTTTACCTGGGCTCCGAAGTCTTTACTACTACCCCTCAGGAATATGCTCAGTTCGACGCTGTCCAGGCCTGGGTCAAAAACCTCGGTGTGAAAATGAAAGAAATGCCAGAATTTGCGCTGAGTGCCCAGATCGTAGAACGCCTTCCCGGTAATCGCTTTTCCTCCGAGCTGGGTCTCAGAGAAGGAGTATTTCTGGATGATGGCTTCCATATAGTCGATATGCAAGAAACCAGCGACGGCGAACTCAAAGCCACCAAACTCGGTTATGCCCGCATCATTAAAAACGCAGATAACCGCAGCGAAGAAGACAGAAGCGTACGTTCCATAGCCCAGGCTTATTATGGTACTGGCATCATGGAAGGTGCTCTGCTCATGGAAAACCCACGCCTGGGGATCGATATTGCCATTGGCATGGGTCCCAGAGTGGGCATGAACATCCCCAAGAGCGCATCCTGGGCACCTTATGCAGGCTATGTCTTTG
>CAZZCS010000168.1:0-3305 GCA_964652645.1 uncultured Candidatus Cloacimonadota bacterium | reverse complement strand
CGAGAACACACTTGATACACGCCTGATACACGCTTGATACACGTCTGATACACGGGTGACTCTATCCACGGAGCCATAAACATTCACTGGATTGAAGCTTTCATGCCATGTTTTGACATTATGAATTGAATAGAGGACAGCGATGCCGGAGTTGCGCAGGAATCCGTAATGGAAGGGCTCGGATTTGAAGATAAATATTCTTATTGACTAAATTGTACAACTTTATATTGTTGGCGCACCTACTATAAGAGAGGTTCAAATGAAAGGTAAAGTGAAGTGGTTTAACAAGAATAAAGGTTACGGCTTTATAATCACAGACGACAGCAAAGAGTATTTTGTGCATTGGAAATCGATAGTGACAAATTCACCCAGAGAACTCAAAGTATTGGAACAGGATGAATTCGTAACTTTTGATCTGATGGAAACCGACAAGGGTGTTCAGGCTATTAATATCATTCGTGGTAACTAAATAGCTATCAACAAAACTAGCTACGTTATTTTGGGGTAGAAGAGATGTCTTTTACCCTATTTTTTATTGTATGAAATATCTACCTACTACCAGAACAGAGCTCGATGAGCTTGCTTGGGATACTCCAGACATCATAATTGTAAGTGGTGATGCCTATGTAGATCACCCTTCCTTTGCGGCTGCCATTATTGGCCGAAACCTTGCGGCAGCCGGATACAAGGTTGCAATTCTAGATCAACCAGATTGGAGCAGTGAAAAAGACATCATGAGGCTGGGAAGGCCAAAGCTCTTTTTTGGTGTGACTGCCGGCAACATGGATTCGATGGTCAATCACTATACTGCCCAGAGAAAACTGAGGCACAACGACGCCTATACTCCCGGTGGAGTCCACGGAAAAAGACCAGATCGGGCTACAATCATGTACACAAATCTGATCCGGAGAGCATACAAGGGAGTTCCTGTCATCATCGGTGGGGTAGAGGCATCTCTGAGAAGGATAGCTCACTACGACTACTGGTCTGACAGGGTTCGTAACAGCATCCTTCCAGATTCCAAAGCAGATATCCTGGTGTATGGCATGGGCGAGCGACCGATCCTGCAAATCGCTGCGAGAATCGCAGCGGGGGAAGACCTGAAAACCATCACCGATGTAGAAGGAACCGTGGTATATTGCAAAGACATCCCAGCGAAATCGATCTGCCTGCCAGACGCAGAGGCTTGCAGGGATACTCAGGTGTTTCACGAGATGAATCAGCTCTTCTATAAAAACTTCCAAACCGCACCTCTCTATCAGGCTTCGGGGGGAAGAATTATCAAGCACAATCCACCCTCTCCACCGCTGTCCGAAGCCGAGATCGATCGCTGTTACAACCTGCCTTTTACAGGACTGCCACACCCAAAGTATGGTGATGCTGGCATCCCTGCCTATGAGCAGATCAGGTGTTCCATAACCTCACATAGAGGGTGCTACGGTGGCTGTAATTTTTGTGCTATCGCTTTACACCAGGGGCGTGAGATCCAATCCAGATCCGAAGAATCCATTCTCAATGAGGTCTCTAGTATTGCCAATTCTCACGATTTCTCTGGCACCATCACGGATGTGGGAGGCCCCACTGCAAACATGTATGGGACTTCATGCAAGCTCGGCTTTCCCAAAAGCTGTGCCCGTAAATCCTGTTTGTATCCCAGCATTTGCAGCAACCTGATCACTGATCATCGCAGACACATAAAGCTGCTGGAAAAAGTAGCCAGTCTCAAACGTGTGAGGCATCTGTTTGTGTCTTCCGGGATCAGACATGATCTCGCTGCAGGCGATTCGAAATACATTGCCCTGGTAGCGGCCAAGTATACCGGAGGGAGGTTGAAGCTAGCGCCAGAACACGTGGTTAGCAGGGTGCTGGCCTTGATGGGTAAGCCTTCGATCCAAACCTACGAAAGGTTTGTGGAAGTGTTTGAGGGAGAAGTGAAGCGCCAAAATCTCAAAAGACAGGTCGTTCCATATATCATAATTGGTCATCCCGGCACTACTCTCGACGATGCAATAGAGCTGGGAATCTGGCTAAAAAAGAATAATATCAAGCTGGAGCAAGTACAGGAATTTACCCCCACACCCATGACGATCAGCACTTGTATGTACTATACCGGGTTGGATTTTAAGACGGGTAAACCGTTGGAAGTTCCGAAGGGACACGAGATCAGGATCCAAAAAGCTCTGGTGTTCTGGTACGAGAGGAAGTATCACAGACTAATCCTTGAAGCGTTGAAGAAAGCCAGGCGTGAAGATCTTATTAGCTTTTTCATTGACAGATGAGTATGCTATGAGGAACTTACCTCTCTTGTGATTTTGCCTGTTCAGGAGATCTAATGCCCGAAATGGATTTAATTCTAAATAAGCTCAGAACCTTTGCTGAAGCGGAAAGCCTGTTAAGAAGCGGAGATAAGATTCTTATCGCTCTTTCAGGGGGTGCGGATTCTTCTGCCATGCTAGTTTTACTGTCGAAATTGCGCGTGGAGCTTCGTCTTACTTTACTGGCTGTACATATCAATCATCAATTACGAGGTGCTGAATCCGATGAAGATGAGCTCTTTTGTAAAGAGCTTTGCTTGCGATTCAACGTACCCCTGGTAATTCGTAAGATAGAATTTCCAGATCGGCGAAACCTGGAAAACCAGGCCAGAATCCGCCGCTACGGGATTTTGAATCAGATTCTCAGCTTGTATAAGTTCCAAAAGATTGCGACAGCACATCACAAGAATGATCAGGCAGAGACCATTTTGATCAATCTGATCCGGGGTGCCGGAATCAATGGACTCAGTGGGATCAAACCCATGTCTGAAAATGTGATTCATCCACTTCTCTGTTTTGATAAGAGTGAGCTGATCTCTATGTTAAGAACCGAAGGTATCAGATGGCGGGAAGATAGCTCAAATAGCAGTAGTTTTCATAGGAGAAACATAGTTCGCTCCAAGCTGATCCCGCTGATTGAGGCCGAGCTGAATCCTTCTTTTACAGATAAGATCTGCAAGCAAGCTGAAATCTATCGCAAAAGTGATGCCTTGATTGCCAGCATCAGTACCAAAAAGCTAAAAAAAGCGCTGATTGATCAGGATGCTGAATGCGTAGTACTATCGATTCCAGATCTATTGAAATTGTCTGATGTGGAGAGGTTCTATATCTTGAGATCGGTTTATGCCAGGCTAGTAGGCAAGGACATAGACTTTTTCAGCCATTCCTATGAAGAACTGATCGGGATCTGTAGTTCTGATGGGTCGAAGTGGACCTGCCTCCAAAATGGCATTATTGCCCGTAAGCAGTATGATGAGTTACACTTATGCA
>CAZZCS010000167.1:0-3325 GCA_964652645.1 uncultured Candidatus Cloacimonadota bacterium | reverse complement strand
TGCAGTGGAGAAAGCAGATATTGTAACCACTCCTGTAATGTATGGCATCATCAGAGTAACCAAGGAGGTATTGTAGGTGAGCCAAAGAATTCTTGATCTTATTGAACGCCGCAAGAGATGGATTGCGATCAACCAAGAAAATGGTTTTGAAGAAGGTATTAAAAACCTTCTAACCGATTTGTATCCAGACAGTGCCCATTTTGTTTTCGAATTACTACAAAATGCAGAAGATGCAAAGGCAACAGTGGCAATATTTAGACTTCTAAATAACAGTTTAGAATTTGAGCATAATGGTAGCCGTCTCTTCTCAATAGATGATGTAGAATCTATAACAAGCATAGGCAGAAGTTATAAAAAAGATGATCCGACGAACATTGGAAAATTTGGTGTCGGATTTAAATCTGTCTATTCTTACACGTTGACCCCTGAAGTATTGTCGGGCGATTATCACTTTCAGATACATGATTTAGTCGTCCCAAACATAGACGGACTAGAATCAAAACCAATAGGCCAGGATGTAACAAGAATCACAATTCCTTTTAATAATCCTAATAAGCCTACTGACAATGCTGTTGCAGAAGTTACTAACTTACTAAATTCATTAAATGAAAGCACTTTGCTGTTTCTGTCAAATATTGAAAGGATCGAGTATAGTTTGCCGAATGGGCGGACTGGCTATGTAGAGAGGGAAGACAATGACGGTAATATAGTGCATATAAAAACAATTTTTCCGGGCGACAAGGAGACTAACACCGCAAGTTACTATCGGTTTAGAAAAGATGTTGAAGTTGATGTTGAAGATAGATATAAAAAGACTTGTCGCATTTCCATAGCTTTCAAAGTAGAACAAATACCAGCGAACGAGAAAAATGACTATGATATTCGATGGAAGATTAAGCAAATTGAGCCCGGTCGGGTTTCCATTTATTTCCCTGCAGATAAGGAAACTTCTAACCTGAAATTCCACATAAATGCGCCCTTCGCTTCGACTGTTGCACGAGATAGTGTAAGAGACTGTGGGGAAAATAAAACGCTCAGAGATCAGATCGCTACTTTAGTAGTAGAATCCTTATTTTTCTTGCGTGACAATAACCTTTTAACTGTCGATTTCCTCTCAGTGCTACCCAACAGTAAGGATGATTTACCTTCATTTTATCGACCAATATTAAGTAAGGTAGTCGAAGCGTTTAAAAACGAAGATTTAACACCGATGAAGATGGGTGGACATGCTGCAGCTTCTGGGATTTTCAGAGGAACTGCTCAGCTTTCATCATTGCTGACAGATGAAGATCTTATTGTTTTGTTGAATGACGACTATATTACTCCGATGTGGGTAGCCAACGCACCACTGAGAAATAGCAGATCTGATGACTTTTTGTCTATGCTAGAGATAACCGAATACAAGATAAGTGATTTTGTCGCTGCACTATCCGTTATGCCCGATCATATACAAAAGTGGATTATCGGGAAATCTGACGAGTGGCATCAACGATTGTATGCAATGTTGGCAGATTATATTAACAGTGCTCCGGATAACATGTTACGAGCAAGAATTAACTCACTTTCGGAGTTGAAAATTGTTAGATTAGCCGATGGTACATATGAACATGGGAGTAACTGCTTTTTCCCCGATGAGTCAAGTGAACATGATAAACTACTGCCTAGAGTAAATAGAGGTGTTTATTCATCCGGGAGCAATAAAGCTCAACAAGATAAAGCAAGGCTTCTGCTTGAAAAAATCGGCGTAAGAGTAGTCGGAGAATCAGAGCAGATTGAGGCAATGTTAAGAATGAACTACTCTCAAGAAGCTGTTGACAACAAAACGTTTAATCCCAAACTAAGAGACATAAAACGCTTTATAAGATTTACTAACAAAGAACCATCACAAGCAAAGATTTTCGAAAATGCCTACATTTTCAAGTGTGAAAATGGGAAATGGTGTATGCCTAAGCAGATCTACTTAGACGCACCTTACTTAGATACAGGATTGTCAGTTTATTATTCAACAATATCAGATAAAGCCTATCGCTGGAAACTATCAGACGAGTATATAGGCCTCAATGTTTCATCTAATGAGATTGGAGAATTTGCGAAAACTGTGGGAGCTCATTCATCAATCAAGATAATAAAGAAAGAAGGATATAAATGGATTGACTATGAAATCGAGTTCTTGTCATATCATATTGACCAAGTATCACTTCCAGTTTCAAAACTGATATGGGGTCTGTTAGTTAATTGCGAGCAATCACGTGACTACACTTGCTATAGTAGACTGGTAAAGCCACGAGTATATTATTACAATGATGGTAATTCGGCATTCCTAAACATTTTAAGTAGTCATCAATGGGTCCCACAGGTACATCCCAACAATGATACGTTGCAGTTTGTTGCCCCCAAAGAAGCTGATTCAAAGTTACTACCTGATGGCTTCACTTTTGATAACGGGTGGTCGTGGCTTACAAAAACATCCTTTGGAAGTATTGTCAAACACCGAGAAGATCTCAAGCGCCAAGAAGCACTCAAAAATGATGAGGAGGCTCAACAAAATGAGTTAGCAGCTAAACGCATGGGATTTGTTTCATTAGCCGAAGCACATGAGGTTGCCGAAGCAAAGAAAAAAGATCCTCTAGGATATGCGCGTTGGCTAGCAGGAACACATAAACCTGAGTTTCCACAAAAGGAATCAATAGACCCTAATCGAAGATCGCAAAAAATTGAAGATGGAATGGCTGATGCTCAACAGAAAGCTTACGAGCAGAGACCAAGAAGTACACGAATAACGGGTAATACTGCTGATGTTGAAAAGTATCTTCGGTTGTCATATGAAAACGATGATGGATTACTAATCTGCCAGATATGTAAAGATGTAATGCCGTTTAAAAAACGAAACGATGAGTACTACATGGAAAAAGTTGAGGTCTTTAATAAGGGATATCTGAGCAAAGAACATCATTCCCATTATCTTGCTTTGTGCCCTCTATGCTCGGCAAAATATAGGGAATTTGTGAAAACTGACTCGAATCAGATGGATAGTATAAGAGATTCTCTTCTGCAAAACGATTGGCATGAAATCCTGATCCAACTGGACGAAGAGACCACCATCAAGTTTGTTGAAACTCATTATACTGACCTTAGAGACAGCATGATTGGTGAATCAACAGAGAATGATTCTATGTAACACTACCAAGGCTTAGGTCTGCTTGAATTTTCATTCACACCCAAACGATGATCTATTCAAGCAACCTATAGCACCCAATCCCATTCAGACTCCTGAGTTGACCCAATATACCTTTCTGGACTTTTCTGCCGATTTTGGGCACGTTTT
>CAZZCS010000166.1:0-3441 GCA_964652645.1 uncultured Candidatus Cloacimonadota bacterium | reverse complement strand
TACCCCGCAATGAATTGCGGGGCTATGCTGTGCCTCCCCACAAAGCCACTTCGTGACTTTGCGGGGACCCCGGCAACAGATGCCGTGCTACGCACTCAGAAGGTATCGGCTGCGCCGATGGTTTGTTTTGGCGCACTAGATGAAAGCAGGAGTCCTGTAGCCCCACCAAAACTATAGTTTTGCAGCAAACAAATCGGGTTATCAGGACTCATGCTAATCCGCGTTCTAATCTTTTTGGGCGAACCACGTCTGATCACCCCAGGTCTTCGCAAGCTCAGCCCCGGGGCCCCACGCCCCTACTATGTTTTTTTTTAGATACGGGGTTATCGCTAGAGCGCAGCACTCGTAACGGGTAACGCATAACGCGTAACCAATCGCCCGTCTTTTCGCATGAATCCTGTGCGCCATGTAGTTCTCAGGATTCAAAGGACACTCTCAAAGGCGCAAATGACTCCTGCTGGCGTGTAGTTTCTTTGGGTGAACCACATACTCTTTACAATACCGGGGAGAACAAACGGCAGATGGATTCCTGTGACTTCTTGAAGAGGGAGCGCTGGGCAAAAATCATGGGGATTATGCGCCTGCTATGGTTCAGATCTGCTGTGAATTGCGCGGCTGCGATCTGGCCTGCTACCCGATCGTAAATCATAGCGGTGATTTCAAAATTGTGGTTGAAGCTTCTCATATCCATATTTGCCGTACCGATTGAGACAATTTCATCGTCTATGATCAGCACCTTGGCATGAATGAAGCCGCGAATGTACTCATAGATTTCCACTCCTGCAGTCATGAGCTCTTCAAAATAGGATCTGGAGCCCATAAACACAATGTAGTGATCCGCTTTTGAGGGGACAATGATTTGCACCTTGATCCCGCTGAGGGCCGCTGTTTTGAGAGCCATGAGCAGACTTTCGTTCAAGATGAGATAGGGAGTAGTGATCCTTATGCTCTTTTTGGCTTTGGAGATCGCCAAAAAATAGGCTTGCATGATGCTGGAATGCTCGGTATCTGGTCCGCTTGCTGCGATCTGGATCATTGTGGATCTGGGTGGGGAATAGTGCTGCAGACATCTATTCTCATCCGTCGAAAAGTACTTTGGAACCAGCAGGTTTTCACCGCTGACAAAGAACCAATCTGTCAGGAAGATGGCCTGCAAGCTACGGACTCCATCCCCATAAATTGCGACCAGAGAGTCTCTCCAATAGCCGAAGTACTTACTCTTTCCCAAATACTGATCCCCGATATTGAGCCCTCCCAGATAGGCCTTGCAGCCATCTACTATCACCAGCTTGCGATGGTTGCGATAGTTTGCCCTGCTGTTGATGAAGGGCACCAAAACCGGCATAAAGGGGAGAAACTGTACTCCGGCCTTTCTCAGCTCCGTCTTGAAACGTTTGCTGAGATGCCAGGAACCCACATCATCATAGATGAAGCGGATCTCCAATCCCTCACGGGCCTTTTGGATCAGCACGTCTTTCAGGACTCTGCCCGTGCTATCGTTGGCGATGGAAAAATACTCCAGGTGGATGTGGTGTTTTGCCGATAGAATGCCCCTCAAAATCGCGTCGAAAGCTGCTGCCGTCTCTGGGATCAGCTCTATATCATTGTTGTGAGTCAGGATGGCTTTGCTATTGCTTTCGAGGAGATTGATAAGGCTGCAGCCAATCTCACTCAGTTCCAGATCTTCCTCTGTGATGTACTCCGAAAGGACTAATTCGTCGATAGAGCTCGAATCCGTAAGGCCCTTGCGGGAAAATATTCTGGTCTTGCGCCAGTTCCGCCCAAAAAAGAGATAAAAGATGAAGCCCACTACCGGTAGATAGAGCAAGATCAAAATCCAGGCCAGGGTGTGCACAGAATTGGCGTTTTCCAGCACCAGCACGACGATGATCATGATAATGGTGAGGGCAAAGATTACGTTCAAAATGTTTCGCGTGAGTGCTGTAAACTCCGATGGGAAAGGGGTACCAGCTATGTAATTGACTGCAAATGAGGTCAAAATGAGCACAAAAAGCATTATCATGATAAGAGTGATACTATCGACGATCTTGTGCTTGATCAAGCGCACCTCTCTGTTTTGCTGTTAAAAAACCTCTCTGGCATTGACTATAAAATTGATCGAATCATCCCCAAAACCAAAGTCCATTCTGAGATTTAACCTCTCTTGGGGTAGAATGGAAAACCTGAGACCAAAGCCAACAGACCAGTGCCAATCCGTCAACCTGATTTTATCCCAGGTGGGCATCACTTGCCCCGTCTCCACGAAAGTGACAAATCCCAATCGACTGGAGGCCCCATTACTAAAGGGAGTAATCCTCTGCTCCAGCCGCTGAGCGATCCTGGCCTTGTCGATAAAGCGTTTGGAATCATAGGCGCGCAGGCGGTTGCCCAGTTCCAGATAGCTATAATAGGGTGCGTCTCCACTATTGATGGCAAGATCTGTCTGGCTGGCCAGCACAATCCTGGGGTTTATGGATAGGTAGTGCCGAAAGTCGTAGCGGTGCTCGGTAAAATCATAGTCACTTAGCAATTCCTCCCGGTAAATGATGTGCCCGATACTATAGCGGACTCCTCTTGTGGGATAGTTTTGGTTATCTGTCGTATCATATCTCAGTCGGTAACCGATCCCAGAGTAAAAGCTGTCTTCTTTTCCATCAAGATCGGAGGTTTCGAGCATTCCATGATCCACGCTTTTCACAATCCGATGATAGCCCTGAGCCGACAGGAGTGAGACAAACACCTTGGGCCAGAATTCTTTACTCAGCGTAAATGTGTTTACATACATTTCGGAGGTGAAGGGCTCGCTGATATCCCCATCCGTGAAGTTACCGCTGCCATAAAATGTATCTGGCCAGAGCTTTAGATAGGCTTCGGAGCTGTATCTGAGCTTGAGATCGGGATCGTAGTATTCTGGGAGAAGTACCGCTAGAAACTGCTTGTTCTGCGTATAGATAGCATTGCCCAGCAGCGAGAGCTCCGGATCTTCTTTACTCCCAACATAGAAAAAGCCCCCGGCCATCAGCCTGGTTTCGTTTGAATAGGCGATATAGGGGTAGCCAGTATAGACGAACTCCCCGCTCAGTTTTATTGATCCCAAGAAGATGATCAAGATAATTAGTGACTTTATATTCTGCATAGATTTAGTTTCCTTTACTGCATATACTAATCCGCAGTTTGAGAAAGACTAGTACATAATTGCGAAGCCCTGTTCAAAAGGGGTGACAGATCGAAATCTGTCACCCCGGATCTAGCATTTCGGAAGGCTCTTGATCATCCACTATCATGGTAAAGGGCGCTGCCCAATGCCAGGGTGAATCATTTTCCTCAGGTGTTTTGGATTCTGGTGATAAAGTCCTCCACCCATTCTATTTCTCCCTGCATCATATATATGGGCCGGAGGGATATACTTTGTGGGTAGATGGAGCAGTTACTCTCTAATAG
>CAZZCS010000165.1:0-3477 GCA_964652645.1 uncultured Candidatus Cloacimonadota bacterium | reverse complement strand
ACCCCTGACCTATTGATTGCGAACCAATCGCTCTCCCATCTGAGCTATAGCCCCATAAAGTGGTAAAACTCTGTGATCCATGCCTTCCTGTCAAGAGCTTTGTGCTGCCTCTATTTATCAGACTCTGATCGGCTTGATGGTACCCTGATTGAGCTTGAGAGCAGGTTCGCCCCGGATCATCATTATGATCCCCAGTTCTTTACCGCAGGAAGGACAGAGCGGTTTGCTGTGGGTTGCTGCACCAATCAAGCCAACTGTATCCTCACTGAGGCGCTCGATAAAGCACTTGATAATCTTGCCTTTGCCAGCCTTAAAATAGCGGAAGAGATGGTAGCCGCAACGGCAGTCGATGTCGATCAGTTTTCCAGTTTTCATAAAGAAAAAACCTGCCCACAGATGCAGGCAGGTTCAATAGTGGGATTTAATACTAATCCTGTAAACGGGCAGTTACACTCTTCTCAATATCACTCGTAAGCTGCTCGATCTGGGCGATCAGTTCCTGGCTCCGATTCAGAATATCATCGATAAAGCTCTGGGTGTTTACGCCTTTGATGTTGATCAGGACGTTGTAATAGGCGGCTTTTGCGGCTGCCAGGGCGTTCAAGGCAGCTACTCCGGCATCGGAGAGGGCATTGAAGTTTCCGACTTTGGCCACTTTCTGGGCAAGCTCTGCAGCGGCCAGGGAAAGCTCCAGAGTCTCAAAAGGTGCCAGGATTGCCTGCTGGGTCGTTTTCTCCATTGCTTCGTTGCGCAAGGCGATCTCTTCCTCAGTCTTTTTGGGGAGGCGCATGGCATCCATCATGGCGTTGAAGGCATCGGTATCTTTATCGATGCAGGCCAGGGCACGCTCTTTGATATTCTGTCCGATGGGAGCATACTCACGCACCTGTTCCTGAACCGTTTCGTAGCCTTTCTTATCGACGGTAAGGTTCGAAACCATAGCCGATAAGGCGCCGGACATGGCCAGGCAGAGCGCTGCAACGCTGCCACCGCCGGGAGCGGGGGCATCCGTCGAGAGCAAATCGCAAAACGCATCTACTTTCATGCCGACCAGGGTATCAGCTTTGGCTATGCTATATTCAATAATCTTTTTATCCAGCTCAAAGGGGGCAAGCTCTGCCAATCCCATGGATTGAACGGCAGTCTCCAGGATCATCTTTTCGGGGATACCTGTGCTTTCGTTCATCAGGCGGAGATAGTATTTTCCGCTCTCGAGCAGGGCAGCTTTGGGAATGAGGCCCACCAGTTCGCTACCGGTAACCTGCACACCCATTTCCTTGGCCAGTTCTCTCACTTTTTCGAGAACTACATGAGCTGGGGTAATCTTGTAATTTGTGAGATTTATGCTGATCTGGGCTCTATTGTATCCATCGATGTACCAGCCGACTGCCTTGCAGTTCTGAAAGAGGCCGGGGATGGTGATTTTGTTGCCATTTTCATCTTTGACCAGCTTGCCGTTCGCATCTCTTTTGGGTTTGCCACTTTCACGGATGGTGAGGGCGATGTCGTGGGCTTTCTTTTTGTCGCGGGTATTGAGATTGATGTTGTAGGCGATCAGGAATTCGCGAGCGCTGATGGCAGTGGCGCCGCTTTTGGCGTTGAAGGTATGAGGCCCAAAGTCTGGCTTCCAGGCCGGATCCTTGGCTTTTTCGGAGAGGGCTTCATATTCGCCGGAGCGGACAGTTGCCAGGTTTCTCCATTCAGGCTTGGAGGCGGCGTGCTCATAGAGGTAAACTGGGATTCCGAGCTCTTCGCCAACTCTGGCTCCGAGAAGGCGGGCATATTCCACACACTCTTCCATGGTCATTTCAGAGATTGGGATAAAGGGGCATACGTCTGTAGCGCCCATGCGGGGATGCTCACCATGGTGCTTGCTCATGTCTATCAATTCAGCAGCTTTTTTAATTGCCTGAAAAGCGGCTTCCACTACGGCATTGGGTTCTCCGGCCATGGTAAAGACAGTTCGATTTGTGTCTGCACCGGGATCAACGTCCAACAGGACTACTCCGGCTACGGAACGAATGGAAGCGGCAATGGCATCCAGGACTACGTGATCCCGGCCTTCGCTAAAGTTTGGTACACATTCCATTAGCTTCATGATTCACCTCTTGATTTATGTATTTTGACTTTTATAATCTTCTTGTTTGTGGCTTGCAGAATCTGCAGTCTGTAGGGCTTGATCTGAATAATCTGTCCCTGATGAGGGATGCGTTCAAGCTTGTCGAGGATGAGGCCTGCAAGGGTCTCGTAATCGCCCTCGGGGAGGTCTATCTCATAGTCGTCGATCAGACGGTCAATCTCGACGTCTGCCTGGCAGAGCCAGGTATCGGGGGCAATCTGTTCGACGTCGCCGCTATCGTCGTGGTCATATTCATCTTCGATATCTCCGACGATCTCTTCCAGGATGTCTTCGATCGTTACCAATCCGGCAGTTCCGCCGTAGGCATCGACGATGATCGCCATGGAGCGGGATTTGAGCTGCATTTCACGCAGGAGAACGTCCAAATCCATGTTTTCCGGGGCAAAATAGGGCTCGTGAGTGATCTGTCCGGCGGTATTATCGGGAGTGCAATCCTTCTTGAGAATGTCGTAGATGATCAGGATTCCGATGATATCATCCAGGTTCTGCCTGTAAACGGGATAGCGGGTATAGCCTTCCCGTCTGGCAATCTCGAGGATTTCGGGGATGGTGGCCGTTTCCGGGATTGCAACTATATCCGTCCTAGGAACCATCACGTTGCGGGCGTCTTGCTCGCTGAATTCCAGGGCATCTTCGATCATCTCGATCTGTGGTTCCGTGATGGCATCTTCTGTGGCTTGGGAAAGCAGATAGGTGAGGTCATCCCGGGTAAGGTAGTGGAACTGATTCGAGTCCTGAAGTCCCAATCCTTTCCTTAGCTTGGCGTTGATCCAGGACACAATAGAGACCAGCGGTTTCAAGATAAAATAGATGATCCGGATAAAGGGGAAAAAGGCGGGAACGAGCCTGTCTGCATGATCCCTGAATAGAGATTTTGGCATGATCTCTCCAAAGAGGAGTACGACGGTGCCAATGAGGAGAGAGGTGTATTGAGCTGGAAAATACTGGGAATGCATCTTGTGTGCCGTGAAAGTGGCCAGAGAGGCCAGGATCACGTTTGCCACGTTGTTGCCAATCAGCGTAGTCCCCAGGAGCCGCTCCGGTTTACGGATAAAATCCAGCAGGGCTGCTCTGGATCTGTCCTTCTTGGCTTCTTGCTCCAGAGCGAGCACATCGAGGGAAATCATGCCCGTCTCAAAGCCAGAAAATATGAAGGAAAAAGTCAAAAACACGAAAAGGACAAGCAGTGTCCAAAGTGCCAGAATCAAGGTCATTTATCCATTCACCTTCTCATTTCGCCATGCTATGCGTAGCGATTGAATCATTTCTTCAATGTCGCCCGACAAAAAACCATCCAAATTGTAGCTTGTCAAGTTAATTCTGTGATCGGTGATTCT
>CAZZCS010000164.1:0-3490 GCA_964652645.1 uncultured Candidatus Cloacimonadota bacterium | reverse complement strand
TGATGTTTAGTTAGAAGTATCAGGCCAGGTCAAATGCGCCATGAATTCTGACTAGTACATCTGATAATCTAAACTCGGAAGGGCTCAATGTCAAATGGAAATCGTACTTTCTATACCAGGTAAGCTGTCTTTTGGCGTAGTTTCTCGTGCGTTGGGCTGTTTCATCGATGCAATCATCGAGCTTGCGCTCACCTCTGAGATAGGGGATAAACTCTTTGTATCCCAGTGTCTTCAGACCTGGAAGATCGTCACTATAACCGCTATCAAGCAGAGCTCTGATCTCCTCCAACAGGCCAGCTTTGATCATACTCTGGACCCTCATGTCTATTCTGGAGTAGAGTACCGCCCTGTCGTCCTCGACCAGTATCCTGAAGGGCTTGTAGATATTGGAATCTCCCTGCTCCTGCCAGTGTACGGAAATGGGTTTTCCTGTAGAGTAGAACACTTCGAGACCACGTTGAATTCTCTGTTTGTCGCAAGGGCTGATCCTGGCTGCAAAGGCTGGATCGTGCATCTGTAAATCGCGATACAAGTCTTCCAGCTTATCCCGGCCCATACGGTCATTAATCTCAGTCTTGACCCTGGGGAATATGGCAGGCGAGACAAAGAGTCCCTCCAGCATTGATTTAATATAGAGGCCAGTACCTCCACAGACAATTGGAATTTTGCCAATAGCAGTTAGCTTCTCTGCAATTTCTTTGGTATTGTGTATAAAGAGGCCAGCGTTGAAGATCTGATCGAGCTCAATCACATCGATCAAATGGTGTACTACTGCTTCTTGCTGCTCCCTATCTGGCTTGGCTGTGCCGATATTGAGGTGTTTGTAAACCTGACGTGAATCCGCAGAGATTATCTCTGTATCCAGGGCAGAGGCAATCTGGATTGCCAGGGCAGATTTGCCCACTGCGGTTGCGCCTTCAATTGTGATGATGGGGATCATAGTGTGCGTTTGAACTTCTTTTCAAACTCCCCCAGCGTCATCTTGATGATCAGGGGTCTTCCATGCGGGCAAAAGTATGGCGTATGACAGGCAAAAAGGTCGTTTATCAGGCTTAGCATTTCCTTTCGGGATAGTCTTTTCCCTGCCTTGATAGCTGCCTTGCAGGAAATGGACTTGGCCAGACTGTCCTTGAAATCACTATTGATCTCTAGCTCCAGTTCCAATTGTTTGAGGATATCCAGAAACATCTGGCCACCCTGCCAATCGTCCAATTCTGCAGGAATTTCCTCGATCACCAGTGAATCCCCACTAAACTTTTTGATAGTGAAGCCCACCTTTGCCAGCAACTCCAGGTTTTTCTCGACCAGATCCTTGATCATCGATGCGATGTAAGGAGGTATATCTATTACCAGAGGCACCAGGAGTGCCTGTCTTACAGGTGGTGCTCCATGAGCACGCTGAATTAGCTTCTCGTAGATTATTCTTTCGTGTGCTGCATGCTGGTCAATCGCCACCATTCCGTCTTCAACCTGTATAAAAATATAGGTGTTATGGAGCTGCCAGGGGTTGATGTATTCTTCCTCATTCTTGAGGAGGAGAGGGTATTGGATGTTGTCGTTTGGGATTTCCGGCAGGATTTCCATCTGCTCATCAGCTTTATATTTATCCTGATTTACGATCGGGATCACGACGTTGCTTTTGGGTTGGGGCTCTGGCTCGATGAGATCGGTCTGATAGAGGTTTTGGTACTCCTTTTTATACTCCGAAAAGCGAGGGATATCAATGGTTCTCTTGTAGAGTTCCTGCTCCAGGGGAGTTGGCTTTTCATAGGTAGAAGCAGAATGAAACTTCATCTTGGCAGATTCAAACTTATTGCTCTCATATTGATTCAGAGCATTGGTAAGAGTATTCAAGACAAGGGAGTGAACTCTCTGCTGGTCTCTGAACCGGACTTCCTGCTTGGCGGGATGCACATTGACGTCGATCAGTTCCGGAGGAACATCCAGGAACAAGATGTAGGGAGGGGTGCTGCCCTTCTGCCACATTCTGGTCTTTTGGATAAATGGTCGATAAGCTGTATTGATACTATGTTTTATGGTCTTGTCGTTCACGAATCTGCCATTGATAAAGATGTATTGTGTTTCGGTAAAGCGTTCTGTTTCTTCTTCCAGTCCAAAGATATAACCCCGGAGCCTGTAGCCTTGTTCTTCAGTGAAGACCTCTATAGTCTCAGCGCTGAAGAAGCTACTGCCAAACACTTCAGCCATCCTGTTTTCAGGGCTGGAGCTCGATATATAGTTCAGCTTTTCTCTGCCATCCACTACCAGCTTGAAGTTTATCTCCGGATAGAGGATAGCCTGATAGTGAAAGTACTTTAGAATGTGCCGCAGCTCTGCCGTATCCGAGCGGAGAAACTTCCTTCTGGCAGGAAGATTCTTAAAAAGCCCTCTTACTGTGATGCTGGTGCCTGGATTGGATGAACTCTTTCCAATCTCGAGAAGGCGTCCATCGGCAAAATCGATTTTGGTGGCAACATCGCTATCTTTGGTGCGCGAGATCAGAGTAAATCTGCATACAGACGCGATACTGGGCAGCGCTTCTCCCCTGAAGCCAAGCGAGGCTATCTGCACGATGTCGCTGGTTGTCCTGATCTTGCTGGTGGCATGACGTTCCAAAGATAGCAGGGCATCATCCTCATTCATCCCACAGCCATTATCGATCACTTGAATCAGATCTTTGCCACCTCTATCCACGAGCACAGATATGGTATCTGCCCCTGCATCGATGGAATTTTCTACTAGTTCCTTGACTACAGAGGCGGGACGTTCGATCACTTCGCCAGCGGCTATTTGATTTCTGACCTCTTCAGATAGGATATGAATCTTTTTCATATTTCTAATACTTAAAGACCGATCCATTTGTAAACTCTCTCAGGATGGAATTATTTGGCACCAACTGATCTGGAATGTCTTTGACATAGCTCAATAGCCGCAGCAAGCGTTTTGCCTCCATCTGGGCGGAAGAAGTCCTCGGCACCGAATGTAGCATCTTCCAAACGTGTTTTTTGAACACTCCCAATTCATAGGTCAGGCTACTATTGAACATATAATCTGCGTTTTCCTGGTAGGGAAAGATGTTCTTTTCTTCCCCATTTCGCACATCGATCCACCTTGTGAGGGTTTCATTGGCAGAGTAACCTCTATATTGATGATCTCGCACGATGCGACGGATGAGCCGGCAATCTGTGGTGGGGATTCTATTGTGGTTATCTATATTAAGCTGGTTTAGAGCGCTAATATAGATCTTGGTCTTGTATTCAGCAGGTATTGATGCAGTTAGCTCTTCATTGAGTCCATGAATGCCTTCCATGATGATGATCTCATCTTTGACGATCCGGACTTTATGATTGCTGGTCTTCCGTATCCCACGGGTAAAATCATATTGTGGCAAGGTTATCTCTTCCCCATTCAGCAGAGCTGTCAATTGCAGATTGAGATATTCGAGATCCAGAGAGTAGATGGATTCAAAATCATAATCGGTTTCAATTCC
>CAZZCS010000163.1:0-3552 GCA_964652645.1 uncultured Candidatus Cloacimonadota bacterium | reverse complement strand
ACATACCTCAGAGTTCGATCTGCAGTGCTTTATCGGGGAAATGGCCACAAAATCCCGAGAAAAACGAGTCTCGGGAACGCCTGAACACACTATACAAAAGCAAAGATCAAGAATACCAGAAAAATGTCAATAAAAACGCGTCAGGAAATGCAGAGATTGCGATAGGCACAATCCTCGCATTTCCGCACTTCGCCCTTGGCGTTGGGGAAGGAGCCTTCGTTTACAATTCTAAAGATATCCTCCACGATGGCAAGTGCTTTTCGTTTCAGGGCCTCAGTGATGGTTATGGTTTCCAGGTGGTTTTTGGAGCGGACATAGACGAGAAAAGCTTTATTGACGGGCACACCGAAGTTTTCCTGGATCAAAAGCGCGTAAAGGGTTTGCTGCATCAAAAGGGTTTTGTAGATACGATTCTCCCAATAGGCATACTTGTAATCAAGAGGAGCAGCAGTCCCATCATCGAGGAAAACAACTTCATCAACTCTACCCACTAAATGAAGCTTTTCTGAACTCATGTACACGTCCAGGATTTTATCCTGCACGCCAATCTTGGATCGCAGGTAGTCCTTGTTTTGCACCAATTTAAGCTTGTGGATATCCCTGCCTTTGTTGACCAGATGGCGGCGATGTTCGTGTTGTTCAATTTTCAGAACGTGCAAGAAGTATATAAAGCGAGGACAGAAAAGATAATGCAGAATATGGCTGGGAGTAATAAACTGAGAATCCACAGCGTTACACCAGGAGTGCTTTGAGTTCATCGGTGATCAGGGCTTTGTCAAAGGCCTGACCCAGCAGGATGCAGCTATTGAAGTCTTCCTTGCACATGGGGAAGATATACACGCGGTCTTCATCGGGATTGATGAGATCTTCGATCATGGAGTGCAGTTCTTTGCACTGGGTGCGGTTCAGTTCGCCCAGCCAGACGGAATACTGGACACGATAGATGCCTGATTTTTCGCAGCATTTGACCACTCTGTTGCGGACGCGATCCTGCACGATGTCATACATTACCCAGGTGAGCATCAGTCCTCCTCCTCATCGTCAAAATCCAGTCTGGTGTTTATAAAGTTTTCAAATTTTCGGGCCACTGACGCCTCGAGGTAGTTTTCCTTTTTGCCGATCAGGAAATTGGCAAAGCTGTGGGCATCAGTTTGAATGCGGTCGATCTTTTTCCGGTTTTTGTTACGATAACGCTCGATCTGATCCAGATATTCCAGCAGGTATGGGGCAAAGAATTTCTTGCCTTCGGTGCTCAGGTTCAGTCCCTTGTGCACGTTTTCCAGGAATTCCGCTTTGCATTTGCCGCGTGAGAAGAGATAGAAGACGGGTTCATCGGCCAGTACGCGAAAAGGCTCAATGAAATCGAAGACGAAGCTTTTCTTGTTGTAGTTATCACTATGCAGCAGACCGATGTAGGGATCCAGGCCGGCAATCACCAGGGCGCGTTCGGTCTTGGAATACAGGATGCCGTAAGCGTAATTCAGAAAGGCATTGAAGGCATCCTTGGCCGGTCTGGAGCTGCGGCCGTGGAAGGCCCATTGCTCCGGCAACATCATGCTGAGCAGACCGAAATAGGTGCGGGACGCGCTGCCTTCCAAGCCCATGATGATAGGGCTCAGTTCTTCCAAAGAGCCTTCGGCATTGTAGATCGAAGTGGCATAACTGCGCAGAAGTTCCAGCTTTTGCTTATGCTCTTCCCGGATCCACTCGCGTTTTGAGAACAGCATTTTTACAAAGCGGTATTGGTTCATGATCTTGAGGCAAATCCAGCGTTTGATGAAGTCCAGCCCAAGGGCATCACCCAGCATCTCCAATTGCCGTCTGCGGATCAGGACAGTGCTGCCGATGCGGGGAAACCACACTCTGGCATAAGGATTGCCATATTGATCCAGCATCACCACGTCGATATTGTGTTCCATGGCTAGCTGGATGGCGTCGGAGCTGATCTGCACGGCATTGGAGATCACGATGCTGCTGATCTTGAGCGGAGAGATCTTGATCTTCTTCTCATCCACAAAGATCTCGAACATGTCGTCTTTCTTGCGTAATGCGGAGCCATAGGTATTGAGATGCAGTTCCATAATCTAAAAGATGTAATCAGCCTGATTCTGTTTTCTTTTAAAACCAGTATTCGGGTCATAATACAGATTGAGGCTATCGCGATCAATGAAGAAGATTTGATCTTCGGTTTCAATGAATCTTTTGTCTACGTTTATCATGTAGGCCCCCATTTTTCTGAACAGATCCTTTAGCTCAGCTTTTTTATCGAAACTATTCTGCTGCGTCGAGTTGCGAGCTAATAGATATTTGGCATACAATTCGGATGAAAGTGAGTCACACTCGATGAAGGCAGTTTGGGCTGGGTGGCTTTCAATCAGGTTGAATGCATCGGGGTTTTCTTTTGGATGATAGCTCAATGCCGTTTCCAAATCCAAACGGGACAGGCTGCTGATTATTCTCCGGGAACGGTCTTGAGCTGAAACAGCGCTAAGATGAGCGTAGTATCTTTGGCTCAGAGAAAGCAAATCAGATTCGATGATGGGGTTTTCCATATCACTAAGGACTCTCAGCGTTCCCATCACAAGAGTTTCATCGTAAATGTATCTCCAATAGGGACGATTCTCTTTTGCCAATTGGAAGATAACAACTCTCGAACGGTTCTTGCCGGCGTTTCGGTTGCAACGTCCTGAGGCCTGAATGATCGAATCCAGAGGAGCAAGATCACGATAAACCACGTCAACATCAATATCCACACCTGCCTCAACCACTTGGGTAGACACGATGATGAGGCCTTTACCGGTGTGATTCTTTATGCGGTTAATCCTGTCTAAACGATGCTTGGGCACCACGTTTGAGGACAGATAGATCAGCTCTGCCTCAGGGACAGCAGTCTTAAGACACTCATATAGATCAAGGGAACTCTGGACGGTGTTCAATATGATTAGTCGTTTTAATTTGGGCTCTTGCTCATGATCATTTGTGATCAAGTCTGCCAAATCCTGATGCGATATGCATTGATCAAGGTTTGTATGAAACAGCTCAATTCTGTTTAAGGCGGCAAACCAAGCCTGTTTATTATGGGCAAGCTCCAGTAGCTTCGGATCATTAGCTTCAAAGATCATGGGCAGTGTAGCCGTAACCAGGATAACTACTGAGTTTAGATAATGGCAGAGCAGTTTTAGAGTATAGTTTAGCAACGGCCAATAATGATGTGGGATGTTCTGCACTTCGTCAAGAATGATGATGGCATTGGCCAGACGATGAAATCTCTTCAAGCTGCTATTCCTCACAGAAAGGAAGGATTCCAGCAGCTGGACAAAAGTGCTAACCACCAACTCACTATCCCAAGTTTCCACTAAGTAATCGGACTCATTGCGTGAATACTCAGTTTCTCCTTTATAGTCAAACTCGGCAAGATGGTGATGGGCAAGCAGCAGGTTAGAGTCAGGAGTAATGTTATTGTCATTCAAGATATCTGTGAAGACCTTATGATTTTGATCGATCACTGAGGTGAATGGTAAACAGTAGATCACTCGTTTGAGATCAGGATTT
>CAZZCS010000162.1:0-3648 GCA_964652645.1 uncultured Candidatus Cloacimonadota bacterium | reverse complement strand
GAGAGCGAGTAGATCCCCGGAAGGTCTATCACATCGTACTGTGTACCATTATGGGTATAGTTTCCCTCTTTGTGCTCCACCGTAACGCCGGGCCAGTTGCCCACGCGTTGTTTAGCCCCTGTAAGGGCATTAAAAAGCGTCGTTTTACCTACGTTTGGATTACCTACGAGTGCTATTATCGGATTCTTTTTCATATACTATTGATTCTCATTATCATTTGTTTTACATTTCCAGCAAAGACCTCTGATATTGATTTTGAGATCTTCAATACAAAACTTGATCTGTTTGGCGCTAGCCTCCAGCAGAGGAAGGAGCTGATCCATATCCGTCTCTATGAGGGCATGACAGTTCTGGCAGATCCAGTGAATGTGTTTGGGATGCCCATAGATATGCTCAAAGACATCTCTGGATGCGGATCTTACGGATTGCTGAATCAAACCAGCTTCGATCAATAATGGTAAAGTACGATAAACGGTAGCAATTGAAACTTCGCTTGTAACTCCTTTTATTCTCTCGTAGAGTTGCTCAACGTCAAAGTGTTCATGCATATCAAAAACAGTATCCAATACCAGCTTACGGGTTTTGGTATACTTCATTGCTCGGGCTTCGAGGTATTCATTAAACCTGATTTCATGATCTTGCATTATGTACTCCTTGTTGAGAATGATTCTCATTTTCGACACTACGGCTTTTAGTCAAGCACAAAATCCAGATTGAATACAAAATTGATAGTGGAGACGAGCAAAACCCTCACACTTATCCATAAATTTGATCCCAAACTCTGCTGCTCGCCCACGTTGGAACAATATATGCTCTACAGATATAGATACGATAAGTATTCATACTTTTGGAGGCACTGGGGGCGGGATTTCTCTCCACCGGAGACCTTTTGCTGCTGGCGCGTGGCTATCTGCTGGGTTCGCCTGCTCTTCGGCATTTCTACATCACGCCACAGTGGATGCTAGATCTGCCCGAAGATAGCATCGTCTTTTCCAGCGGCGAATACTTCCCCCCATCGCCATCCTTGCTTGGGGACTATGCCTGGATGGCAAAGGCGATGGGAAGAGGTTTAATGTCCACCACCGCTGCGGGCAACAGCATTCCCGCAAGGTCACGCTGATCAAGTGAACTTTTCGTCCGCCATTATCATCGGGTCTTTTGCCAGATTGGTTATAGATGCAAAGCGTCAGAGCCTCATTGTTTCGTTTCAGCACGCATAAGCTCTCTTCCACATAGCCCCCAATCGTAGTTTCCTGAGACCAGGACAGAGCGAGAAGATGGGTCTGAAGAAGGAGCTATGCAGGAATATTTCTGTAGTGGTTTCGAGGCCGATTTGGAAAAGATCCGCTGTTCCCTTGAGGCAAAGAAGGGCAAGCGCAAATATGAGTATGTCTAGGAACGTGTTTACTGGCTGAAAGAACGTTTCAAATCAGTAACCATATCTATCCTATCCCTCTTTGGGACAGACATATAACTACTCAAAATGGTTACGTTGGCTATGCGTGATGTAGCGGGAATTGTTTTGGACTAATTCTTCAGCTGAATATCCGGCATCAGAGGACTGTACTCACTGTCCATTTCGGCAAGTTGTTGACGGATGATGGCGCGACAACGCAGGGCCGGAGTGAGAATATAGTCCTGGAACTCTTCAGGTAGGATGTCTTCCCGGCTCATGGCATGGGGATACAGCAGTTTCAGGTATGCTGTGCAGAGCTTCAGTACTGCCTTGGTATCGCGGGTATCGGCGTTTTTGGGGATGTCTAACGCAGATTTAACGATCTCCCCATACCTGTTTTCAAAGCGCAACAGGTGCATGATTTGGGCAAAATACTCACTATTCAGAGCATAGCCTCTCAGCTTCAAATCTTCGGTAAAACGGTAAAGCACCCAGCCGGGGATGAAGCCGTGAATGCGATCTACCAAGGCCGATGACTGGAAGAAGGTGGGCAGATGCCGGAAGAACACCCGATGCATGGGCTGAAGCTGCTGGTTCAAAGCGATGTTGCCCAAGAGCATAAGACCACAATCAGAGATGTTCTGATAGTTCCCCACCACGATTTTCCCGTTTTCCAAATAGTTTTTAAAAGCGCCTAGGATGTCCTCTTCCTTGGCAAAGTTCAAGGTTTCAATTTCATCCAGAGCCAAAAAGTCGTAATGATGGATGATGCCCGGGCTGCGTGTGCTGAGATTGTAGAAGATGCCGGCACGGGTCACGATACCCCCGCTCACAGTCCAGGAATACTTGGATAGATTGTTGAATATGTATGATTTACCAGTACCCTTGGGAGCCAGCTCGATCATATTCAAATTGGGCTCCACATACACCAATAGCCGCGAGAGATAGGTCAGCTTCTTGCTTTGGCTAAAAGGGCTTCTCCCTCCTGTGTAATCAGGATTGGTCTCCATCGAACGGATCAGTAGATCGATCCACTCCAGAGTGCTAAAGCTTGCCCTCGCTTGCAGAAAGTAATCCAGATGCACCTGATATGGCTCAAAAGGCTTGAAATCGCTAAGTTCCACATAACCCTTGGCCGCTTCCAAAGGCGGGATGTAGTTCAACACCAGAATACCCCACACTTCACCCTCGTGCAGACGGTTAATCTTGCTGACTGCCATGCCTTGCGAGACCACCCCTTCACGCTTGCCGATCCCCAAATCCGGGATACTGAAACTCATCTTACCATTGAGCAGATCAGTGTTCACGATGATCCGGGATAAAATCTGCACTGGTTTTCGGGAATGCAACAGTTGCCGGCGGATATTTGTGCCTTTGCGAGGGATTTTCTCCTCAATAAAGGCCATGCAGGCTTCTTTGTCAAAGTATCCATGTACGGAAAAGCACTTAATCAGCCAGTCTTTGACGAATGACGGTAGATTGCGCCCAGTGAAGACCGAATAGGCATCGGGATCCTTGTACAGCGATTCCAAGGGGAAAACTTCGCGGATCTTATCTTCCAGCGGGATGGCAAGTTGCCTAGTTTCGCTCATCTGCTGCTTACAAGTCGAAGAGATCTTGCAGATTGGTTTCGATCAGGCCGGAACCATCGCCATCCCCGCTTTCTTCCTCTTCAAAATCAGCGGTTTCAATCAGGCTTTGCGTAAAGGATGGTGGCATCTTGCCGCTATGGGCAAAAATATCCATGATTTCGATAAAGATGCGGATGATCTGACGTACGGGCTTGCCTGTGGGCTCGATCACCTTCAGGGCATCAGTCACAAAGCGCTCGGGGATAGGATACTGCCAGTCAATGGCTTGATGGTGGATTTCCAGCAACTGATCCATAAGCATAATCAATTCTTTCTTGGCAACCGGGGCTAAAATCAGGTTGTGAGAATCCGTGGCGGATTCAAAGAAGCTCATCATGATGCCCGCTTCAGTATCTCCAAAGCGTTCTGCTGCCAAGTGGGGCATCTCTACAGCGTCGTTTTTCTTTTTACCGAAAAACACCTCTTCCTGCAAGGCTTTTACCGATGCGGCAAGAGTGTAGATGGGAAGTTTATGCTGCTTGTTCCAGTTAAGCAACCAAGCCAGGTTTTGATATGATTTCAGCCGTGCGACCTTGCCCAGTTTACCAGTGATCTCCAGCTCATCTATCAGGATTACCCAGCCTTTGTAGCCCAGAGCCTGCAACAGATAGGGCAAAAACT
>CAZZCS010000161.1:0-3711 GCA_964652645.1 uncultured Candidatus Cloacimonadota bacterium | reverse complement strand
CCTCCACGACGGCGCTATACTCTCCCAGCGAGGCATGTAGAAGGTCAAGGATATCGGCCTCTGCATTCAGCTTGCCGGTGTATTCTACCAATAGTTTACTGACCCGGCGATCGATAATACCGAGCTGCTCATTGAGCTCGGGAATGAACGTCTGCAGGGAGATATTGAGTTTTGGTGTGGAAGGGGCGTCCCCACCGGATTTCTTTGCCATGATCAGCCACCAGTCGAGCCCCTGAAGCTTCTTGGAATATCCCGTCCTGAAAGTGCCTCCGATCTCATATTCAATTTTGGCAACATCAGAACGAAGGGCTCTCGTCATGGCATGTGTCAGGCTTTGCGTACCCTGAGTGAGAGCGTTCATATAAATGAAGTCTATATCCTTGTCTAGCATTGTGAGGCCGTCTTTATCGATTACGAACCAGGTGACGTCTTCCGTGATTCCTTGCTCCCGGTTTATCCTATGATGCAGATCATCCAGATAGATAGAGACGCCAATGCCACTAATAGCTTTATTGTCTTTGATCACAGGAGATACAAACACAGCCCCCTTCTTTCCCGAAGCTCTGCTATAGACAGGGAATCCCTTCACAGTCTTACCCTCAAATAGAGGTTGGAAATAGCCCCTGTCTCTCAGATTTAGATTGCTGAAATCTCTCTCCAGGCTGTAGTAATGCCCATCAGGAGTCACCCAGAAATAGTCTCCTGGCAAGTCCTTGGACATTTTCATAAATTCAGATTTGATAGCCAGCCAGCTTCCAGACATTGCATAGGGACTTTCGGCGATGGATTGGATCTTGTTTTGGACGTCATCCAAAAGGTTTTGCAGTCTTTCTGCTGATGCGCTTACTACTCTCTGCGAAATCTCTGTAGAGGGCAGAGCACTGAGGGGAACGAGTAAAACAATTAGTATCAAGGCTATCATCGATCTTTTCATCTTCACTCCAAAGGTAAAAAACTACTAATTCAGTGTCTAGTGGAAGCCCTGGATCCGTCAAGCTAATTCTGAGAGTCAAGCACTTTCAAAACCTGCTCCCTGCCCGGCAGCGTGAATCAGGCAAGGGGAGGGCAAGAAAAAGATTGACTTGTATTTTGGAGCTAAATATATGTCCTGTTTTGAGCCATATAAAGTGTCGGCAAATGCCTGCGTGCGCTTCTGTGAGCGCGTTATTGGGATTATTGATCCTATTCATCAAATTTTGCTTTACTGTCCGGTTTCTGAGAGACCCGATGAATAAAGTGATGATCCTACTGGTTGCTATGGCCGCAGTTAGAAGAAAAGATAGAGGAAAAAATGTTACTCTCCAATCTCCTGGATGCCAAGAGCATCATTCATGAGAACAGGGTTCTCACCAGAGAACAGGTTTATCGCCTTTTGGTGGATAGAATCTGTCATCACCACAGCTTGCCGGTTTGTGGTGAGGGGTTGACCAAGCTGATCCTGGAACGTGATGAGATCAGCAGCACTGCCTATCCCACCGGGATCTCGATTCCGCACGTCCGAATGGAGGGTTTCAATGACACCCTGATCGGCATGGCGTTTATGCAGAATCCCATTGACTATGATGGCATCAAGGTCCATTGGATATGTCTGGTGATCACGAATAAAAGCTCATCAAACATATATTTGAATTTGGTATCGGCCCTATTGAAGCTCTCAAAGGATGCTGCCGTGATGCGGGAATTGGGCGAATTGAGGGACGGTCATGCTGTGGTGCATCGTTTGCATAAAATGGAAATCCACATTAAGCGAATGATTACACTGGAAGATATTATGGTAACAGAACCTATCACGATTTCACCGGACGCGAAGCTGTCGGAGCTGAACACCATCCTTTGCTCAAAATCAATTTCATTTCTGCCTGTGGTAGATTCAAACAATCGCTATCTGGGGGAAGTGAGCATTCTTCATCTCCTCAAGGTAGGAGTTCCTGATTATCTGATGATGTTGGATAATGTAAGCTTCTTGAGGTCTTATGAGCCTTTAGAGAAGCTATTTGAGCAGGAAGACACCCTGTCAGTCAGGGATATCATGAGCCGTGAGGAGGAGTGTCTGACGCCCGAAAGCTCCATACCCGAGGCAGTCTTTGAAATGATTCAGCATCAGAAGCGTTTCTTTTCTGTAGTTGACGACAGGAAAAAACTGGTTGGTGTAGTTACGGCAAGCGACATCTTCAGAAAGGTAATCAAGGCATAGAAAATGACTCTTATGATAATCGCTCTCGCCATCTTTGGCGTTACATACCTCCTTATAATCACAGAATGGATCAATAAAATGCTGGCCGCTATGATGGGCGGCTTTGCCATTGTGCTCACAGGTATTCTACATCAAAAGTTAGCCTTTGCTGCAATCGACTGGAACGTGATCTTCTTCCTGATCGGGATGATGATGGTGATCTCGGTGATGCGCCAAACCGGCGTCTTCATGTATCTGGCCATCAAACTCGCCAAGATCGCCAAAGGCAAACCCCTGGCCATCATGATCTTGATGTTCCTTTTGACCACCTTCATCTCTGCCTTTATGGGCAGCGTTACCACCATTATGATCCTGGTGCCGATTATTCTGCTGGTTGCCAGCGAATTAAAGATCAGCCCCATCCCCTTTATTATTACTATGGTCATCGCCTCAAACAGCGGTGGTGCGGCTACCATGATTGGGGACCCGCCCAATATCCTTATCGGCAGTGCCACCGACTATGATTTTTTGGATTTCCTGGTCAATCTCACGCCTCCTGTCCTGGTCATCACTTTTTTTTCATTGGGACTCATCTGGCTACTCTACCGGAAAGGCATGCACGTATCCAATGAAAACCGGGCCAAATTGATGAGCTACAGCGAGAAAAACCTGATCAAAAACATAAAACTGCTGATCATCTGTGGCGTCGTCCTCGTTCTGATGCTAATTGCTCTCTCCCTGCAGAGTGTAATCAAGATCGAAACAGCCACCATCGCCATGACCGCGGGCCTCTTCCTGCTGGTGATCTCAGACCGTAAAAAAGTGGAGCATACCCTCGCCAGCGATATAGACTGGGTAACGATATTCTTCTTTATGGGACTCTTTATGATCGTGGAATCCCTGGTGGAAACAGGCTTCATCGATATGATCGCGAACACGGTGATGGAGGTAACTCACGGAGAACCAAAAGCCACATCCATGGTCATTCTCTGGATTTCGAGCATCTTCAGTGCTTTCATCGATAACGTACCCTTCGTGGCAGCCATGATCCCCGTGATCAAACAACTTGGGACCATGATCAATAACCCGGATACGATGCACCCTATCTGGTGGGCACTGGCCCTGGGTACTTGCCTCGGTGGAAACGGATCCCTTATCGGTGCTTCTGCCAATATCGTCGCTATCGGTATTGCCAACCGCAACGGCTACCATATCTCCTTCAAGGAATATACCAAAATAGGGCTTGTCTTTGCCCTGCTGGCTATTGTAATCAGCACAGGCTACATCCTGGTGCGCTTCTTCTAGCCAAGAATCTGGCCTCGACGTTTAAGCCCTGTTACCATCCCCCCCCGATGTTTGGATATTTTTGATGTTTTGGGGATTTGAGGTTTAGTTGTGAGGTTTTGGCGATTTGACGATTTGACGATTTGGGGTTTGAGGTTTTGAGGGTTGTTTGTGGTACAGGCGGTCGCCGTACCGCCATGATGTTTTAGGGTTGAGAGGGTTGAGAGAGTTGAGAGAGGTGAGAGAGTTGAGAG
>CAZZCS010000160.1:0-3824 GCA_964652645.1 uncultured Candidatus Cloacimonadota bacterium | reverse complement strand
GGCTTTGGAGCGCATCTAGCGCAGGAGCTGGCGCTGCATCCGGCCAGAGTGTTCAATTTTGGCTATCCAGACCGCTTCATTCCTCATGGCTCCAGAGATGAGCTCTGTGCTATGATCGACTTTAACGCCGGGGCAATCGTGGCGAGGATCCGGGCCATACTGGGCGAGAATGCATAGTTTTACCGATACGATTGCCGCACCAGCCACTCCAGCAGGATATTCTGCGATTGGGATGCTGCGTCTATCCGGAAGTGATGCGATCAAAATCGTATCCTCCCACTTCAGCGGGAAGACCAGGCTGGAAAAGGCAAAGAGCCACAGAGCCAGTTTTGGCACCTTTATAGGCCCCGATGGCCGGGCTCTGGACGAAGTGATATGCCTCGTATATCGCAAGCCTCACAGCTACACGGGTGAGGACATGGTCGAGATTTGCAGCCACGGCAATCCCCAGATTATGAACCGCATCCTGGGTATTCTCCTGCAGAGCTGCCGGATGGCAGAGCCGGGTGAATTTACCCAGCGGGCCTTTCTCAATGGCAAGCTCGATCTCAGCCGGGCAGAGGCAGTGAACGACCTCATCCACGCCCGATCATCCAAGGCTGAAAGCGCTGCTTTGATGCAGCTCAAAGGTCTGTTGGGCAGTTATTTACTGGAAATGGGGAAGAGGCTGACGGAGCTGCGGATCAAGCTCGAACTTATGATTGATTTTAGTGACCAGGATCTCCCGCAGATCGAAGAGCAAAAGCTAAGAACAGAGCTAGACGAAGTCTTGCAGGACATGGAAAGGCTGCACAGCCAGGGCAGCAGCGGCAGGTTTATCCGGGACGGGGTCAAGCTCTGCCTGGCAGGTGCTCCAAACGCTGGTAAATCCTCCATCTTCAATGCCTTTTTGAATCAGAACAGGGCAATCGTTACGCCTCATCCCGGTACCACCAGGGATTATCTGGAAGAAACTGTTTCCCTGGCCGGATATGCGCTGATCATCTACGATACTGCCGGTATCCGTGAAACCGAGAGCGATATCGAGCAAATCGGGATCGGCAGGACTCATGAGCTGATCCGGGAATCCGATCTGCTGCTCTATCTAGTGGATTACACAGAGATCGAAAATGCACTGCCAGAGCTTCCCGAAGAGGCAGTGGCAAAGACTATCTTCGTGGCCAGCAAAATAGACCTGGGCCCCTTTACGCAGATGCCAACAGCAGAAGAGTTTGGCAAGTATTGCAATCTGCAGCCTCCCCTTATTCCCTGCTCGACCTTACTGCCAGATGGCTTAAAAGAGGTAAAGCAGGCTATTTTGGATAGATTGAACCTGCCTCTGGAGCTGGACGAACGCCCCCTCATTACCAATACCCGTCATCTTGCTGCTCTGCAGCGAGCTCTAGCCGCTGCGCACAACGCCCAAAAGGCCATGCAAGACGGCATGGGCTACGAATTTATCGCCTTCGATTTGATCGAGGCACGCTCCGCCATAGACGAGATCATCGGCACAATCAGTACAGACGAGATGCTCGAGAGCATCTTTGCCAATTTCTGTATCGGCAAATAAGCCTATTATTCTGTCTCTTCCTCGGTTTCCTCGCCTGCTTCGCCCTGAGGCTCGATGTAGTGCTTGTAAATTACAAAGCCTGCTATTCCCAAAGCTATCAACACAGCTTTTACGATTGCGATGATCAGGATCACCTTTCCGATCTTTTTCAAACCGTCTTTCATAACGTACTCCTTATATTGTTAGTTGGTAAATAGTTAGATCGTCTCTTAGAACAGTCCGGTAATATCTCCATCGCCTTCAATATCAATCTTTTCGGCCGATGGATGCCTGGGCAAGCCCGGCATACGCATGATCTCACCGGTGATGGGTACCAAGAATCCAGCTCCAGAGGCAATCACGATCTCGCGAACCGTTACCAGGAAATCCTTGGGACGCCCCAATAGCTCTGGATTATCGGAGAGCGATTTCTGGGTCTTGGCTATACAAATCGGCAATTTATCATACCCATACTTGTTTATCTTTTTGAGGTCGGCTTTGGCTTCTGCCGTATAGTCAACCTTCTGAGCACCATAGATTTGTGAAGCAACTACGTTGATCTTGTCTTCCACGCTGCTGTTCCAATCGTAAAGTCCACGATACTGGCAGATGTCCTTATCCACCATCTCAATCACTTTTTCAGCCAGTTCCAGGCCACCTTCTCCACCGCGACTGTGGAACTCCACGACCGACACTTCAAATCCGTTGCTGGTCACAAAGTCTTTCACTGTCTTCAGTTCTTCATCCGTATCCGTGGGGAATCTATTGATGGCCACGATGGACTTCATGCCAAACTTGGTGATGTTTTCCATGTGTTTACCCAGATTGTCCAAGCCTCTACTTACCGCTTCCGGATCCGGTTCGGAGATGGTCTTTAGCTTTGCGCCACCATGCATCTTCAGGGCCCTGATAGTGGCTACCAGCACCACAGCATTGGTACAGAAGCCGCCGTATTTGCAGACGAGATCAAAAAACTTCTCTGCGCCCAGATCAAAGCCGAAGCCGGCTTCAGTTACCACATAGTCGCTGAGGCGCAGGGCAGTTTTGGTGGCGATGATGCTATTGGCTCCCTGAGCGATATTGGCAAAAGGGCCTCCATGCACAAAGGCTGGAGTGCCTTCTATCGTCTGGACCAGATTGGGTTTGAGAGCATCTTTGAGCAGGGCGGCAATGGCACCAGTATAGCCCAGTTGCTTTAGCAATACTGGTTCTCCGGCATAGGTAAAGCCGATAGTAATGTTGCCAAGCCTCTCCTTGAGCTCTTCCATGTTGTTTGAGAGACAGAGGATAGCCATCACTTCCGAGGCGGGAGTGATATCAAAGCCATCTTCACGCGGGAATCCCTGCTTGCTGCCACCCAGACCGATCACGATATCGCGCAGCATCCTGTCGTTCACGTCCAATACCCGTTTCCAGGTAATCCGGCGTGGGTCTATACCCAGCACGTTATCATAATAGATATGGTTGTCGATCAGAGCCGCAATGGTATTATTTGCCGTAGTAATGGCATGAAAATCCCCTGTGAAATGCAGGTTTATATCTTCCATGGGCAAGACCTGAGACCAGCCGCCACCAGCCGCTCCGCCTTTGATCCCAAAAACAGGACCCAGGGAAGGCTCTCTGATCGCGACAATAGACTTCTTGCCAGTTTTATTCAAAGCCTGAGACAGGCCGATGGAGACGGTAGTCTTCCCTTCGCCTGCCGGGGTGGGAGTAATAGCGGAGACGAGGATCAGCTTCCCCATGGGATTGTTTTCCAGGCGCCTCATGGTGCTGTAGCGTACTTTTGCTTTGAACTCCCCGTAAAGGTCTATGTCATCGGCACTAAGTCCTATAGACGCAGCCACTTCTGTAATCGGCTTCATTTTTACCTGCTTGGTAATATCAAGATCGGATATCATACTTCCTCCTGTTGGGATTCTGAACATAATCTAATCGAATCCAGCGGGAAAGCAAAGCTATCGGTCACTTAGTTACGCGTTACCTTTTATGCGTTACGAGTGCTGTGCTCTATCGATTTACAATGTACTATTTATGATGTACGATGAGCTCCGCGATTCGTTACCCGTTATCCGTTATCCGTTACGAGTGCTGCGTTCTATCGATTTACAATGTACGATTTATGATGTACGATGAGCTCCGCGCCTCGTTATCCGTTATCCGTTATCCGTTACGAGTGCTGCGTTCTATCGATTTACAATGTACGATTTATGATGTACGATGAGCTCCGCGCCTCGTTATCCGTTATCCGTTATCCGTTACGAGTGCTGCGTTCTATCGATTTACAATGTACGAT
>CAZZCS010000159.1:0-3856 GCA_964652645.1 uncultured Candidatus Cloacimonadota bacterium | reverse complement strand
GTGGCGATGATCACCGCCAGTTGGTGCAGTTGTTCCTGGTTCATTATGTCCTCCGATATTTAGTTTGTCATTTGCAAAAATGCTCAGGGAAAACAAATCCCTCTATATATACCTACAGGACGCGACAAATACCCATGATAACGCATTACATATCATTATTTTAAATACACCAAAAAACGACCATTTTGTGCACATCGATTTTTCAAGTGTTTTATCTTATTCTGGATAAGACAGTTACGAAAATCCGCCCAAATATCAGCAAATTTCTTCTGGACAGATTCTGAGCTTTGCTCAAAATGGACCCCGTATTTTGAATGTAGTGCTTCAAAAGATATATTCTATGTGACGGTCTATCAAGCTGTTTGATAAATCCAAAAGCCGTCAATAACTGTGTTTTTGGGAATTTTACAGCAACCCATTCGCGTATCATCATAAAACCCAATGATGTACATTTGATACTTTAACCAGGCGATTTATCGCACAAACGCCTGTTTGTAGGCAAAGGACCAACCATGAAAAGACAAAAACGCACCAATAGGGGCGTCTCGGAGAGTCAGATCCAGCGTTTTGAAGGCTTCCTTCAGGACAGGGCAGATCTGATCGGATGCAGGGCAATTCGTCTCTTGCGCCAACGGCCAAACCAGGACTTCCACAGCATGGCTCTCGCCCAGCGGACACTATATCCGGACTACCAGCTCAGTTCCCAGGAAGTGGTCGAAGTAGCGGATATCATCGAAGCTCCCATCGAACTCTGTGATGTGGAAACTCTCCTGCAATTGAGAAAGGAAATCACCAAAGTAATCGAGCGAATCGCTCTTGGCAGGGAGCTGAAGAACCCCCTTGTCAAGCAGGATGAGCGGCAATTGGATGAGCTGAAGAAGTATTACAAGCAGTATCTGGATCAGAGATTGCAGATTCGGCATTTCCCCACGACTTCAGACAAAGCGTACGATCTGATGCGGGGTGCCATCCAGCGCACTCTGAGCATTGCCAAAAAGGAATGTCCTGAGGCATATCATGTCATCAGAAAGAGCTTGGTTTCCGGCATGTACTTCCGATGGAACGCCACGGAGAAATCGCGGCGCAAGGCACCTGCCAATAACAGCACAAGCTGATGGGGTAGCTTAGTCCTAACGGCATACATGACATTTCGAAAACCATCGATAGCGATATCGGTGGTTTTTTTGTACCGGCGACCGTCTGTACTACTTCATTCTAACCATCCGCCGGACGTAGCTCCTGCCTTGGGTCTCAAAGCGCAGCAGATATATCCCGGCCGAGACCTTCTGCCCTCTTTCATCAAATCCATCCCATTCAAGCGTATGTTTACCCTTTGGGTATTGTATTGTATCCAGGCTACGCACCTTCTGGCCGCGGACGTTGTACACGTCTGCCTTGCCTTTGCTGCTCTCCTTGAATTCAAAATCGATCTTTACGCGGTCCCTGGAGGGGTTTGGATAGGGCAAGCCCAATAGATTTGAAACCTGAGGAACCGTGGGATCATCGATCGAAGTGTATGGGGCATGTTCCACTTCCAGGAAGGAATGATAATTTTGCAGGAGAATTCTATTGGGTCCTTTATACCAGGACACGCCGCTATAATACCAGCCTCTCATCTGGAAATTGGCATCCGTAGTATAGGAGATCCAGAGCACATCACAAGAAAAGAGATAGCTATTACCCCCATCGGAAGAGATGATTCCAGATCCCCAGCCGGATGGACTCATCGGATAGGTATAAGTACGGATATATGGATCATCCGGATCGCTCGTATCGATCACAGCCGCCCCTGCTCTTCCCGTTACAATCGTACCATCTTCCACATGGAGATGTTCATAATTTCCCACATTGATAGTTGCCAGGCTGGTAATCAATCCATCCTGCTCAATTTTAAAGAAGAGAAGTTCCGGTTCCATATACATATTTTTCGAGATAACGATGTGATCCGGCCCGTAAAACCGCATATCATAGGTGATCTCCGAGCCCATGGGCCTGCTCCCTATCAGTACAGGCACTCCGGAGCTGATGTCATAGACCTTCAGGGTATATTGACTTCCCGTTACATGAGTAATTGCCATCCGATCCTCCCAAACGTCCATACCATAGCACCTGTTGCTCATATAAAATACAGATTCCTGGCAGGTACCATCATCCAAAAAGCGGAGCAACTTTGCCTGATTCGCATTGGGAATACAGAGCACGTTTGAATCATGCCTGGTACTGGTGAATAAAACGTCTTTGACGCCCACATAATCCAGCCACTGCCTGTTTTCCAGATCATAGAAATGAAGAGGCTGATTTCCAAAGGGACCGTTTTCTACAAGCACTGCCCAGCGATTGGCTATCAGAGCGACAGCTTTCCATACGGGATCCTCGTAGATTGTATATTGCAGATTCAGGTCAGCATCATAAAAGGCAGCGCTGGAGATTCCCAAAGCCAGATATCCACCATCCAGAGGGTGTATTCTCCTACCACTGAAAGGCAGCACAGTATCCAGAACACAATTCTCTTCTGAGGTATAGAGGGAGTACAAAATGCCGTTATTATTGGAATCGAAGCCAATGATGAACAACCGATCTTGATCCAGATAATGCTGATACCCAATAGACATCAAAGGGAGATTGACGTCCCAATCCAGACTGAGTCTATGATCCGGCTCAAAGCTGTAACTTCGCAACTGCATAAAGCTTTCCTGTTTCATTATATACAGCTTGCCCATATGCACAAAAGAATTACGAATCAAGCGGTTACTCGAAGAATCTGGCAGCAGGTTTAATCCATCAAAAGTAAGCAGATCAGGCGTGAAATACACAGCGTCTTCGATCCCAACCAGGTAGTAGCCACCATCGACAGCATGGATATTGGTCAGGACTTGCAGACGTGGGAATATGTTTCTAGCCAGAAAAACAGGCGTTTGAAAATTCGTGATATCATACACGTCATAATAGCCGACGGCGTTATCTGAGGATTCCATCGTCGTGCTATAAACACTCACTACCATCGTATTGCCATGTACCCAGAGTAAGATGGTCTCATTTATGGCACCAAGACCAGGCATCAAGGGGATCTCACCCAGGTAGAGCAAGGTATAATCAGCCAGAATTTCATAGACCATGATATCTGCATTATGGGTGGCGACATAGACGCGATTGCTATCTATGCTGACGCCGTACCAAGCAGAAGACAATTCTGAAGAATAGAGGCTCTGCACCTTTTCCACGCTTGTGGCGGTACACTCGAAGACCTCTACGCAGTGCATCTGGAAACTCATATATCGGTTTGCTCCCATATGATACCCACCCCCAACAATCTTGTTACCCAGATCCCAGGTATCAACGATTGTAAAATCCACATGCCCATAAACATTTGCCGACCCCCAGAACCAAATCAGGGCCACGAGTACCAGAATTTTGATAAATGCCTTCATTTATCGCCTCCTATCCAGAGTTTTATCTATGTATCATATTTTAAAACACTGAAGACCGGCCACATTGCAGGGAGCACTGTTTATCCCCTTTGTATGTCACGGTCTATATATGGTAATGGCTCGTTCTCGGGAGTGATGCTCATCCCTGTGTAAGTCACGGTCTATATATGGTAATGGCTCGTTCTCGTTTCCCTGTGGTGATTCTGTGCCATCCATGGCCTATTGCACCAGTAATTTCCGAAACCTTCATATTGCAACAGTCTGCACAATCAAGTGCATTAAGTTTCTGTGATTATCCGTTGTCAAGTTTTATTTATCCACCTCCAAATGGTTTAATATCCAGCGGGACGAGCACCGTATCGTAGCATTCCATCGGCGCAGCGAGCCCCAGCGGGGCGACAGCCCCCGCGACGCAGTCGTGGGTGGCA
>CAZZCS010000158.1:0-3870 GCA_964652645.1 uncultured Candidatus Cloacimonadota bacterium | reverse complement strand
TAGTGAGGTTGATAATTGGATACGATTCAGCCATGGTGTCCTTGGCACTAGTAGACTCAAAGATATCGGGGCTGCTAAGGATGTTACCATAAGTTATGCAAGTAAGCTTACGGACATGTTTCAGAGAATCAGCCTTAATGAACTGCAGGTTGCAAGAAAAGGCCTCAAAGACTTCAATGGTTCGCTAATCACAGCCGATAGTGAAATCACGAAAAGAGCAGATAAAGTCTGGACGTCTAAGATAACAACTGAGGAATCAATAGATGAATTGTTGGAGGAGCCGATTCTCTCATCAGAGCCTACGATGGACTGGAATCGGACTTTGAAGATTTCCATATAGCAAAAAAGGCATTACATCAGTTTAAACGATCATACGGTCGCTTAAGCGATGTTAACCTAACCTGGAGTTCTTTTGTGATACACTCTCAATAGTAGTTGAACAAGAGACAGTCTCAAAGCTGGCTGAGGATGAATTTCCATGGCCACCCGAAGACGTGATCAAGTACATTGTCAAAACCATATCTGATTCTCGTAAGCAGCTTAGTAAAGAATGGGCAGATAATATCATAGCACTAGAACCGGACATTCCAGACATGGATGTTGCAACGGCTAACCAGCTCCAGAATAAGCTGTCTAGTCCACCAGCGTATGTTACTGATGCTCATTTGAAGAAAATAGAGAAGATAAGAAAAGCTCTTGATAAACGACTGAGCGAGATCAAGATAGAGTGGTGATGGAGAGGTTTAAGGAATTGTCTGAGAGTGACAGAAAGATGTTTATTAAACTAGTCAGGGGATAACATAAACAGAGTAAATTGTACGTGAGGTGATTGTGATAACACTGGAGAATAATCAATGAGTGACAGAAATAAGATATATGCAACAAAACGCTTGATAGCAAGTTTGTCCGTGGTATCGTCGACTGATCTGGAGCATATTGCGATGATCGTCGTTTCCTTGAAAACTGGTAGAGATATCAATCACAGAGGAGTTAATGAAGATGATAAACCAATGGGCTATACGGTCGACGGCTTTGACTCAGAAAATGTGATTATTGTAGAGTGCAGTACCGATAAGAACTACTTCAATGGCAGCAATAAGATCAAGTCTGACATTGAACATGCTAAGTCTAAAGCACCTAAGTTCGAAAAACTCTACCTAATTTCAAATCAGCGTTGTCCTGAAGGTCAATGGTCGATTATTCTTAATGAAATTGACGGAGGAAAATGTGAGGTTTTCGACAATAGAAAGCTTTCGGTAGCAATATTTGAACTACTGAGTTTGAAGGATTCGAGGATAGATGAACTCGTAGGATATCTCCCAGAACTTTCAATTCTTAAGAATGAATCCATTCTTGACTACGCTGTTCCATTGAGGGTAAATCCATATTTTGACGATTTTCAAGTGCATACGGCCATAGAACAAGCCCTCAATGATAATAACTGTTTAGTTATATACGGCATCAGTGGTTCAGGAAAAACTTCAGCAATGATTGAGTACGTGAGTAAACATTTTGGTGAGTATGATAGCGTAGTGTGGCTTGATAGTAAAGATATTGTAGGCAGGCCTCTACAAAGCATAACAGTTAGTAGAATTGGACATGTAATCAATCTAATGCACCGTTTTACTTCTTGTAAGTGCCTTTTGGTAATAGATGATTGTTCGCAAGAGGTCGAGATAAACCAATTTCGAGAGCTCAACGATGGTTTTATAAATGGTAGTAAATTGGTTGTTTTGAGTAAAATGAAATGCAGTAAAGACATCAGCACAGTTGAGTTTCCGCAATATACAGATGATATTGCGAAAAAAATGCTGTTCGACGGCATTGCAAGCTGTGATGGAGATTGTTCTGTTGAAGATATTCTGAATAAGTCATATAGAAATCCTTTTTTATTAAGATTTATAAATACATTCATCAGAGACGATGCCTCAGCATGGAACAACGTTTGTGATGTCTTTTCTCAGATTTCAGAAATCAAAACTCCACAAAATGAATATTTCATAGATAAGTTGTTGGGGGAGTTCTACCGGGAAAAACAACACATTTTGAGGGAACTAGCTTGGCTGAATGCGCAAATCATCAGTATTGAGTTTCTAAAGAAATTCGCCGGACAGATAATTGTCAGCAATCTTGAGAGACAGTTGATAATAACTAAGATTAACAAGCAGTATTATAAAGTCCATGATCTAGTAATGCATCATCTGAATTCACTTGAGTCCCCTCTAAACTCAGAAGAAGATAAGAAATTTGCAGGTTTACTTTGGGATTCTTTACTTTTTATTGAAGAGAAACACCTATACCATTTTCACAATTGTTTAAACTTATTTGCCGATCGATTTCAAAAATCCGTTCAATATATGGATATAATCCCTTCGAAACGACTTGCAATTTATCTTCAGATGGAAGATTGTTGTAAGGATATTGTACAGTTATTATCTGAATTCCCAATGGTAAACTTTGCAAATGATGAATACTCAGTTATGTGCATCATTGAGGCAAATGAGCGCCAACTGATATCAGCCCCCACCCCTGAAAAGATAGTAGTTAGTGAGAGATTAATATCTCAAATCAATACTATTATTGATTCTGTTCCAGAATCTTTCCAATTGAGATTAAGGCATCATAAAGCTAAAGCTTTAGTTAGGCTCAACAAGTTATCTGAAGCATGGGACATCTTTGTCCAGAATCAGAGATGTGACCCTGATGATTTATCTACTTCTCTGCAAATTGCTAGGTTAGCTGTGAGAATGAGTATCGATCAACCCAATGAAGCTATTCTTGATAAGGGGAGGAATTCCGTGCGTGTAATCCTTGATAGCATTATGGATGCAACATTAAGAATGACTAAGTCAGTGACTTATCAGATTGAGAGCTTGAAGCTCTTATCGAGGTACAGCGGAATTGAGGATGAGTATGCAAGAAATGAAGTGTTTATCAACGCTAGTAGCTCACTTCTAATGCATTGTTTGATAGCTGGGAACAAGCAAGCATTCGAAGGGTTGGTTCCATTTTCAAGAATAACTTGGTTCGAATACCCTGAGGTATTGACCTCTCTATCTGAATATGCCGATTTTCCCCCATTGAGTAATGTTAGAGGGCAATTAGCCATAAATATTGCAGATGCACTTAAGAACATAGGCAAGGCATTCGGTGAACTCAATGACAAAGCTTCTATGTTGAAGTGGTGTTCAGACGCAGGTAGATATTATGATCATCCTGGGGTTGAAAAGGAATGTTACCAGATTACTATGATTGCAGAAAATCAAATCATTCTTGGCAGGTATGAAGACGCACAAGATACCCTTAATAGAATGCCTGCCGATCAGAGAAATGCATTTTGGTTTTATCGACAAGCCCAACTTGAGTTCGATACAATGGAATATACATCTGCATTAGAAAGCATCAATCGCTCATTATCATCATGTGTTCCAGAGAAATTTAGACCAGCATTTTTAAAACTCCAGGGAGATATACATGACAAAACTGAACAATATGATCTAGCTTTGGCTAGCTACTCAAATGCAATTCTAATTACAAGTTCCAACAAGTTTGCTTCGGTTCTTAAGGATGCTATTGATAACCTACCTAAATGTACTATCGGTAATTCACCTGTTGTTGAAGCAGGCAGTGAACTTTCTCCATTAATATGATAACTGAATGAGCGGTAGGTTCTCCACTTTGCAGAAATCCTGTCAAAAACTACCTAATAGGGTCTGGGAAAGGATGAGTAAGGATGTCTTACGATGCGATAGTTTGCAGATTTCTGTCACGTTGCATCAACCTGTCTTATCCCCCTATCTTTCCCCTCGTTTTCCCCTCAAGATCGCCTCGAGATCGCCTCGAGTACTCGAGGCGATCTCGAGGGGAACA
>CAZZCS010000157.1:0-3893 GCA_964652645.1 uncultured Candidatus Cloacimonadota bacterium | reverse complement strand
TCAAGTGGGTTCGAGAACACACTTGATACACGCCTGATACACGCTTGATACACGCCTGATACACGGATGACTGTATGTGAGAAGGTGATTGAAAGCGAAAAACGGCGCAGCAAGCCCCAGCGGGGCGACACCATCAATTTCATAATCACATGCATTCAGAAGCATACCGTCGCGATGGGACTCCGCAGTTCAGTGAGAACGACATATTGAATGTTTTACATGTGGATAATCTTGCCTATTTATTACTCTTGAGAGTTATAAACATCTTTAGAGCCCTTATGAGCTGGTCTTGATTGAAAGGTTTTGCCAGATAGAAGTTAAAACCGCTTTTGATAAAGTGCTCCCTCTCGGTAAATTGAGTATAGCCAGTTACTACGATTATAGGTATTGCTTGATATGTTTGGATTTCTCGTATTTGCTTGGTAGCACTGACCCCATCTATGCCACTGCCAAGATTTACATCCATTAGGATGATATCATACTGAGTTTGTGCACACAACTCTATTGCCTCTTCTCCAGTAGCAGCGGTAGAGACGTTTAGTTGAAAATACTTTAGATAGGCTTTAATGAGCATGACATTGACCATATTGTCTTCAACTACTAGTAGTCGTGGAACCTCATTCTCTTGTATGACATCTTTCGGTAAACTCTCAATCGTTCCATCTTCTGTAGTAATTGGAATAAATATAGAAAACGTGGACCCCACATCTATCTCACTGGATACGTCCACTCTACCCCCCAGAGCATGTACATATTTATCGACAATTGTCAGACCAATACCCGAGCCTTCATGTGATCTTTCCAAACCCTGGCTCACTTGTTCAAATGGTTTATAGATTGTTCCCAGCTTTTCTTTTGGAATACCAATTCCAGTATCTCGGATTGCAATCACCAGGGTCTTGATATCATCTATCAATTCGATTCTGGCAACAAGCTCCACAAGTCCCTTATTCGTAAATTTTATAGCGTTATCAACAAGATTACTAACTATCGTCTTGATTATTGTAGCATCATACGCAATAACCAAATCGTCTTGATAATCGGAACGAATTTGGAGTCCTTTCTGTTTGGCAGAACTAGTGAATCTATAGGTAATGTTATCTAAGGTAGCCTTTAGGTCTTGTTTTATAAGGTGCCTTTTAATAATGGATGGATCAGCTTCAAGCTGAGCAATAGTGACAAGGGAATCGAGAGTTTGCATGAGTCTTCTGCCGGATACATCAATCATTGAAGCCATCTCTTTTACATCCGATTCCGCTGCGGAATGAAGGATTAACTCAGTGAATCCCAATATTCCATTCAGAGGGGTTCTAAACTCATGACTCAGATTCGATAAAATGCTGGACTTGAGCCTATCTGATGCTTCGGCTTTATCTCTTGCCCGGGATATGGCAATATTGGCACTGTTTAGCAATGTAACATCCTCGAAGAAAATGAGTTGCTTTGGAAGACTTGAATTTGCTGTTTTTAACTGCTTTTTGTGAATCTGAAAGGTCTTGATGCCCTGTTTTGTATCAAGTTCGATGGTCTCCATGCTAGTTTTTGATGTGTCAAAATTTTCTAGATTGACAAATTTGCTCAGACGATTCTCCAGAAATTCCCCAATTTCCCTCAAGTATTCTTCTTCAAACCAAGTCAAACATTGCTGGTTTGCCATTACATACTGATTCTTGTGATTGAGAATCAACACTCCGATGGGTGAACTGTGAAACAAAATCCGATAGTACTCCTCACTTTCATTGAGCTCGATGGTTTTAGATAAGACGTTTTCTTCGAGTAGGGCAATGTTGTTTTGAAGATTAGTCACATCAATTGCTGCCGCCAAGACCTGGTCATTACCTTGATATTGGACAAGTGATAGTGAAAACTGGATTGCTTTTCTATTCCCTTCTTTAGTTTTGATCCACGCTGGAACATCACTGATAATCTTTTCCTTAGTAACACGCTTGATAAGATTCTGGAAGAGTTCTACTTCGCTATACAAACCAATGTCCAAACCACTTTTCCCAATCACTTCGCTTTTTTTGAACCCGGTTAGTTTTTCCCAACTATTATTGACAGTGATGTATGCGCCTGACAGAGGATCAATAATACTCATAGCTGCAGTATTATTATCGAAGGAGCTTCTAAAATACTGCATTGAGGCTTTGATTTGATTTTGGTCTTGGATAACGCTTGTGATGTCTCTTCCCAATACGAAAATATATGTCTTTCCATTCACTGCCGATTTACTTACTCTATTTTCAACGACTAATTCAACTCCAGATTTAGTACACATTTCCAAGTAGAACATTTCTTGAGTGTGATCCAATATCTTTTGGAACAACTCTTTAGCAATACCTACTTTGTCTTCTGAGTACAATCTGAAGAAATTCAGAAACTTTAGGTCTATACTCTTATATCCCAAGGTATCTGTCACGGCAGAGTTAACTTCAAGAATATGATAATCTTCATCCAAGATGAACGCACAATCATGAGTACTGCTAAACAGATGTTTATAAATGGTAAGTTCCTCGTTTGATTCCGATAGCTGGCTTGTTAAAAAAATTTGTTCATCCATAGACTTCTGAAATTGCTTCACCGAGTCATGTTGTTGAAAGACCTTACTAAACAACAACGAGGAGAATTTCAATTCTAAAACCGCGCGAAAATCCCACCTGCCTTGGCTTATGTCATTATCAAATCCAATGTAACCTTTGAGCTTGGAATCTACAGTTATCGGCATCACCAAGAGGGATCTAATACCCTGGATAGTAAGGATTTCTCTCTCACTAACTGCCTCATCTCCCAGCTTGCTTACATCTTCGATATGAATGGTTTCCTGATTTTCAAGTAATTTTATCCACCAAGAGAAATCAGCCAAAGGAAGATTCTGCAAGATTCCCTTTTGAGGGATTATGCCTTGGGCACACCACTCGTGAGTGTTTGACATGGTAGCATCTGCTTCATCGATTATGAATATGTAAGCACGTGATGCATTACAAAACTCTCCCATTTCCTTCAGGCTTAGATCTATTTTGAGATCAAAATCATCCAAGTCAATAAATCTGATTGATAGAGCTTCGATCAAATCATAGACTTCATGTTCTTTTTGCTCCAGAATTATCTCTGTGCTCGCATCCAAACTAAAACCCAGAATGGTTTGAACTTTGCCCTCGGAGTTTCTGGAAAGTACTCTGCCTGTTTCTCTCAGCCATATCAAATCTCCGTTGCTACGATGATAGGACGTTACTTGAGAATAGATATCGGTACGATTTTGGATTATGTCATCTAGTAATTCTTCTTGACGTGCAATTTCGTCTGGAGAGATACTTTTGTTGAAGGACTGCCTCGGGAAAACACGGCTCTCTTGTCCGAGATCGAAGTATTGTTTCATTGCCAGATTACAGCAGACTTCATCTCGCTCAACTTCGTAAAGCCAAATACCTATTGGGGCCTCATCAAAAGTCCCAGAACACAGCAGATCATACAGATCTAGGGGTTTGCTTCGAATGGGTTGCATATCTTCCTCAGCATAGTTGATTCATTGCCATATAAGAGCCCTTCAACTGAAATCATGAGTTCAAAAGATAAAAAAATAAGCGAGAATATGAATGTTTAAACACGCTCTGTTTGTCAAATGATTTTCTCACTTTGCATGAACTTTCAATTCTAGTTCATGCGTCAAAGCGTTCTTCAAGCCTTAATCAAGCGTAAGCAATTAATGCTTGCCTAAGGCTTAATGAGCGCTACTGGGCCGGCAAGGGGAGAAAGCAAGGAATAAAGCCCTGTGCTTAGATTGACCCCTCGTCCTGTGCCATTGATACACTAGCTACGAATTCCACAGTAAGGATACCACGTTTCCAGATGTTTTACTTGACTTTACGAATGCGCTCAGAAATCCTTGCAAAATG
>CAZZCS010000156.1:0-4019 GCA_964652645.1 uncultured Candidatus Cloacimonadota bacterium | reverse complement strand
ATCCAAGGGTGAACAAGAGAACCCGCTCATGCGAGATGGGGATCACGTCTATATACCCGAACTCGTGGATATGGTATGGGTAAGTGGTCAGGTACGCCGTCCCGGCCTCATCCCTTATGTAGAGGGGAAAGACTGGAAGTATTACATTGAAGCTGCCGGTGGATATACAAACAACCGCCGTTGGGGAGGAATTCGCATCATCCGCAGTACCTCCGGAAACTGGATTAAGCCTGGTAAAAATCAGGTGATCCGCACCGGCGATATCATCTTTGTGCCCGAATCTACAGATCGCGATCTGTGGGCCGAAGTGAAGGATGTCCTCCAGCTTACCTCACAGGTGATTACGATCATTATCGGATTCAGAACCCTTACCAATTAAACTGAATTTTATCTAAGGAGTTTATAAATGAAAGTTCCAATGCTCGATCTACACGCTCAATACGAGCCTCTCATGGCCGATATCAGAAGCCAGATTGACAAGGTTTTACAAAAACACCACTACATCATGGGTGCCGAGATCAAGGCCCTCGAAGACAGAATGCAAGAATACCTGGGGATCAAGCATGCCATCGGCTGTGCCTCCGGTACTGATGCCCTCGTCCTGGCTATCAAAGCCCTCGGCATCGGCGAAGGCGACGAAGTGATCACCACTCCCTTCACCTTCTTTGCCACAGCTAGCTCCATCTGGAGAAACCACGCCAGGCCTGTCTTTGTAGATATCGACCCCAAAACCTTTAATCTTGATCCTGCCCGGATCGAAGCTGCCATCACCCCAAAGACTAAAGCAATAATGCCTGTACATCTCTTTGGTCAACCTGCCGATATGGATGCAATCATGAGTATTGCTGCAAAGCACAAGCTGACCGTGATCGAAGATAATGCCCAGGGCATCGGAAGTACCTGGGGCGGCAAAATGACCTGTTCCTTCGGTGATATCGGAACTCTTTCCTTCTTTCCCAGTAAGAACTTAGGTGCCATGGGCGATGCCGGAATGTGCCTCACAAATAGTGATGAACTCGCTGCCAGCTTGCGTCAGCTCCGGGTACATGGCGAAAACCCCAAATATTACCACAAGTGGGTAGGCCTCAATAGCCGCATGGATACTCTGCAAGCTGCCATCCTGCTGGTGAAGCTGGAACAGCTGGCCTCATGGTCGGAAGGACGCCGCGCCAACGCAGATTTCTACAATGAAGCTCTCCAGGGTGTGAGCAAGGTGCAAACCCCATATATCGATCCTAAGGCAACTACGATTTATAACCAGTACACTCTGATCAGCGAGCGCCGTGATGAGCTGCAGAAGTATCTCTCTGATAACGATATAGGCTGCGCTGTTTACTATCCGCTTTCCCTCCATCTGCAGGAGTGCTTTGCCGAGCTCGGTTACAAAAAGGGAGATTTCCCCGTATCCGAAGAGCTGTCTGCCAAAGTCCTCTCCATCCCGATTTATCCAGAGCTGACTACAGATCAAATGCAGTATGTGGTAGAAAAGATCAAAGCATTTTACAAAAACTGAGGAGTTTAGATGAATCTGATCGTATGCGTCAAACAGGTTCCCAACACTACGGAAATCAAGATTGATCCGGTGACCAATACTCTCGTCCGGGAAGGCGTAGAGAGCATCCTCAATCCCTTTGATGCCTATGCCATCGAAGAAGCAGTACGTCTGAAGGAAAAGCATGGTGGCACTATTACCGCCATCAGCATGGGGCCGCCACAGGTGGAAAGCACTCTCCGCGAATGCGTTGCCCTCGGCGTGGACAAGATAGTTTTGCTCTCCGACCGCAAGTTTGCCGGGGCCGATACCTGGGCAACGAGCCTCACTCTGGCAGCAGCGATCAAGAAACTGGGTGAGTACGATCTGATTCTCACCGGTCAGCAGGCCATCGACGGCGATACCGCTCAAGTAGGGCCTGGGATCGCAGCACACCTCAATATCCCCCAGACCTGCTTTGTACGCAAGGTGGAGGAGATGGATTGCTACAAAGTGATCCTCCAACGCCTCATGGAGGATGGTTACGACCGGGTGGAGATGAAGCTTCCGGCCGTGATTTCGGTGGTCAAAGAGATCAATACCCCGCGTCTGCCCTCACTCCGGGGAAAAAAGAACGCCAAGACAGCCGAACTCATCACCTGGAATTGCCAGGATCTCAATCTCGATGAAAAGCTGGTGGGGCTGAATGGCTCTCCCACTCAGGTGGTAAAGATCTTTACTCCCCAGATCGAGAAAAAGACCGAGAGATACGAGGGTGATGCCGATGGTGCAGCAGCACTGATCGTTAAACGCCTCGATGAACTGACAAAAAGATGATTCCATACCATAACATTAGTCCCGAGATTGCGCAGTTCTCGCTCTTTGGCCTGCAGTTACAGGTACGCTGGTACGGTTTTTTGTATGTGCTCAGTTTCATCCTGGGCTACATTTTGTACCGCTACAATCTGAAGATCAGGGAGATCAAACTCAACCGGGATCACTACGAATCCGCCATTTTTTATGTGATGATCGGCGTGATTGCGGGTGGGCGCATCGGCTATATCCTCTTTTACAACTTGCTCTATTATCTGCAAAATCCGCTGGCCGTCTTTGCCGTTTGGGAAGGAGGCATGAGCTTTCATGGCGGGGCTTTGGGCGTGATAATCGCGGGGCTGATTTATTGCAAAAAATACGGCTACAAGTTCTATAGCATGGCCGATCCGGCAGTTCCACTGGTGGCAATCGGTTTGGGCTTGGGTCGCTTTGGCAATTTTATCAATGGCGAACTCTTTGGCCGGCCCACGAACCTTCCCTGGGCGATGATCTTTCCGGAGTCGGACGGCTTGCCACGGCATCCTACCCAGCTCTACGAGATGCTTTTGGAAGGGATTGTCCTTTTTGCCGTTGCCCAGATTCTGCTCAAAAAAGTGAAGAAGACGGGCGTCGTCTTCTGGAGCTTTATCGGTTTATACGGTGTTTTCCGCTTTATGATCGAATTTGTGCGGGAACCGGACTCTCTCGAGTTTTACGATAAGTTTGGCTTTATCCTGGGCTTTATGTCCATCGGGCAGTTCCTGAGTCTGCTGATGGTGATCGCCGCTGGGGTGGGACTGTACTACGTGTACAAGCCCAAGAGGAGCGAAGGGATATGAAGATATTCCGGGCCCTCATCCTGCTGCTGGTGATTCTGGCGTTGGTATCCTGTTCAGTGAACAAGACCAAAGCCGATAGCACTGCATTGCGTACGGAACTGGCCAAGCTACGTAGTTTCCGGGCTGAAGGGATTATCAAGATCAGCTATAGCTTGCTTTCGATCCGGCAGAACTTTGTGGTGGTCAAAAATGACTCTGCGATGCGGCTGGATGTGATCCAGGGCGGTATCATGGGGATGCAGGCCCAGCCGATTCTTTCCCTCTATCTGGGTGAATATCTGGAGCTCAAATCTTCCGTGATGCCCCAATTGGAAGAGCTCGATCTGCAAAAAATGATTCCAGGCTCACCAGCCCTCATCCTCAATCAATTGGAGTATCTGGTGCTGGAGCATGAAGCAGAAATCCTCGCCAAAAGGGAGCTAATCCAGAATGGCATGACCTTTAGCTTCAACCAAAACTACCAACTTACAAGTATTATTGACCCCAAAGAAAGGCTCGAAATCAATTTTAGCTACGACCGCAAGCGCGATCTCGACACCGTGATCGTGAAACACAAGGGCAAGGAACTCCTCAGCCTGATGGTGGATACGATTAGCTACGGTGATACCGAGGTTCCAGCGATGTAACGATAATCCCGTAACGTAGCATTCCAATGCTACGGTTATTTTTAATAGAACACGGATCTCCAGGATCGCCAGGATCAGCGGGATTTTTTTTCTGCGTATAATGGTCGTGATAACCCATCGGCGCAGCCGATACTTCAAAAGCATCGCAGATGCGTAACAGCCGGGGCCTCGCAGAGACACAACGTGGCTCTGTGGGGTGGCATAGCGAGGGTGCGGAGCGCAGCAAGCCCCAGCGGGGCGACAGCCCCCGCGACGCAGTCGTGGGTGGCA
>CAZZCS010000155.1:0-4132 GCA_964652645.1 uncultured Candidatus Cloacimonadota bacterium | reverse complement strand
TGAGCCGCAATCTGCCATTCGGCTTGATGGCTCTCACCATGGCCCCCAGGGTATCCACGTGAGCGGCTAGCAGCAGGGGATCACCCTCTCCGCCCAAGTCGCAGAGCAGAGCCTTTTTGTTTGTGGTATAGGGCTGATAGCCCAGCTCTGTAAGTTCATTTATCAAATAGGAAATAGCTTCCCTGGTGTATCCAGAGGGGCTGGGGATTTTGCAGAGTTCTACTACTCGTTCAATACTATAATCTACATAATCACTACTAATCATGTTCTTTCTCCTGCTTGTTATTTAGGGTTTTCTGACTGTGTCCAGAATGGTATTTACGTGTGCTTCCCAGCTAAACTCTCTGACCCGGAGTAAACCGCACTGTACCATTCTGTCATACAGGGCTTCATCTGTAAGCACCATCTCCATCTTGGCTGTGATGTCTGCTGGGAATTCGGGATCAAAGCTCATTACTGCATTTCCGCCGATTTCCGGCATGGAAGAGCGGTTTGAGCAGATTACAGGCAAGCCCGAGGCCATAGCTTCCAGCAGCGGGATGCCAAAACCCTCATAGAGAGAGGGGAAGACGTACAATCTGGCATTCTTGTAGAGGGCTGCGAGGATTTCGTTTGGCACAAAGCCGGTGAAGTGGATCTGGTCTTTTACTTCAGAACTGCTTACGTAATCGTAGATAGCCTGATGTCCGCTCCAGGGACTGCCTGCCAGCACGAGGTCGTACTGATCCCGGATCTGCTCCGGCAGGAGCTCAAAGGCCTTGATCAGGTTGATGTGGTTTTTACCGGGATGCTCCAATCTGCTGATATAGAGGAGGTAAGGTTTCTCGATCTTGAGACGGGAGCGGAGCTCGATCTCGGACATATTGGTTTCCAGTTTCCGGGGCTCGTAGCCATTGTAGTTTACCTGGATCTGATGAGGTTCCATATCGTAATAGCGCAACATATCGTTCTTTGTGTTTTCACTAATAGCATAGATATGCGGCGCTTTCTTGATGTAATGTGGAATGACGATCTTGATATAGGCCATCCGCAGTTTATCGTATTTTTCGGGGATATAGAACTGGGAGAGATCGTGAAAAGTCACCACCGTATGGGCCGGATAACGGGCAAAGAGGCGCCTGTTGCCCGCAGGCAAGAAGACGAGATCGTAGTCTTTGTATCTGTACTTAAAGGGGAGCACATAGAGGTGCCAGAACATAGAGATGATCGGCTTCTTGAGCCTGTCTTTGACAGTGATAAAGACGATGTTCTCACTTTTCAGGGGGAAAAATCCGACCTCAGATTCGTAGATCAGGAGCTCCACTCTATGAGTTTTGGCCATAATTCTGACCACGGATATAATGTAATCCGAGATTCCGGATTTACCTTCGTCAAAGGCTATACAGCTTACGAATATTCTCATTGAGTCCTTCCCACGTAGGTATAATAACGTTGTAAAAAGCGGTAGAGAGGAGCTTTTGGAATCCAGTCGTACTCTCTGCTTTGGAGCAGGTAAACGATGTCTCTCAGAGTCTCAGCCCCAGCGGGCAGGACTACTGCTTTTAGAAGCGAACTCTCCTTTTGCCACAAGCCTGCTTCGCTTTCGTAGAGTTCCCGGTAAATATACTTCTCGGCCTTTCCCTCTCCCTTGAAGCGCTTGGCTATCCCTTTCAAACTATAGTCGTGCGAATGCTCCACAATGGCATCTGGCACATAGGCAATCGAATGTCCCAGTTTGCTTTTCATCCTCCAGGACCATTCGATGTCTTCGGAATACTGAATGTCCGGGTTGAAGGGATGAGCGGTGATAGCCTCCCGGGTAACGGCAGAGCTTGCCAGAGAAAAGAAATGCCTCCATCCGGAATGGATTTTACCATCGCCAAAGGCTCTCTCATAATCCTTTCTGACCAGAGGGCTGGCATTGGGACGCGGGACCTGCCTGCAAAAGGCGGCCACAGGGGCAGGTTCTTCCCCGTTCTGGTTTTCCAGGGGGAGGATCAGGTTTTGCAGCCACTCTTGGTGCTGGGGGATGCAATCGGCATTGTTAAATACAATGATCTCACCCCTGCTGTGGCGGATTGCCTCATTCAAAACCTTGCCCGGAATATACTCTTCCGGCTTGATCTGATACAGCACGGCTGGCTTGAAGTCCTGAAGATATTCAAAGCTGCCATCGGTAGAGCCTGAATCCACGGCGATCACTTCAAAATCCTGTCTGCTTTGCCTGCTCAGCATCTGGAGAGTGTATTTGATCCAGGGCATCTCATTTTTGGAGCGAATGATGATACTGATCATAGGCTGATCTCGATTGATGTTTCGTTCAGATGCTCGTAGCGTCTGCGGATAAACTTATTCGTGATGGATTTGATAATCTTGATGCCTTTGCCTCTGATGTTCATTAGATCCTGGTCAAAATTGTAGGGTTTGTCCACATTGCAGTCCGTCTCTTCCGGAACCCAGTGTATCCCCTTGTCCCAAAAGGTGATCTTGAGACGGTCGTCGATGATGCGGAATTCGATCACGATGATGGCATCCTCGGCATAATTGTAGCCATAGGAAATGATGTTATTCAAAAACTCATCGACAATGAGCTCTACCTTGGCTGCAAGGCTTTTATTGAGCGTCCAATCCTGGATCAGTCTTTCGCATTGCAGGGCTTTCTTGCCCACATCTCTCAGAGCGGAGCGGAGGATAAACATATCTCTCTTCACCCCATCGATCAGCAGATTTGGCGTGTGTTTCTCTTTGATTTCAGAACTTTGCACCTGGAAGCTAAAGAGAGTGAAATCATCATCAGAGATCTCGTATTGGTTTTCCATCAGATGGTGTTTGATCTTGTAGGCGAGACTGATGCAACCATCGATGGGGATATGATTGTTGAGGACGTTGATCAGCCCATCCAGGCCAAATTGCTCTTCCTGCTGGTTGTTACACTCGTAGATTCCATCGGTGTAGAGGAGATAGATCATATCTTCGGAAAGCGGGATGCGGTCTATATCTGAATCCTCGTAGCTGGTATTTGGCATCCAGCCGAGGGGCATCGAACCTTTTTTGTCGCGAACCCTGGCTTCACCTGTCTTGGTATCCATGATGATCAAAGGTGGGTGTCCGGCATTGAGAAAGCGGAATTCGTTCATCTCCAGATCGATCACGCCCATGAGCATAGTCATGTAGTTGCCATGAGTAAAAAGCTCATTGTAGATTCTTTCATTGAGCTTCGTAAAGAGCTGGGCCAGCGAATCCGTATCTTTATCGGCTGCTTCCACCAACAATTTGATAATGGCCTTCACGGCCGTCATCAGTAGAGCTGCCTGCACCCCATGCCCAGAGATATCGCCAATATAGACCACATACTTCTTTTCGTCGAGCTTGATCCGGTCAAAGAGGTCTCCTCCCACCAGTTCAGAGGCCTGGTAATTGGAAGAGAAAGTGATGTTGTTATCGATATAGATCCATTTTGGCAGCATGGCTTCTTGAATAGTGGCAGCAGTACGCAAATCCTTGCGAAAGTCCTCCAGAAGCTGCAGGTTCCTTTTCTCGGTGCGCTTGAGGGTAATCGTCTTGTTCACCCTGGCCAGAAGCTCAAGCTTGGATACGGGTTTTTTGATATAGTCGCTGGAGTGGGATTCAAAACCTTTATTTACAGATTCATCATCCTGATTTGCCGTCACCAGGATTACAGGCAGATCGGGATTGATCTTTTGCATCATCTTGCAGGTTTCATAGCCATCCAGACCTTTTCCCATCTGAACGTCCAGCAGCACCAGGTCAAACACTTCTGCCTGTACCATCTCCAAAGCTTTCTCACCACTATGACAAAAAGCTGTTTCATAATCGTTCTTATGCAGGATATTGGTAATGATCTTAACTATGACCGCGTCGTCATCAACGACCAGGATTCTGGCATTCTGGTTCACAAAAACCTCACTTTTGATCTTTAGAGCATCAGAACAGTAAAGAATAAAGCGGTCAAGCAGTTTTTTCCTTTCAAGACCCTTGAGTTAATCTGGGGATAGGGCGCAGCCCCATCCAAAAAAGGGTGGTGGGTGGGCTTAGATAAGATCAAATCAAGCCCAGAAAATCGATTCCTCGTGTATATATGTCCGATTTCTATGGATGTGCAACGAGCTATAGATTCAATTATGATATGGGG
>CAZZCS010000154.1:0-4169 GCA_964652645.1 uncultured Candidatus Cloacimonadota bacterium | reverse complement strand
CCCGCATAGAAATGGTTAAGAATCGATAAGTATGCGATTGCTATTGACAATGAGACCCCCGCATAAATATTTGCAGAATTGAGTAAATAACTGCTTAATGGGAGAGTGAATGCACCAGTATGACAAGGTTCTAAGCTACATCGACTACTTCTCGACGGCCGGAGAAGAGGCAGGAATCTGGGCTGGAAATGACTTATATAATAGTAAATGGAGACACAAATAATGAATCCAATCTATGAAATCACATCCAAAGATATCGAACAATTGAATGATATTTGTTTGAGCACCTTGATGTTTAAACTGATGTATTTAGAGGCTGCTAGAAATAACATCGAGAAGTCTGGTGTGAGTGGTTCATTAAGCATAACATCTGGAGATGGTGGAGAAGATGCAGGGGTAAATTGGGAAGGGTCTGTCGAAAAAACAAACTGGTTCCCATCAAATAAGTGCTTATTTCAGAATAAAGCAACGGGGTTTGGACCGCAAGAATGTTATAATGAGCTGTTTCAAGATAAAGAGAATAGAGTTCTCAAACCAATGCTTGTGGACATAGGTAATAACGGCAAACACTATATCATTTTTAACAATAAAGCCCTAAATGCTAGGATGATAAAGGAAAGAAAGAATAAGATATTATCAGGATTTCACGATGCTGGCAAGAGCGGAGTAACAAAAGATAACATAACCATTTATGGCTCAGTACAAATTGCTGAATGGACTAATGAACACTATGCAGCTATCGTATATGTAAAGGAAGCATCAGGACAGAATATTGGAAGTAATTTTCAACTATGGGATAGGTGGTCTGGGTATGCGGACAATAAGTTGACCTATGTTGGAGATGTAGAAAGATCATCACACATGGAATTCATTAAGAAAACGCTATTAGAACCTCAGCGCGTTATTAGGCTTATTGGATTATCAGGTTTGGGAAAATCAAGATTAGTACTTGAAACATTCAAACCTCCAGAACAAGGTCCACCTAACATTGAACAGTCCATACTTAACAACATGGTAGTTTATATAGACTGTCAAGAGGTTCAAAATTCTGTAATTATCAGTGACATATTTCAGTTAATAAATCATGGAAGAAGCGGTATTGTGGTGTTTGACAATTGTAGTCCAAATCTCCATGATAAATTGGTTCAAGAGATAACGCATAAAGACTCAAAGCTGAGTATGATTTCTATCGACAATGATCCTTCTGAAAGAAATGACAATGTCATACCGTTGAAAAAGCTACCAAATCAAGTAATTGAACAAATCGTTGTAACTGCATTTCCAAACCTTACAAACAATCAGACAGTTATAGGAAAGATCGTTGAACTATCCGGAGGATTTCCAAAGATAGCCTCCTTACTTGCCAATTCGTATCTCCAAAACGAACCCAATGTCGGTTCAATAACACAAAAAAGTCTCGTTGAAAGAATGATTGGTTGCTCCTTAGATATAACTAAAGATGAATGCAAAACACTTTGTTCCTTGTCCGTATTTGATCACATTGGTTTTCAGAAAGAACTTGAATGGCAGCTGAGATACGTAGCTGACGAAATAGCTGGTGAGGACGTTTCAACCGTCTTTAGCTACATGCAACGATTTCATGATAGAGGCATTATAGATTATCGGCACAAGTTCTTACAAGTTGTTCCTAAGCCACTTGCTATTAGATTAGCAGAAGAATGGTGGAAAGTTTGTATGCAGGCAAAGGCTGAGACGCTTTTTACTGATGAGAATTTACCCGCGGACATGCTTCAGAGTCTGTGTAAGCAGTTTAGGCATTTAGATTATGTGCCACAAGCAAGGGATATAGCTAGAAAGCTTTGTGAAGAACAAGCCCCTTTTGGCCAAGCGGAAGTCCTTTATTCAGAGAGGGGTTCGATGGTCTTCCGCTACCTTGTGGAAGTGAACCCTCAAACAACTGCTGATGCTATACACAGGGTTATTTCCTGGACTCAATTGGCCGACCTTAAACTCATCAAAGGAAGAAGAAACCTGGTAATTGCCTTGGAAATGCTTTGCTTTTGGAGAGAACATTTCTCTAAAGCATCCAGATCCTTGATGAAGTTAGCTTTATCAGAAAGCGAACCATATGCGAATAATGCCACAGGTCAGTTTTTACAACTGTTCCATATTCATCTTTCAGGAGCAAATGCACCATTTATCGAAAGACTAAAACTCATTAAAGAACTACTAAGAGAAAACAACAATGAGTCCATAAATCTAGCCGTCAAAGCGCTCAAGAACGTTGTTTATTATGGAGACTTTACTAGAAGCTGTGGTTCCGAATTACAAGGGACAAAACCAGAGTTAACAGAATGGATGCCAGAGAAATGGAACGAGGTTTTTGACTACATTAGAACTGGGCTAGATATGTTATTGTCAGTACTTGACCATTCTCCCATAATGGGAGGAATGGTGAAGGAGGCTTTTGAGAGAGCATTGTATGGACTCCTAAAACTTGGTTTATTGAGTGAGATCGTTCACTTCATCACATGTGCTCATACCAAACCGAACATTGTATTGAGTAATCTGATCCAAGCATTCATAAGGTACCAGAAACATGATCAGTTTAGAAATGATCCCTTAAGAAGCAAATGTATTGCTGAATGCATAGAGATTTTATCCCCAAAAACTATAGAGGATCAAATTCAGCAAGTGATATGCAGGCCCCCATATGATAATGAAAAAGAAGAGGATGGAAAATATATAGACTTATCCGAGCAAAAAGCAGAAGAATTACTTACTGAGTTAATACAAAATAAGAAGATCAATGAGCACTTAGATTTGTTGTTGAAAGGAGAGCAAAGATATGGAACGAAGGTCGGTTTCCTTTTTGGTAAGCTAATTGAGGACAATCTGGCCCTTTTCAATGTTCTTGTGAAAGAATTCAAAGAGACTGATCCAATGGAATCAAATCCATCAGTCATCGCCGGGTTGCTTCAGTACATTAAACAAACAGATACAAACCTGTATTGTGAAATGATACAAAGCCTGTTGCGAGATGATATTATGAATCGGTTTTTGTTTGATGTTATTCGAATGCAGGATTTAGATGCCTATGATTTGAGCGTTATTGAACAACTGATCGAATCCAAACTCATGAATCCAAATCAGTTTAGGTTACTTTCATACGGCAGTGTATTGGATAGCTGTAGCCCAGAACATGTTCAGAGGCTCGTTTCGAGTGCGGTAGACATCAATACTGATTTCGTACATCCCTCTATCGACATATTAGCAATGTATCTGATGTTTGATGAGGGTAACAATAAGCTTCACAGCATTAGTCCATTTATACAAGAACTACTTATCAAAGCACCACTTTCAAGCTATGTTAACAATGATTCGATGAGTTTGTATCACCGTCATGAGTTAGTAAAAAAGACTCTCAAATTAAAAGAGATTGATCCAAAATTTCTATCATTCATTATTACCGACATTTTGTTGTTATCTAGGGATTACTGGAGTTCACATAGATTTCATTCTGAAATTCGATCGTTAGTTTTCCTATTACTTGAAAGTAGATTTGAAGAATCATGGGACATTATCTCAGATTTCTTGCTAAAGGACACAGAAAACTCATACGGTCTACTATACTTGCTAAATCCCAAAAACGAGATTGGTGAAAAGAAGGGTATAGATTCCATTCTTTCTGAAAGCGTGCTAATAGATTGGTGTAAAAAAGAAACTAGGGCTTACGAGACTCTTCCATCATTGATACCCGTTTTGACATTCAATGGAGCTGACATTCAATTTCATAAATTGATACTGTTACTATTCGATTTAAAGCTTTATAACCAGATAACTCTGGATCGGATTTATTCTAATATGATGCCAAGAGCCTGGGGTGGTTCAGCGATACCAATTTACGAAGGACACATAATAGTGTTGAAATCTCTTGATCAATACGATGATCCATTGATTGTTGATTGGGTTGCAACATGCTTAGACGATTTGAAAAAAAGAATCGAATTTGAAAAAGATAGAGAAAGTGAAGATTACTTCAGATTCAATTAATGGCGCTTGCAGATATCGTGTCAGAATTTGAAGTTTTCGGTGATCTGATTTGCAGAAATCCTGTCAAAAACTACCTAAAAGGGTCTTGGTAAGGATGAGCAAGGATGAGTAACGATGCGACAGTTTGCAGTTTTCGCTGCACAATTTGCAGATTT
>CAZZCS010000153.1:0-4310 GCA_964652645.1 uncultured Candidatus Cloacimonadota bacterium | reverse complement strand
CAATATTGATATACAGAGGCACAAAGACCATCGCTACCAGGATCAGAAGAGCTATTGGATATGCCAGCCAGGTAGTGTTTTGCTGCACTGAAAATCTATCCATATACATCTGAATCAGTTTGTATGAAAGGTAAGACCCAAAGGCCACAGCGCTCAGAAGCACGATCAGATATTGCCTGAAGTAGAATCTGACCAGATCTCTCAAGTCTGCTCCACACACCTTACGGATAGCTATATCTTTCATCTGCCGGTCGATGTGAAGCGAGCTGACGGCATACACTCCCATCAAGGAGATCAGCACAATCAGGATGGCAAAGCTGATGCTCAGTTTCTGGTAGATATCATCCATCCGGTACAGGTTTTGCCTTTTCTCTTCCAGCTCTACCCTGTGAAAACCCAGAAACCCGCCACTGGCCAATTCCTGGAACAGAGAATCCAGCGAGCTTAGGACTTCCTGCTTACGATCTGGATCGTAGGTTACCTGAAAGTGATCCAGTCCCATGGGATTGATGAAATAGACAGCCGGCCTCATCCGCTCGTGCATGGAATGATACCAGGTATCGTTTACGACTGCAACGATCTGGATGCGAGCCGCATCCTCGCCCTCACCAGCGCCAAAAGAGCGACCCAGGGGCGATTCTCCCAGAGTAAAGGTATTGGCAAAGGTCTCATTTACCACTACTTGCGCCTCGGTTTCTTCCTCCGGGATGGTTCCATACAAGACCTGGATTTCACGAGTCTTAAAGAAATCTGGCTGAACTGAATGAGTGAGGCAGAACTCGCTGGAAAGCTCCTCCATCCCATCGAGCTGGATCTGAAACTCAAAGAGTCCGTTTATCCAGCCAATTTTATCACTCACCAGATTCATCCCGCTGGCGCTCTCTTTGATCACCCCAGGAACTTCCCGGATGCGTGCCCGAACCACATTGCCGTTTTGATATCCCGGGTAATCTCTATGCAGAAGTGTGTTAAACTTGTATTGCACGGTGTTTTTGGCGTCAAAACCCCAGTCCATATTCCTGATGTAGCGAAACTGGGAAGAAACAGCGAGCGACATAGTGATAAAGATGAGGCTGATCATCATCTGGACTGTGAGCAACACAAAGCTCCCGATCTGTCTCTGATGATGACGGCTTGAGACTGTATCCAGAGAAATCCGGGCGTATCGGACTCCCATTATCAAGCCACAGACAATGCCACACAGGGCAAGGGCCGGAAACACCCAAAGGGAATAGCGGAGTATATTATAGCTAGCAAGGCTCAGATTGACCATTGCGCTAAAGGCCTCAAAGCTATACCTGTAAAGGATAAACCCCAGTGCTGAAGCCAATAGGTAATGAACTACAAATTCGAGCAGCAATTGAACGAAGATATCTGCTTTACTGGCTCCGAGATTACGCCTGAAATACAGCTCGTCGCTTCTTCGCTGCCAGGATAGCCGGATGATATTCAAGAAATTCAAGAGCGCAGCACCAAAGATTAAAATCCCAAGCACGATTAGGGAGTAGATATTTCGTATGGGCAGGGTGGGCTCATCATCTCGCAGTCCGGTAATATAATGCATTTTGGATACTGGATCCAAATGCACTCTCTGAGGCAGGTCATGGTCGCTGTAGAGAGGGTTTTCTTCCAGGATCTGATTGATCCTGGCCTCTACTGCTTTTACGGATTCCTTGTCCGGGATGCGAACCCGCACATGGTTTCGCAACAGATATTCCTGCTTCTCCGTTATCTCTTCATTTTCTGCAAACATCAGATGGTAGATGTCCGTCCTGATGTGCAGATTATCAGGTAAATCCTCAAACACACCGCTGATGACCCAGCGAGGCGTAGTTTTGACGTACACGGTCAACCCCACTGGATTCTTATCGCCAAACACTCTTTCTGAGAAAGACTTGCTGATGATCATGCTCCGGTTGTTCACCAGCAGCGAATCCGGGTTCCCATAGATAGTATTGATCCTGAAGTGTTCTGCGAAATTGCTGGTCACAGACGCTTTTTCCAGCATTGGAAACGGCTTGTCGTCACAGGTTAAGTTAAAATCGATGTGGTTTTGAACGTGAGTGAGATACTCGCTAATCTGCGGGATCTGATTGAGAATCAGGCCGGTGATCTCGCTATAGAAATTGCTCTCCTGGATTTCTCCAGCTATGGGATCAATCCGGCTGAGCCTTAGCCTATACCACTGCTCGTGGTGATCCACATTACGATCGTAATCCAGATAGAAGGCGCAGTAAGAAGCCAGCAATGCCGTAGCCGTGATGCTGATTGCCAGCCCAATGATGGCAATTCCAAGGCTGATTTTCTGCTTTTTGAGCTGGAGTGTTGCCACTTTTAGATAGTGCCAAAGCATAAAAAACCCCCTATTTAATCTTGATAAAACGCTTTTTAAGCCAGTCTTTGTAGGAGGAGATGATCACTTCCTCGTCCTCGGCCAGACCCTCAATTATCTCTACTTCTCTCAGGCTTCTAAAGCCAAATTTGACCTGCCTTTTAGTCGCCCTCTTGCCAGTATCGTCCACCACAAAAACCCAGGTGCCGGCACCATCGACCAGATACTGTCCCTGTGGCAGGTAGAGCACGGAGTCCAAACTCTCAGAAATGATATCCACCTTGAGGTTCTGGCCGGATTTGAGTTCAGAGGGCAGTTCGCCCCCGATATCCAGCACCACCTTGTCTCCTTGAAGTCGGGGATGAATCCTATGAATCGAAAGCAGGTGCTCCTGCTGCCCAAGCCTGATCCTGGCGCTGCCTCCGGGCTTGATCCTGGGGAGATAAAACTGATCGACTCTGGCATTCAGGTAGTAGCGGCTCACGTCCTCAATGGTAGCGATCTGAGCACCAGTTGAGATTATCTGTCCCAAGTTCAAATCCATCTCTGTGATTTGTCCCCCCACAGGGGCTTTCACCCTCAATTCACCGATTCTGGAGCGGATCTGTTGGAGCGAGAGCCGGAGCTGGGCCACAGACTGCTCGAGCTGGACTAACTGCTGCTCCCTAAAGAGCGAATCCGTCCTGGCATCCTCCAGTAAAAAGTCGTAACGGATCTGCGCCAGATCGTGCTCTTCCCGGGATAGGATAAATTCCTCCTCGGGGATGAAACCTCTGGCATGCAAATCGCTTTTTGATTGGAAATCCCGCCTGATTCGTTTGAGGCTGTTCAGAGCTTCCGCGAGCTTGAGTCTCTGGCTTTGTTTGCTCTGATTGCTCAGGATCCTGGCATTGCTCAGGTTGTTTATCTGCTCTGTTACGGCAGTCTCCTGGGCTAGAAGGTTTAGCTGCAAATCGTCGTTTCCGAGTACGATAATAGTCTCGCCTGCCTGCACAAAATCCCCGGCTTGCTTGAGAATGCTCTCGATCTTGCCGCTATTTGTGGCCTGAATCTGGTAACGGGAAACTGGGGTCACGACTGCTTCTGCACTGAAGGATCCCTCCATATCTCCCCTTTGGACTCTGGAGATTAGAAGTTCCGATCTGGAAACTGTGACGGATTGCAGTGATCTACTTACATAGATTTGAATGATCACAATGGCACATAAAACAAGCAAGACAATGATGGCCCTGCGGAAACTCTTCGTCCGCCGCTGGCTCAATGGTATCTCTCTATCCATACTCAATCCTTCACATTCTTCCAAAGGGTGCAGGTGCCTGACGCCTCCTGAACCTTCAATTCTTGCCCTTTCTGGCCGTAACTGCCATCTTGATGAAACGCGTCCACAATCCAGAGCGTGCACATACTGATCGTGATAATAAATTATGCAAGTATTATTCCACATCTGGTCTGTTGCGGTAATATCTGCGACAAAGCGTCTTATAATCGTAGTCCAGGACGGGCATTTGCCAGCTGGAGATCATAATGCGGATCGGTGGGTAGTGATGCTGCTCAAATAGGTACTACGCAAGATCCTTCCTAATGCTTCGCCTCAGGTTCCACTCAAGTTCGCCTCGAGATCCCCTCGAGTACTCGAGGCCATCTCGAGGGGAACACGAGGCGAGGACGAGGGGAAGGGTGGGGGGAGGTTGTGGCGTTTTGACGATTTGACGTTTGTGGTGGGTGAGGGTTGAGAAGGTTGAGAAGGTTGAGAGGGTTGAGAAGGTTTTAGAGTTTTAGGGATTTGACGTTTGTGGTTGGTGGGGTTGAGAAGTGCCTGTAGCATTGGCTTCAGAGCTTGTGCGAAAATGACGAAGTGAGTCGAGGGGCTCATGGTGTCGCCCGCAAGGGGCTAATTCATAACGCATTCTTTACGAGGGGCTTCGCTACGCTCCGCACCCTCGCTATGCCAGCCCTCAGAGCCACGATGTGTCTCTGC
>CAZZCS010000152.1:0-4458 GCA_964652645.1 uncultured Candidatus Cloacimonadota bacterium | reverse complement strand
CGCTCTTGTAGGCAATCCGAATGTAGGGAAGACAACCCTCTTCAAGGCCTTGACGGGTGCAAAGCAACGCGTGGGCAACTGGCCCGGCGTTACCGTAGAACACAAAGAGGGAAGCTATGCTCATGCTGGTATTCAGTACGATGTGATTGATCTCCCAGGGATCTACTCGCTCTCTGCTTCTTCTCCAGATGAGGTCGTAGCCCGTGATTTTGTCCTGAGTAGAAAGCCAGACCTCATTGTAAACATCGTGGATGCCTCCAATCTGGAGCGAAACCTGTACCTTACTGTGCAGCTCATGGAGATGAAAGCTCCCATCCTGGTGGTTTTGAGCATGGTGGATATTGCCATCCAAAACAGCATCAGTATCGAGTATAAACACCTGGAATCGCATCTGGGCTGCCCTGTGTATCCTGTAATTTTAAACAAGAGATTCCATGCTGATAACGTCAAGGATTCGATCGTGGAAACCCTGCAAGCTCCTCCTGTTCCAAAGCTTGTTCATTACGACGAGGTCGTGGAAAGGGGAGTATTGGCCATCCAAAAGCATATAGACCAAAATGAAGAGATGGCAGAGGATATCAAGCGCTGGACGGCGATCAAGCTGATCGAGCATGATCCGATCGTGGAGGCTGGAACTGCACCAGCCATCTTGCAGGAGATCGAAAGCGAACTCAAAACCATCGAAAAGCATAGAGGTCAAAGCAGTGCTGCCGTGATTGCTGATGATCGCTATGGCTACATCAGAGGCCTTTCCAAGGATGTGATCAAGCGGGCAAAGATGTCCAGATTTACCCTTTCAGATCGCATTGATAAGGTCGTTCTCAATAGTTTTTTGGGACTGCCAGTGTTCTTCTTCGTGATGTATCTCGTGTTCCTGATCGCGGTTCGGCTCAGCCAGCCGATAATAGATTTGATAGACGAGGGTCTGTCCTATCTATTGGTGGATCAGTTTGGGGAATTGCTAGCCAGAACCTCCCTGCCAGAATGGTTCAGCTTTATGCTGTCTGAGGGCTTGGGAGGTGGTATCACCACCATCGGGACCTTCGTGCCTCCGATCTTCTTTATCTTTATGAGTCTATCCATCCTGGAAGACTCGGGCTATATGGCCAGAGCAGCCTTTATCGCAGATAAATTCATGCGCAGAGTTGGGCTCCCTGGCAAAGCCTTTATCCCTCTGATAGTGGGCTTTGGCTGCACCGTTCCGGCAATTATGGCCACTCGTACTCTGGAAAGCAAGAGAGATCGCGTCTTTGCTTCGCTGCTCACGCCCTTTATGTCTTGTGGGGCCAAGCTGCCGGTCTATACTTTTCTGGCTCTATACTTCTTTCAGGGAAGTGCCGATATTGTGATCTTTAGCCTCTATATGGGGGGAGTCGTAATGGCGATGCTGACTGCTTTGCTGCTCAAGAAGACCTTGTTCAAGACCGAGCCCGGCAATTTTGTGATGGAGCTGCCGCCCTACCACATGCCTACTTTCAACGGTATTTTTACCCACACCTGGCACCGGCTCAAGGATTTCATCTTCCGGGCAGGTAAGACGATCCTGGCAGCCATTATCCTGATCAACATCCTGCAGGTGATATATGTGGCAGATCCCTTTGCTTCAAAGCCTGCTCCGGACCAAGAAAGAGACCAGATTACCGTTCTGGAGCTCGGTGGCAAGGTGATATCTCCCATCTTTGAGCCCATGGGGATTAGCTCCGAGAACTGGCAGGCTTCAGTAGCCCTGATCAGCGGCCTCTTTGCCAAAGAGGCGGTGGTTGGTTCCCTGCAAACTCTTTATCAGGAAGAAGATGTGGAATTTACCCACAGCATCAGATCGCGCTTTGGGACCTGGCAGGCGGCCTATGCCTACCTGATCTTCATCTTGCTCTATGCCCCCTGTGTGGCTGCCATGGCGATGATGTTCAAAGAGCATGGGACAAAGTGGTTTCTCTTTTCCCTAGTTTATCTCACGGCCCTGGCCTGGATGATAGCAACTCTCTTTTACCAGATCAGCATCTTCAGTGTCAGTTCCCTGGTTTGGATCGCCTTTTGTATCGGGCTGGCGCTAGTATTTTATACAGGAATGACCCTTATGGGGAGGAGTGAAAAGAATGTTTTCAAATCGTAACAGAGTGAGACTGAGGAATCTTGGCCGCTGGGCCCTGAACCGTCCCCGGCATTGCCGCAGGTTTTCTGGCGATTGTATGAGTCTTTCGGAAGTGCCGGAAGGGATGTCTGCCACTATCTATTGCAATGCAGATGTCAAGACCATAGAGCGAGGTCTCTACCTGGGTGTGAGCGTCAAGGTACTACGCAATGATAGCTCCGAACCCAATCTGATCGTGGCAGTAGGCGATTCCCGATACGTACTGGATCGCCGGGTGGCAGCAAAGATCCGGATTAGAATCCAATAAGCTCGAATTTGTGCTTGACAAATGCTCTTATCCACAGATAATATGGAATAAGTGATTATGAATACTTCCAGGAGGAATTATGTCCACATACTCAGTCAATGAAATCATTGAAATGGCAGTTCAGATCGAACGTAACGGCTATGCTTTCTACCACGAGGCGACAAAACGCAAAGATATCGACGAGAAATCCCGCGAGTTTATCGCCTTTCTCAGGGATCAAGAGCTAGACCACGAGAAGACTTTCCTGGGTCTGAGAGATGATGCTGATATGCAGATTCTGGAGTTATCAGCAGATTGGGAGATGGTCTCTGCCTACCTCAAATCCATTATCGACGGAAGACTCTTTGGCAATGAAGACTCCGCCATCAAAGCTGCCTCCGAGGCCGCAGACCTTGCCACTATAGTGGATCATGCCATCACCTTTGAAAAAGACACCCTGCTCTATTTTCACACCATAAACGATATCGTGGTGAACGAAAAGGCAAAAGATGCCCTGCGCAGAATCATCAACGAAGAAGTCTCTCATGTGCTGAAACTGAACGACTTTAAAAAGGCGAACTTGAAGTAAAAACTCCGACTACTACTATAGAAAGCGGGAATGCTTTTCCCGCTTTTTATGTAAGACAGTTTGGACATGGGGCAGAGCCCCCTACCATTGGTGAGCGGGGTCCCCAGGCGTGAGCGTGTGAGCGCTTGGGGCGAAAAGTGGGTGTGCATAGGCACGAAAAAGAGCCAATAAAACGATACCTTTGTGCATAAATACCCGATCTCTAGGGGATGTGCAACGGTCTATCTCTGAGAACTGGTAAATAATGGCAAAAAAGAAGAAGAAAAACCTGTGGTTCATCGCAATCAGCTTGGTCTTGATTGCTATCATATTACTTTACAACCCGGTTTCGATCCGCTTGATGACGATTGGGATCGCCGTCTATTACGGCCTGGATGTAGGGATCTTTTACCGCCAGATCAAGGCGGAGAGCGCTTTCCGCAGCTTTGCTATCTCCCGTAAACAGGCCATCGGCCTGGGGCAGATGCAAGAGAGTACCGCCTTTTATATCCATCAGAAACATCGTCGGGGCCTCCTCTTTGTCCCCTTTTACAACCTGCGCCTGGCAGCCAAGTACGACCTCTATCTCTTAAACAAGTTCGATCAGAACTGGAGCCTTGCCCTGGCTGCTTACAACTGGGGTGAGACCAACGTAATGCGAAGAACCAGAAACCTCACCATCGATCCCAAAGCAGACTATCGGGAGAACTTCAAAGATATCAGAGAGACCTATAACTACATTGGCCGGATTCTAAGGTAACTCTCGGGCTTTGGGGGCAAGGAAGCATATTGGAATACAAAATGTGCTGGCTCATAAGCATTTTTCTTGACGTAAATTGAACAGGCAGACAGCTTGTAACAAGAACTTTTTCAGTCCTGAAATCCGAGAAATGGAGTAGCACGTTGAGTATTAGAAGGCTAAGCTTATTATTTGCACTATTCATACCCTGTATCATATTTGCCCAGGTGAAGTACTTCGAGGTCACGCCCGCGGAAGCCCCCTCCCAGATCCAGCTCTATGTAGAACACCCGGATTGCGGGGTACTGGTGGTCTATTCCTCTCTGCGGGGGCTTGTCTTCGATTCCAATATGGCAGGAATTCAAGATCAAAAACACCTCCCCCTGGAAAGCAAATACGTGATCTACCTCCGGCCCATCCGGCAGATGATCGTGGTCAAATCCCCTGGTTTTAGAGAGGCAGATCTATGGGGAGCAGGCACTCCCAAAGCCAAAGAAGTGGTGGGCTACTATACGATTGAGGAAAAGAATACCAATCCTGGCTCTTTGAGCGTGCTGCTGGTTACTTTCAAGCTTTCGCCCGCCGATGCCACCCTCAGGATCGACGGTCAGGAGCATGATCCCTCCAAGCCTGTGATGCTCAAGCCCGGCAGATATAGCCTGGAGGTGAGTAAAGCCGGCTTTGTCACCGAGAGCAGACAGATCGTGGTGAGCGCGGATCAGGTGTTTTATGATATCCAGCTCAAGGCCCAGGACCCTGTCCTGCTCACTCTA
>CAZZCS010000151.1:0-4474 GCA_964652645.1 uncultured Candidatus Cloacimonadota bacterium | reverse complement strand
GGCATCTTCCTCACGATGATTGGCTGAGCTCCAGCGATAGAGATCGATATTTAGATTCCAATTCATAGACTCTACTCTGGCGATGATCTCGGGCAATTGGTCGATATTCAGAGCACTGACTACCACTGTGGCAGTGGGTTTCTTTTGATACAGACCTCGCTCGCGCAGGTCGTTGATCTTGAGCATACCCCGTTCGACTGTTTTCTGGACGTCTTTTGCTCCCCGCAATTTATCTGCAATCGGCCCTATCCCATCGTAAGAAGTGTGGATTCCCACATTGTATTTGATGGCCAGATCTATTACTTTGTCCTGATTATCTTCGGAGTAATAAAGATTTGTTAGAATATTGAGTGCTCTGAATTCTTGTTTTTGGGCGATGTTAAAGATCTGCTCGAGTTGGGGATGCAGGGCAGGTTCACCACCCGTAAAGGTGAGTACTCTCGAGCCGTAGCTCTTTAGTTTACCCGCAATAACCGCAAAATCTTCCGTCTTGAGATATGAGCCATCTGATTGGGCTGGGATGCTACATTGCAAGCAGTTTTGCGAGCACATCGAAGTTAATCTGACGGAGCAAAAAAACATTGATGGTTTTCTCAGGATAAATTTCTTGAGATGTGTAAACGCCATGATCTATCCTCACTTACATTAAATTCCAGACAGTTTCAGTGCCCGAGGCAAGTCCCGATTGGGATGCTCTTGAAGCATTGGTGTTACCTTCAATACTCGCTACGACCTGTCAAGAGCTTTGTCTGAGCAACCCAACAGACTCGCTGCGCTCCCCTGCAGGGGCCCCGCGCCCCTACTATCAATATGGATAGGTACGGGGTTATCGATAGAGCGCAGCCAATTCTCCATTCTCAATCCTCCATTCTCAATTGAAAGGCGCAGCTCCTTTAACGTTTAACGTTTAACCTTTAACTCAAAACAAATCCTGCTGATCCTGTCGATCCTGGGGATCTGCGTTCTATTCAAATCCTCAAAGTCCTCTCTTTCCACTTTTCTGTGTGCCATTATTTGCGTGAACCAATATGTGTCGGCTTAGTCACCCATGCCGCCTCATTATCCTTGAGTTCGAGAAAGTATTTGACAATAAAGACAGTTTCATACGAGGTGAAACGATCGTAGAATAATATAATTAAATACATAGGAGACCGCCTATGAGGTTAACCAAACAGCGTGTAGTCCTCTTTTTGTTATTGGCTTTTATCGCGACGATTTCGTTGATAATAGCGCAAGACACTGGAAGTAAGGACGAATTTGTTGTGGAAGGTTTGACGGTTAGCGATGTTCCTGCGGATGATGGAACCGGACTGGTAATCAGCTGGAAGCCACTACACAGATCCAAGAGGATAATTGAGTATCGCATTTACCGTGGAATCTCAGAAGATCAGTTGTTTTTCCATGGCTCGATACCAGTAAACGTAAAGACTGGTGTTGCAGCTGACACGATGTATTATTACGACAGCTCCTGGAACGATTTTATCGATATCAGATCTCCAGGGAAGCTGCGCAAAGAAGTGAAGCAAGCCGAGAACAGCCCCCTTTATCGCAAAATCCCCCGCGATGTGGAACTCGCTGCTGAGTTGTCTTCGAAATACACCATTCTTTCCATGATCCCCAAGAACGAGTATTATTACAGAACCAAGAAGAGTTTCTCCTCTGATGAAGCAGATTCCACTGCCTATGCGGGATTGCATCTGCGTCAGCAAACTCTACTTGCCAAGCTCAAACCTGGCGAAACTTACTATTACACCATCGTCGCAGTCGATGAGAAGAGCACATACCATCCTCATGCCCCGATTGCTTCTGGTTCGCCAATGGATAATCCTCCTGATCCAGCGACTGATTTCTACTCGGTGCTCCTGGAAGATAGCCTCAAGATGCAGTTTGAGTGGGAATACCCTCTGTTTAGCGATGATCTGTACACCTGGAAGATCTTTATGATGCCTCCTCTGCCAAATGGAGATTGGGATGCCAAGAGAGCTTCCGGAGACCTTAGCGGGCTCGATATGAGACCCATTGCTGTGGAGCAGGTCAATTCGTTCGCCGCAGATACTGCCAAGAACTATACTATTCTGGACCTTCAGAGCTTGCTGCAAGAGGGAATCAGTCTCGAAAAATTCAAGAATTCCGCCTATGTGCTGGAACTGATGGATTACTCTGGGAACCTTTCCTATACACGCCAGAGCAGGCCTCGCCTGCTTGGTTCTGATGCCCTTCCTCCCAAGCCGGAGTATCGGGTAGAAGACAAGCCCAACGATAAAGGTGACAGGCTGACCGTGATCTGGGATCACCCAATTGTATTTGTCACTCAGACATCTTTGGAAGGTAAAGACGGCAAGAAATTGCGCGTAAACTACCAGCTCAATGCTACTGAAACTCAGGAAGTCTTCAACATCTATTTTGACTTCTTCAGAGCTGGTGAGACTGAGCCTTTCGTTTCCATAAATGAGTTTTATCAAGATGAGAAGATCTTCTTGACGATCCCGGCTGATTACGATTACAGAAACGGTTTCAGGGTAAGAATGACTCTGAAGGCCGCTCCTGAAACGCCTGCCGATTACGTCCTGGAACAAGATCTGGAATGGGACATCCAAATGCTTACCCTGATGCCAGGGAAAAAGCTCTACCGCAATGGGATCGAAGTATCAGCCCTGGGTAATGTGGTGTACCGCAAACGTACCAACACACCTTTCTATGCCAGCATCAAGAAAAACACCTCTTTCGATAACAACCTGGATGTATCCATCCCTTACGAAACGAACATCTTCAGAGTCGTAAATGGATTCAACTATATTCAGGGCGATTCTCTGATCAGCGTAATGGGTGGTAAGAGATATTCCAGAGCGCTGGATTCCAAGACTCCAACTGCCAATCTGGCTCTCGTTTCTGCGGATATAGACCTCATCTTTGATAAAGATAATGGCCGCACTATCATGACCAGCATCTACCGCGATGAAGCCCTCAAGCAATATCAGCAACGTTTGGATGACGCCAATGCCAAGCTAGCAGAGCTTCAGAGCAGTAAAGCTGAGCTTGGAGAGAACCCCACTGGGGCAGAGAATGTCGAAAGGCTGGCCTCTCTGGAGACAGAGATCGGAAGAACTGAAAGCATGATCGCTCTGCTCACCAATGAGCATCTGCAGATCGCCAACGAGATAGAATCTTCCCGTGGCCGCATGAGATATGTAGCCAGAACGCGTGAAGAAGACAAGCGCAAGCAATCCTTCCTCGTGGTACGCACAGATGGCAGAGGACTCTTTACCGTTGGTGACCCCCAGGTCGATGCAGACGGCAATACGATCTATATGCTGCCGATCTCAAACTGGTTTGACACCAACAAGGTCGTAACCCTCTTTGCAACCATCATCTTCACCATCACCGTGTTCACCTTCATAAGCCTCTCCAAACGCGGCAAAGACCTCTATATCAGGCCAATTGCCGGGCTTGCAGAAATTGACAATGCCATTGGACGTGCTACCGAGATGGGTCGTCCCATGCTGTTCTGCACTGGAGCCGGCGGTCTTTCGGACGTGGCGACACTTGCCTCCCTGGGAATCCTGGGGCTCGTGGCAAAACGCGCAGCCGAATATGATACGAAGCTGATCGTTCCATGCTACGACTACATGGTGATGCCTATAGCGCAGGAGATCGTACGCGAAGCTCACTATGAAGTGGGAAGACCGGATTCTTATGACAAGAACAACATCTTCTACCTCACAAACGTGCAGTTTGCTTATGTGGCTGGTGTAAACGGAATCATGATCCGTGAAAGAATGGCAACGAACTTCTTTATGGGCTTCTTTGCCGCTGAAGCACTGCTGATGACCGAAACCGGTAACTTCATTGGGGCAGTTCAGATCGCTGGAACAGATGCAATCACCCAGATCCCCTTCTTCATCACCACTTGTGACTACACTCTGATTGGTGAGGAGCTGTATGCCGCATCTGCTTATCTGAACCGTGAACCGATGCTATTGGGTACGTTGAAAGGCCAGGACTATTACAAGTTCTTGATCCTGAGCTTTATTCTGGTGGGAGCCATCTTCGCTACCTTCCAGCTCACCTTTATTACTAGATTGTTCCCTACCAAATAGAGAGGATTAAATATGAAAAAATCAATCCCATTACTAATCGTGATGATTGGTGGACTGATATGGGTTATTTGGGCATTCAGTCCGCACTACTATATACAGGAAGATTTCTACAACAAGTTCTTCCTCCCATGGATGTATTCCATGTCTCCCTTTGCGATGCTGCTCGGTATCATGAGTCTTACCATGATGCACAACGCCAAGATTCGTCGCAAAGCTCCAAACTGGCAATATAGTTTCTTCTTCTTTGCCGGTTTTATAATTACTTCACTGGCCGGTTTTATTGGCGGAGTTCAAAAAGGAGGTCTCTTCATGTGGATGTTTGAAAACATTCAGATGCCCATGAGTGCCACCATGTTCTCCCTGCTGGCCTTCTATAT
>CAZZCS010000150.1:0-4478 GCA_964652645.1 uncultured Candidatus Cloacimonadota bacterium | reverse complement strand
AATATCATGGGTGTGGTAGGAGTGGCATTTCAATCGGTAGCACGAGAGGCATTTGATCACGAGAGTCCCAGCGGAACGTCATTTCAGCTAGAATGTCGTATCTCCCTGTATCGCATGAGTCCTATGCGCCATGTAGTTTACAGGATTAAGAGTTCACTCGAATAGGCGCAAATGACTCCTGCTGGCCAGGTCTGCGCAAGCTCAGCCCCGGGCCCTACTTGCCTGCTACGCTCACCATTCTACGATTTATCAAGGGCTAACCGAAGCAGATTTGATTTGACAGATTGCAGACTGATCTCAACTTAGACTTTAGCTAGACAACAAGGGAGATTTTTATGAAACACCTTAGTAGAGTTTTGGTTTTTTGTATTTTGTTACTATCCTCGCAATTGGGAGCCAGTATTGTCATCAATGAAGTGCTGGCCTCAAACAATAGCGTAAACGCTAATAGTTTTGGGGAGTATGGAGATTGGGTGGAGCTCTTCAATAGCGGCGATCAAGCCATCGATCTGCAAAGCTACTATCTGTCCGACGACGCCGATGAGCTCGGTAAATGGAGCTTCCCGTCAGTCACCATAGCTCCGGGGGCTTTCCTGCTGATCTGGGCGACAGATCGAGACCTGCTGACTCCCGAGGGCGAAATCCATACCAGCTTCAAGATTAGCAATCAGGAGACCATAAGTCTCTCAGCTCCAGACTTGCAAATCGTAGATCAAGTAGTGCTTCCTGTGCTGTCTCCCAACCAATCCTGGGGACGTGAGCTGGACGGATCCCCCTTGTGGCTCTTCTACAACGAGCCCAGCCCTGGCCTCAGTAATAACAGCGCAACCGGCTACCTCGGTTTTTTGAACGATGTGACCCCCAGCCACAGCTCAGGATTCTATCCTCAGGAGATCAATCTCACTTTTAGCAATATCCCGGATGGTGCTACCTTGCTCTATACCCTGGATGGTTCTGAAGCGATACCAGGCGCAAGCTCCACCCAGGTGTATATTCCAGACCAGATCATCCCCCTTGCCGATAGAAGCCAGGAGGCAAATGGCAGCTCTGAGATCCGCACTACTGTGTTGGACGGCACCTCCTGGATAGACACCTGGTATCCTCCCAATGGACTGGTAAACAAAGCCAACGTAATTCGGACAAAGCTGATCAAACCAGGCTATCAGGACAGCCAGGGGCTGGCCCTCACCTATTTCATCGGACCTCAATTTAACACCGCTTACTCCGGCATCCCAGTGCTTTCTCTGCTGAGTAATCCAGACGGAATGTTCGGCGATTACAATGGGATCTATGTCCCAGGACTAGATCCTGAGGGAAACCCCAACACTACTACCACCGCCAATTTCCGTCAGGATTGGGAACGAGAGGCTACTTTTCAGCTCTGGGAACCAGACCGCAACCAGGGTTTTGTATCCAAAGCAGCGATGAAGATACATGGCTCCGCCTCTTCAAGACTCAACAGAAAAGCGCTCCGCTTGAATTTTAAGGGATCTCTCGGCTATCAAAACCTCTCCTATCCTCTCTTGAATCCAAACATCACAGAAGAATATGACGCCTTTTTGGTACGTGCCTCGGGCCAGGATGCCCATCACCTGCAGTTTCGCGATGCCATCGGCCAGGTGATTTTCCTCAAACAAGATATCGGTAGCACCCACTTCCGCCCTTCAATCCTCTTTATCAATGGAGAATACTGGGGCCTGCACAACCTTCGGGAAAGATCTGATGAGGATTTTATCGCCAGATATTATGCTGCAGATGTAGATGTGATGGACTGTTTGGAAAACAGAGGAGTTGCTAATCCTGAAGAAAGAGTCGGCACCAGAGCCAGGTATATGGAACTGCTGAACTATGCCAAAAATAACGATCTCAATCTTGAAGCAAACTTCCAGACTCTTGCCTCCATGATGGACATGGAGAACTATATCAACTACTACATAGCCCAGATCTTCGTGGCCAATTCCGACTGGCCGGCATACAATGTACGGATGTGGCGGCATAAAACAGAAATCGCCAATCCTGGGGTTTATTATCAGGAAAACCAGAATAATCGTTATCTGGATGGAAGATTCCGCTGGATTCTCTTTGACTTGGATCAATCACTGGGCCGCTTTCACAATTACAACTCCAATACTCTGCAAACTGCTGGAACAGTCGGGACCTGGAACGACAATTTCTTCCTCCTCTTCAGAAAGCTGATCGGAGCGACCAATGCCACGGGTGATCCCGTTACAGACTCAAATGGAATCTATTCCAATGGCAGCGATCAGTTTAGAACACGCTTTATCAATAGCTTTTGTGATGCTCTGAATACCTACCTCCTCCCCGAGCGCACCACTCCCCTGGTCACCACTACCCAATCACTCTACGCTCCCTTTATGCCAGAACACATAGACAGGTGGGGAGTCCCGGCCAGTATCAGCCTCTGGAACACTTATGCAAACGGAGTTCGCAGCTTTTTGAACAACCGTCCGGCCGCCATAAGACTCCAGTTACAAAGCAAATTTCAGCTTCAAAATGGGATGGCAAGTATCACCCTCGATGTCAACAACCCAGCCATGGGGTTTATCAGGCTGAACTCCTTGAATCTGGGGGCAAACGAGGGCTTCGAATCTCTTCCCTATACCGGGCAGTACTTCCAGGATGTCCCGATCCAAATCAGTGCTATTGCCAACCCGGGATATCGTTTCATCGGCTACAGCGGGATTGCCAGCGCTTCACCGTTTCTTAGCCTCAATCTCGAGGGAGATATCAGTATCGTAGCCATCTTTGAAGAATCGGGAGATGACTTTGAAGGTGACTCCTTGAATCCTGAACCACACAATCTGAATCTGGGACCTTATAGCTTTATGTATTTTCCCTCAGACTCTGCCCCTGGTGCTTACCCAGCCAATATGAGATTTCTAATGTCTGCAAATCCAGATCCAAACTTTGATAGCGAGATGACGGTGCCCTACACTTCTCCTTACAATATGACATCTCGAACCCGGATCGAAGGCCTGGATGGCGCTGGTATTGCCATGGTAAATACTGGCAATCCTGCTCCCAGTGGCAGCACAACCGGATACCTGGGAGCCATTGTATTGGGACTGAAAAGCAGTGGGAGGACAGGCCTGAGACTGAGCTTCACAATAGAAACAATGGAAGTAAACAGCCGCATTTATGGTGTTGCTCTTCAATATAGAATCGGTACCGAGGGTGATTTTAGTGATGTTTATCTAGATGGAGTTCCCCTCAGATACATCCGCTCCACTACAGATGGAGATGTATTTACCTACCATGGTATCAGTTTACCATCTGTTCTAGACAACCAGCCCTACTTCCAGTTACGCTGGAAATATTATTACATCTCCGGTGCTAGCGGTGCCAGACCCAAGATCCGGCTGGATGACATTTTTGTGTACGACAATACTTACAGCTTGCCTTTGGGTGTGAAGATCAATGAACTGATGTCCTCAATCGATACCTGGGAACACCCGAATGCTGCTGATGATTTTGGCGTCACCTCGGATTGGATCGAGCTATACAACCCTACAGACGCTTTTAAAAATCTCAATGGATGTTACCTCAGTGACAACGAAAACCACATTGGTAGATGGATGCTGCCAGACGTGAGCATTGCCCCTCATGGCTTTGTGCTGATCAGAGCCTCAAACCGAGATATTCAAAATAGTACTCAGCCTCATCATACCAATTTCGCCATTAGCAGTGCGGGGGAACCGATTATCTTCAGCGGGCCCGATGGGACAAACCTGGATTTGGTGGCAGCCACTCCCATCCCGACAGATATGTCTTATGCCCGCCTTCCAGATGGGATTGGTGATTGGGTTTTGGTGAATAACCCCAGTCCGGGGATGCCCAATATGATTCTTTCTGCCCCGGCAGATGTGCAGATCTGGATGGGTCCGGATTACTTTTATCTGGCGTGGACTCAGGTTCCGCAGGCAACTTCATACAAAATCTACAGTGCTGAGGATCCCCTTGCGGAGGTTTGGGAACTGCTAGATGAAATCCAGGACAACAGCTACTACATTCCCTCCAGTGCTTCCAGCAAGAGGTTTTTCCGGATAATAGCCCGCTAGGTCGGAAGGCTCTCCTGCCATCAGCTCAGTTTTGCCTCGTCTTCCCCTCGAGATGGCCTCGAGTACTCGAGGGGATCTCGAGGCGATCTCAAGGCGAATACGAGGGGATGCATAAGGATTTGGGGTGGAGACGTCTCGTCGCCACAAAGACCTGAGGTCTTTTGAGTATAATGGTAGCATTGGAATGCTACCCTACGTGATCGCTTCGCTTCCTCTGTCGACCGGCAGCTCGATAGCCCAAATGGGATTGCTCGCTCTTTTTTGGATTATGCGGGTCAATAAGAGCTCGACCCAAGTGAATTTGGGTATACCAGCCGAATGAAGAGCTTGTGCGAAAATTGATCCAGATGATTCAAATGAGTCCCATCGGGCTCACAAACCATCGGCGCAGCCGATACC
>CAZZCS010000149.1:0-4522 GCA_964652645.1 uncultured Candidatus Cloacimonadota bacterium | reverse complement strand
GTCCGGTGGAACGCAATTTTCACAATATCCCCATGCAATGCTTCACCGGGGAATTTACTACAAACTTTATGATCCCGGATCAATTGGGACTGGGCAAACAAATCGCCCGAGGATTTGGGGTTGTAGAATACCAGAAGGAGGAAAGATGATTCATAAGATGCACGCTCTTTACGACTATATACCGCAAGAGTATATAGATAAGTTCGACAATGAATATGGGCTGGTTGTAGAGCCCAAATCAGCTTGGAAGGTAATCACTCTAAACTTTCAAAAAGCTGAGCAGGGCTTTTTTCTTCGAGATTCCATTCTAAGTGATTATGATTCTTCCCGCAATATACAAGACTATTATTATCGTAACGCTCCTGGTAATTCTGTATCTCCCTTTTTATCAATCTATATCACAGAGGAAGGTTTCAAGCTCGATGGAGAGTATTCCACGGCTTCAAAGGATTTCAAAAACACCCTCAAAATCCTTAAGAACAATGTGGAAATTAATAGCGATCTACAAGGGCTTTACGACCTTTTCCAGCATAAACCCCAAGATATCTTTACTGAGATAGATAAGTACCTAAGTAACAGCAAGAAAAGTAAATACATCTTCACTATCAGCATTGATGGCCTGCACATTGGCAGATCTGCTTTGTTCAGTGAGATCAGAAAGCAAGCTGCCGAGGATTACTACAAGGATTTTTACACTCTCACTGATAAAAAAGTTGCCGGAGAGAACATGGTTTGCTCCATGTGCCAAGAACGGCAGGACGAGATTTGGGGATATGTTTCAATCTACAATTTCTACACTTCAAAGACGGAGTTGGCACCCATCGCCGGAGGGTTGAAAAAGGAAAAGGCCTACCGCAATTATCCTGTCTGTCCTGTCTGTGCTTCCAAGCTAAAGAAACTTCGTCCTGTTGTGGACAAGTACTTCAGCTTTAAATTCTGTGGCTTTGACTATCTGCTGATTCCGGAAGTAATCATGGAAAAGGCAAAAGACAATCCCATGCATTTGATAATTGAGCTGATGGTAGCTCAGTATGAAGCGGATCCAGCCGCTCTGCTGAGTATAGAGACTCGGCTTGGGGATTTCAGTATCGGAGAACGCAAGAAATTGATTGATAGTTACTCCAAAGAGGTCTTCGATTGTCTGGCAGAAATGAACAATAGCGTTTCCTACACCATGCTCTTTTATGCCAGAAGCAATCAGGAGTTCAAGATATTGATGACCATTGAAGATGTGTTCCCCAGTCAATTTAGAGAAATATATCTGGCGAAGGAAAAAGCTGAAGCCCATGAAATATTTCGAGATCTACGCGGTAAAGAACCTCAATCGGCTTACAATCTGGAGTTTCGGTTTGACTTGCTAAAAGAATTTTTCCCTGTCGCTGACAAGATGGAAGGTGATTTCTCCAAGACCTTTCTGGAAATCACACGCGGCATCTTCACACAGAAGATGTTGTCCTACAGCTTTATCCTACATCGAATTGTCAATATCATCAGACGCAGATTTGCTAACGACCAGAATTATGATTTGGCCATGCGGAAGGCTTTTCTGTTGCTGAAATTCTTGTCCTATCTCGGGATTTTGAACCAAAGTAAAAATATAACTCAAAAGGAGGTAGCCATGACAGGCAAATATGCCGATTTCTTCGAAGAACACGGTGATTTCTTCGATTCCAGCGCTAAACAATACATCTTTATGACCGGGGTTTTGACCCAGTACCTCATCAACATTCAGATGCATGACAAAGGTTCAGCGCCTTTCCGTAAGAGGCTGAATAGCTTAAAGCTGGATAAGGATCTTGTGCACAGGATTTTCACTGAAGCACGAGAAAAGCTGATTCAATACGACAAGAATTATTACCAAGAACTTGAACAAGATATTGCCGATCTGATGATCAAAGGTGGCATAGAGAGCCTTTCCAATGACGAGATCAGCTTCATCTTCACTTTGGGTATGACCCTTAGTAAAAAATTCAAGGATGTCAAAGCCCAAGATACAGAAAACATAAAGGCATAAGGAGGATACCATGTCTGAAATCAAAAGAACCGAGATCCTGTTTCTCTACGACGTTCAAAACGCCAATCCCAACGGAGACCCGTCTGATGAAAACAAACCTCGTATTGACGAAGAAACTGGCCACAACATCGTTACCGATGTCCGTCTGAAGAGGACCATCCGTGATTACCTCTACAATTACGAAGGCTACAATCAGGACACTGTAAAGGATATTTTTGTGCGCCAGACATTCATGGAAGAAGACCCCAGTAAAGGCTTAAAGGATGGCAAAAGCAGAGCTAAAACATACAAGGACAATCTTGACCTGGTACTGAATGCGTGTATCGATGTTAGATTGTTTGGTGGGGTGATTCCCCTGGACAAAGCATCCATAACCTTTACCGGCCCTGTGCAGTTCAAGATGGGTCATTCCCTGCATAAAGTAGAGCTCATGTACATCAAAGGAACCGGCGCTTTTGCCTCAAAAGCCGGTGCCCAACAACAAACCTTCCGAGAAGAATACATCCTTCCATATTCGTTTATAGCCTTCTATGGCATCATCAATGAAAACGCTGCCAAGCAAACAAGGCTGACCTCAGAAGATATTGAGATGCTGAAGAAAGCTATCTGGAACGGCACCAAGCAACTGATTACAAGATCAAAGATGGAGCATAATCCCAGGTTGCTGTTGATGCTGGAGCACAAAGAACCGAACCGCTTCATCGGTGAGCTCGATAAACATATCAGGATTGTTACTGAAGTTGCGGATGAAAAGCTGAGAAGCGTGCGAGATTTCAAGCTGGATATGAGTCCACTCAAACAATTGCTTTCTGACATGGGCACCAATAAACCGGAGGTGTTTTTACAAAAAGACCCCAACCTCGAACTTACAGGATGGTGATCGTCCGTTGCCAACAGGAGGTTATATGACACCGGATAAAGTATTATGCTTCGAGCTGTTTGGAGATTACGCTCAGTTTCGTAAGTTCTTTACCAACATGTCTCCACTCAGCTTCTCGATCCCACCCAGAACCGTTTTAACCGGAATAATCGGGGCCATCATCGGGATTGGCAAAGAGCTCAATCCGGAAACATTTACGCCAGAGAACAGCTTCATTGCTCTAAGGCTAATGAGCCCGGTGAGAAAGGTGAGAATCGCGCATAACTACATTAAGACCACATCACCAACTCATGTTTTCGATTACCCTGCACATAAACCAACCAATATCGAGTTTCTGAAGAACGTGCGGTATAGGATATTCTTTGCCTGTGAGGACGCTCACTTGTATTCAAGGTTCAAAGACCTGCTGCAAGCCCACCAAAGCGTATATACAGTATGTTTAGGCATTAGTGGGTGTTTGGCGAACTTTGAGTATTTGGGGGAATATGGCCTGCACAGTTTACTGGCCAATCAAAAGATTGAGATGCAAACGGTGCTTCCCATGTCAGCTGTTCAAGAATTATTCATGGATACTCCTCTGAAACTGCAAAAAATAGTGATACCCATTTCCATGACCAATGATCGGGAGGTTACCAAATATGACGAAGTGCTGTTTGAGATGAACGGAGCCCCTATTCCTCTCAAGAGCTTAGATGCCTCATACCAGGTAGAAGACTTGAACGATGTCATCCATGGCTTTTAAGCTTCACTCACATCCAGATCTCTTGCTCAAGGATCACCTTGAACAGGTTCTGCATACCGGAGTTTCCACTTTCCGGGATAATGCTGTATTCTCTGAGTATGAAGGCTTGCTAAAGGTGATCCTTGCTTTTCATGACTTGGGTAAAAGCTCTGCCCATTTTCAAAACCATCTTTTGCACCGGGAACCTCGCAGCAACCTTAGTAGACACAGCGAGATCTCAGCTCTCTGGGCATGTTACTACTGCCTGAAAGTGCTGGATTATGCTGTCTTAGATGCCATCTTTGCCTATGTGTGCATCAGCTCTCACCACAGATCCTTAGCAAACTTCAACGAGATGCTCTGCCCCAGTTTAAGCACAGACGAACTTGTGCAGATAAGCCGGAGCATGGACTATCAGGAAGTGAACATGATCCTTGATCGCTTTGGCATGAAGGCAATTCTTTCCGAAGACCTCTTTCACGAGGCCATTGATTACTTTGCCAAAAACTCCCTAAGCAAGATGTTTAGACAACAAAGAGCAAGTTTAGGCCATGAATCATGGCTACTTCTGGATTACCTGTTTTCTCTGTTGATTTGGGCAGACAAGTATTCAGCCATTTTCAAACATGAAGCACAAGACCATAGTGAGCACCGATGGCAGCCAGAATACCTCGATCATTTCAAGCTCAGTTTCGCAAATAGCGATCGTGCTATCGACCGCATTCGCAACGATGCTTATGACTTGATGCCGCATGCCTTGAAACCGGAGGTGAAGCTATACTCTATAAATCTACCCACAGGAGCCGGTAAAACAATCAGCTCTTTGAAAGTGGCCTTGGAGCTTAGAAGGATAAATCCTGATCTCAAACGAGTGATCTACTGTTTACCATTCACCTCAGTGATCGAT
>CAZZCS010000148.1:0-4568 GCA_964652645.1 uncultured Candidatus Cloacimonadota bacterium | reverse complement strand
AAGCCAGTGTTACAAACCCACAACCCTCTCAACTCTCTATACGTTCTCAACTCTCAACCCTAAAACTATAAATCGTCATATCGTCAAAACGCCAAATCCCCAAAATATCCAATTATCACAGGCATGATAGCTATCCAGCGGACTCTGGAACGCCTCGGAATAAATTCTATTGACTAAAAAAAGCCTCTCTAATTATATGGAGAAGGGAGGAATTATGAAAGATGATATAAAAGACGGTCGCGAAATGCCCTTTGAAGAGCAAGAAGAAAAGCGCGAGAAAATCATTGATCTCGATAAGCCTAAGCTAAAGTTTTATGAGGACTTGCGCAAGAGAGCCAAAGATTGGACAAATCTCAAAGGTGGCACCATGGGTGGCAAGCTCTCGGAATACCTTTTTGCTTTGCCAGATCTATTCATTCTCATATGCAGACTGGCCACTGATAATCGCATCCCTGTCAAAAAGAAGATGCTCGTGGGGGCCATCATTTCCTACGTAATATTACCAATTGATATCATTCCGGATTTCATTCCAATCATCGGCTACGTGGACGATCTTGTGCTCATTGTTCTGGGCTTGAATATGATCTTGAACGATGTGGATAAAAAAGTCCTGGTGGACAATTGGAGCGGGCAGGGCGACGTCCTGGAACTGCTTCAAAACGTTTCTGCCAATGCCGAAAAATTTCTGAATAAAAACATCCTGAGCAAGATCAAGAACTGGCTAAATCGATAGTCATGCCTATACATCTACTCGTAGCATCGCACAATGCAGATAAACTGCACGAGATTCGCGAGATTCTCGGAGACATGCCCATAGAACTGCTCTCTATGAATGACTACCCTGAAATCGCACCAGTAGTGGAAGATTGCGACACTCTTTCCGGAAACGCCATGAAGAAAGCTCTGGAAGTAGCCAAGCTCACGGGACTGATCACCATGGCAGATGATACAGGCCTCTTTATAGACGCCCTCTGTGGTGAGCCTGGCGTCTATTCAGCCAGGTATGCCGGGGAAGGTTGCTCCTATATAGACAATCAAAACAAGGTGCTGGCTCTGATGCAAGACATAGGTGCCAGAGACGCCTATTTCAAGACTGTGATCGCCATCGCTTCGCCATCCGGAATCATCGCTCTGCACGAAGGATGCGTCCATGGCAGGATTACTACCGAAAAAAGAGGCAGCAGAGGCTTTGGATATGACCCTATCTTTGAAGTACATGGCACCCGAAAGACATACGCAGAAATGGAAGATTCTCAAAAGAACGCCTGCTCGCATAGAGCCAAAGCTATCCAAAGTATGCTCCCTATCTTGAAAGAACTGGCAGAGGCGTACTCCCAAGATTAACAATGCAATACTTTAATAAAGAGGTTAGATATGATTAAACCACAAATATTTAGACAATATGATATCCGCGGCATTGTGGATGAGGAACTGACATCTGAATCCATGTATCTGATTGGCAAGGGCTATGGCTCTTACATGAGAAAAAAGGGACTCAAGACGATCGTCATCGGGGGCGATGCCCGCTTGAGTACTGTGGGATTTATGAAGGATTTTGCCCAGGGTTTGATGGAGACTGGCTGCGACGTCATCAGCATCGGCATTACCGCCACACCTATCATGTATTTCTCGATTTGGAAGCTCCAGACAGACGGTGGAGCCATGATTACCGCCAGCCACAACCCCTCCCAATATAATGGCATCAAGCTCAATCTGGGGTTGGGTTCCGTATATGCAGAGGAGCTTCAGAAAGTGTTGCAACTCATCCTGGCCGAAGACTATGAAACAGGACAGGGGACTTTTACAGAGTACAATACGATCGAGCAGGAATACATCGACTATGTGGTCTCCGGGATAAAGCTGGAACGCCCTCTGAAGATAATCGTCGATGGCGGCAACGGAATGGGTGGCCCCTATTTACCAGAAGTCTTGCGCAGATTGGGCTGTGAAGTGATCGAAATGTATTGCGAACCCGATGGCACCTTCCCAAATCACCATCCAGATCCCACTGTCGAGAAGAACATGGTGGATCTCAGACGAGCTGTCCTGGAAGCTGAATACGATGCTGGCTTTGGGCTTGATGGCGATTCGGACAGGATAGGTGTTATAGACGAAAAAGGCACCATGCTCTATGGCGATCAGATCTTGAACATCCTGGCCAGGGATTATCTCAAAACCAACCAGGGCAAGACCATAATTGCAGACGTCAAATGCTCCAAGAACCTCTATGACGACATCAGAAAGCAGGGCGGAGTACCAATGATGTACAAGACTGGTCACGCCAATATCAAGATGAAGATGAAGGAGTTGGGAGTGGATTTTGCCGGTGAGATGTCTGGCCATGTCTTTTTGGGAGACAGGTATCTCGGTTTTGATGATGCCATCTACGTCTGTGCCAGATTTGCCGAAGTGATGTCCAAGACCGATAAACCAGTCAGCACTTTCCTGGCAGACCAGCCCAAAATGCATAATACCCCCGAAATGCACATCAAGTGCGCAGACGACCGCAAGTTTGACGTCGTTGCCAAAGTATGCCAGGAGTTCATAGACGAGAAATACGACGTAAATGATATAGACGGTGCCAGAATCACTTTTGATGATGGTTGGGGACTGGTTCGTGCCTCAAACACCACCCCTGTCTTGGTGGTAAGATTCGAAGCTGAGACCGAAGCCCGCATGAAGGAGATTCAGAAGCTCGTAGAGGATAAAATCAATAAGTATATCTAAGCTCCACATACTGCAGATCCCTCACTCCCCCCTGAAATCCCACGATTTCCAGGAAGGGGAGCTAAAAGCGAAATAGTAGAAAAAAATATAGATTAGGAGAATCAATGTCCATTACCAAACTCGACCAGATGTTCGGTTTTTTACAGAATCGTCCCAAAAAGCGTCTCGTGGCTGCCTTTGCCAACGACGCACATACGATCGTTGCAGTCCATGAAGCCATAAAAATCGGTATTATCGATGGCATCCTCGTGGGAGATAAGGATATCATAGTATCTGTATGCCAGAAACACAGCATCGATCCCCAGGTATTTACCATCGTGCACGAAGCCAACGATACCAAAGCAGCCGCCAAAGCTGTAGAGATCATCAATAAAGGCGAAGGTGACTTTCTGATGAAGGGACTCCTCAGCACAGACAAATACATGCGCGCCATCCTGAATAAGGAAAACGGGCTGATGAATCCTGGCTCTGTCTTGAGCCATGTAACCGTGGTAGAGCCCCCCACCTATCATAAGCTGTTGATAGTAGGCGATGTTGCTATCATCCCTCTGCCGGACTTGAACCAAAAGATAGCGATCACAAACTATCTGATCAAGACTGCTCACTTTTTGGGAATAGAGAAACCGAAGGTAGGTCTTCTGGCCGCCTCAGAGCAGACCCTGCCAAAGCTGCCCTCTTGCGTTGATGCTGCCATTATCCACAAGATGGCTCAGAGAAAACAGATCACTGGTGCTATCATTGAAGGACCTCTGGGCTTCGATCTGATCGTTGACAAGGAAAGTGCTGAGATCAAGGGAATCGATAGCGAAGTCTGCGGAGATGCAGATTGCATCCTCTTCCCCAATATCGAATCTGGAAATACTTTTTACAAAACCATGACCAAGCTTATGAAGGCGGAATTGTGTGCCGTCGTAATGGGAGCAAGAGTTCCGGCTGTGCTTTCCTCCAGAGGAGATAGCGAACAGACCAAGCTCTATTCCATCGCCCTGGCAGCAATGCTGGCTCAATAATAAGGATACAAGATGGAACCAATCAAGAGTTTGGACCAACTTGCCCTGCACGTACAGGCTTTGGGCACCAAGACCAGGATTGCCGTAGCCTGCGGTGAAGATCAAAACACCATTGGGGCGCTGGCCAGAGCAGTAAGGGAAAACTTTGTGAGTGGGATCTTGTTAGGTTCTGCCTCAAAGATTAGCAAGGTCTGCGAAGCTGAGGGGATTGATCCTGCCATCTTTGAGATCATCGATCTCGAAAGCGATGTAGCCGCCACCAAAGAGGCCGTTCGAATGGTACGGGAGAACGAAGCAGACGTCCTGATGAAGGGTCTGGTGGGCACCGATAAATTTCTCAAGGCTGTGCTCGACAAGCAAAAGGGTCTACTGCCTCCCAAGGCAGTGATGAGCTATGTCTGTGCTCTTCAATTACCAAAATATCACAAATTACTCTTTGTCTCGGATACTGCCGTCTTGCCCTTTCCGGATCTGGACCAAAAGGTAGCGATGGTAAATTACGCCGTCAATATGGCACATCGGTTTGGGATCGAGAAACCCAAAGTTGCGCTGATTTCAGCAACGGAAAAGGTGGGAGCTGGTTTTCCTGCCACTATGGATTATGCCCTCATTTCCAAAATGGCAGAGCGCAAGCAGATCTCCAATTGCATCGTTGATGGCCCTGTGGACGTATTTCTGGCCTGTGATAGAGCCAGCATTGAAATCAAGGGTGTTCCGACTCCGGTTGATGGTGATGCAGACGTCATGATCTTCCCCAATATCGAGGCAGCCAATAGTTTCTATAAAGGACTGATGCTCTTTGCAGAAAGCGAAATGACAGGCCTGATCCAG
>CAZZCS010000147.1:0-4668 GCA_964652645.1 uncultured Candidatus Cloacimonadota bacterium | reverse complement strand
AAACGTAGCGATCCTGGCTACGACTTTCAGAGTAATCTGAGCCCTTATCTGCATTTTGGCCAAATCTCCGTCCTGGAAGTCGTGCAAGAAGCTATCAAAGCCTCCGGTGTGTCCGCAGCTGATCTTCCAGACCTCATCCGCACTAGAAAGAAACTCCAGGATCACAGGGTAAACCTTGCAGATTTCCTGGAAGAGCTCATCATCAGAAGAGAACTAAGCATGAACTTCTGCAGGTTCAATGAAGCATACGATGATTACACAGCGCTTCCCCAGTGGGCTCTTAATACCCTGCGAAAACACTCGCCTGATCTCAGAAATCCAAAGTATTCACTTGACAGACTGGAGAATGCTGAGACTGATGATGTCTATTGGAATGCTGCTCAGACAGAGATGCTAAGCACAGGAAAGATGCACAATTACATGAGAATGTATTGGGGTAAAAAGATGATAGAGTGGACTGATACCCCTGCTGATGCTTTCCATTATATGACCTATCTGAACAACAAATACCAGTTAGATGGTCGAGATCCAAATTCCTATGCTGGGATTGCCTGGTGCTTTGGCAAGCACGACAGGCCCTGGCAGGAACGCAAGATCTTTGGCCAGGTACGCTACATGAATAGCGCTGGACTAAAGCGTAAATTTAATATGGAAGCATATCTAACGCGAATAAAACAAAGCAGTTAAGGATGTATTACCTGTGAGAATCAGACACCTGTTTATGATTGCCCTCATGCTTATAGTGGCGAACCTGAGCGCCATTGAGCAAGTATCACCAAAGCGGGTAGTCATCATAGGTGGAGACTTCAACTATCCGCCTTACGAGTATTTGGACGAGTACCAAAGACCGCGTGGGTACAATGTCGATCTTAGCCGGGCCATTGCCGAGAAGATGGGATTCGAAGTACAGTTCCGCATGGGGAAATGGGCCAAAGTGCGTGAGTGGCTGGAAAGTGGAGAGATAGACCTGGTTCAGGGAATGGCCTTTTCGGTGGAAAGAGCAAAGCAATATCATTTCTCTGTCCCTCATACCCAGACCTGGCGTTCTGTATTCGTGAATAAAAACTCTACCATTACAAGTATAAAAGACCTCCTCATGGCTTCGATAGTCCTCCAACAGGGCGATATCGCTCAGGACTATTTGAAAGAGATAAACTACCAGGGCAATAAGGTCGACGTCCCCACTCAGGTGGATGCCCTCCATTTGGTAGATTCTGCGATCTACGATGCCGCAATTGCAAATTATATGAACGCGCGGTATATGATAGATCAGAATGGACTTCAAAATTTGAGAGCTCTTCCAGATAGGATCCAACCCCGAGAGTACTGCTATGCCGGGATGGATATCAACCTGGTAAACGAGATCAGTACGGGGATCAGTATACTCAGCAAGAACGGCAAATTGGAAGAGCTTCATAGGATTTGGTTCTCCCAGTACGACCTGGAACGCGAAAACAAGATCAGAATCATCCGCAAGATTACAAAGATCGTGACCCCGATCGCGCTTATCCTGGCAGCAGGACTGATCTGGCTTTGGATGATCAAACGACGGGTAAGAAAGCAGACCGAATCTCTCCAGATCGAACTGATCAACAAACAGAGCATCGAAAACGAACTTAAAAGGGAATATGAGCTGTTCTTCAGCGGCCCTGTAGTCGTTTTCAAGGCTTCCATCGACCCTGATCAACTGATTCTGATCTCCGAGAATATAAGCCAGTTTGGCTTTTCTGCCACTGAGCTGAATGCTGCAAAATCGCCATTGAGCAGTCTCATTCTAGCAGAGGATAGACCTCTTTTTTGGGAGCATTATCAGGAACTGATCAGCGAATCTGTTCGCAGCTTTAGTCTCCAGTTCAGACTACATGGAACTGGTGATAGGATTAGCTGGGTTCTTAGCTATTTGCTGATCGACACTGCAGAGGCTGACCAACCCATCCTGTATGGCTACCTTATAGATATAGACAAACAGAAGCAATTGGAGTATGAACTCCTGGCTGCTCAAGAGAAGGCTGAACTGGCCAATGAGACCAAGGGTTACTTCCTGGCCAATATGAGCCATGAAATACGTACTCCGCTGAATGGGATTATGGGGTTTATCCAGGTACTGCAACATCAACAGGCTACTCCAATCCAGAAGAAGCTCTTCGATGCCATCTACCGCTCGGGCAAGGATATCATGCTCAACGTCAACGATATCCTAGATTTCTCCAAGATTGAAGCGGGCAAACTTGAGCTTCAGAAGACAGAGTTTAATCCCATCCAGATGATAGAAGACATCATCAAGGGGTTCATCTACAGACGAGAGAAACCGCAGATAGAACTCAAAAGCAGGATAAGCTCAGATGTCCCCGCTTTGATAATGGGAGATATGCTACGCCTGAGACAGGTTTTCATCAGTCTCATCCACAACGCACTCCGATTCACCGATACCGGATGGGTAGAGGTTTCTGCCGATGTATATACGCAAGACCAGGGTGAAGTCCGTCTCATCTTCTCAGTGTCCGACACAGGTGCTGGTATAGACCCGCAGGAGCAGCAGGATATCTTCGATAGTTTTGTCCACGCAGAGGTTAGCACTGCTGCCATTCAGGACGATAACGGCCTGGGCCTGTCTATTATAAAGAAATTAGTCGAAATCATGGATGGATTTATCTGGGTGGAGAGTGAGCTAAATAGCGGAAACAGTTTCTTCTTTATTCTTCCCTTCGAAAAGCTGGCCGAGGCCAAAGAAACGAAAGACCTGCCCAGTAAGACCCGTCCTACCCCGGAGCTTTCATCCAAAAGTCTCAGAGTCTTACTCGTAGAAGACGAGCCGATCAATCAACTGGTAACCAAGAAGCTGCTGGAGAGATGGGGGCATCAGGTTGCGATCGCTGCAAATGGAGAAATCGCTGTCCAGACCTATAAAGAGAATAGCTTCGATTGCATTCTGATGGATATCCAGATGCCTGTCAAAGACGGGATTTCTGCCACTCAGGAGATCAGAGACCTGGAGTTCGATTCTGGATCTCACATCGCTATCTATGCTTTCACGGCTGCGGCAATGGTAGGAGATCGGGAACGTTTCCTGGCAGCTGGAATGGACGATTACATCTCCAAACCCGTTGATACAAATCACCTTCTCGAACTGCTCAATAGGGTGGAAAGGAGCCTGGATGATTAAATCAAGATCCTCTGTAACCATGTTCCTGATCCTGCTCATCTATGCTTTCAGCTCCCACATGAGCGCTACTAAAACTGTGCTTTCAGCAGGTTTTGATATAGCCTACCCCCCTTACGAGTTCATCAATACCGAGGGAGCTCCTGATGGATTCAATATCGACCTCCTGCGCGAGATTGCCAGACGCAACGACTGGCAACTGCAAATCCACCAGGAGAGCTGGAGTAGCGCCCTGGATAAGTTTGATTCTGGTGAGATTGATCTGATTGCAGGCTTGATCCGTACCAATGCCAGGATGGAAAAGTACGTATTCTCCAATCCTCATACCTATGTCCATTACTCCATTTTCCACAGACGTGGAAAGACGAACGTGACTAGCTGGGACGATCTAAACGATTACGAAATCCTGATCGAGACTGGCGATGTCATCGACGAAATCGTATCCCTCAATGCTCCTGGTGCCAGCAAAACTTACGTCCCGGATTATATCCAGGCCCTGAATCAACTTGCCGAAGGCCATGCAGATGTCGCCATCCTCCCCCGCCTTTTGGGTCATCAGCATATTCTTGAAAACGACTTGGTGAGCATCGAACTGAGCACTACTCTGGATTTTGCCTACCCCTATTGCCTGGCAGCAAAACCTCATAACACCGCCCTCATCGATGTTATCAATACTACTCTCGCCGAAATGGAAAACGACGGCAGCCTGATCTTGCTGAGAAAGAAGTGGTTTTCCAAAGATACAGCCCTTACCCGCACAAACAAGTACTTCGTGAGATCAAACTTATATTTGTTTCTCCTTGTTGCGGCAACATTGTTCATTGGCATCGTCTTCATGCTCCAATACTACAGGAAAAGGCTGCGTAAGCAGACAGAGCTTCTCAGCAAGCAGATCGCGGAAAAGAATCGGATCAATCAGGAACTGAGAGTGATCCACAGGCTATATCAGGAAGGCCCGATTGTGGTCTTGAAATGGTACGATTCTGAAAAGGAGCAATTCAGCTTTATCACAGATAACATCTCTCAATTTGGGTATGAGGCCAGTGATCTGCTAAACAAAAAGATAAATTTCCGAGACATCATCCACCCCGAAGATTTGAGCACCATCCAGGAGGAGAGCTACAAACATCTGAATAGCAACCTGAAGCACTCCCGCCTATGCTATAGGATCATCTGCCCCAGCCATGAATTTACCGCCGATGATAGCCCTTCGTACCAACTTCTAAAACAGCGTAATCCCATCCTGGAAAAGGCCCATTCCTGCAAGCTGAGATGGGTTCTGGATTATACTGTCCAGGTCTTGGATAACGACAGAGACCTCCGCTATTACTATGGTTACCTGATAGATATCTCCAGCCTATACCAACGCTATACAGAACTGAGCTATAATCGAAAACTGGCAGAAATGGCAGAACGCTCCAAGGATGTATTCCTATCCAGTATCACAGACGAGATCAGTAGCCCCATCAAAGACATGTTTGCATCCATCACAAAACTCAGCCACTCCG
>CAZZCS010000146.1:0-4751 GCA_964652645.1 uncultured Candidatus Cloacimonadota bacterium | reverse complement strand
AGGTGAATGTATTACCGTTATAAAGGTGGTGCCCCATCCCATCTATGATAAATGTGACGGTGTATCCTTCAGGAATCAGTTCTTGGGCAAAGGCAAAATGAACAGGTTCCGCGGATGGTACTTCAAGGGCAAAATCCCAGATCTTTGAAGCTTCGTCTGCAGGATTGAACATCTCTCTGAATTCGCGATGCAACTGGGTATCCATGAATTCTGTAGTATCATCGCGGGTCAGATATAGATTCAGACTGTCGAAGGGTTTATGGATCGGATTGGGCAGATCAAAGCGGAAATCGTAATTGTCTCTGCTCAATAAGTTTGCCCCGATAGTAATGGTATCGAAATCAATTTCATCCTGAGTAGCACTGATGTCCAGCTTCCAGATCGGTTCCTGGGTATTGATATCCGGACCGTTGTAATAGGGCACGAGTGTGATCAGGGCATTGGCCCAGCTGGGGCCATAATACTTGATCAGGAATGATTCAAAGGCTTCGATACTATGAGCAAGCTCATAGCGTCCATTACGATAGACGTAGACAGCCGGAGAAACGAGCTTTTGGCCGATAACTTCACCATATTTGTAACGAACTCCATTGATCCAGAACAATAGATCACGCAGTTCATACCTGCAGTAGTGGGGATTGGGGATTAGATTCCAACCGGGTGTCAGAGCTACAGAAACGCTATCCCTTTGGATGGGGGTGGTGCTGCTGTAGAAACTGAATTCCGGGCTGTTTACCCAATAACCAGTTCCAAAATCAAATTGATTGTAGAGCATCCAGGAACCCTCATAATCCAAGACATAGCCATCTGCTCCCTCACCAAAGACCTGTGGGATGGTAAGCTGATCCTGGCTCCAGATACTGGATTTCATATTCCATCCATCTTGATTCATGGAGAGGATCATAGCAGGGGCAACGCCAAATGTATAGGGGGACTCGAAGGTATTTCGGACTCCATCAACCGCGATTGCATCCACATAGAACTTTGAAGCAGGCATCTCGACATCATTGGGAAGCATATATGTGTAACTGGTAGTATTGTAGGCAAGACCAGAGGCTATATGCAGGCTGTCGGTTGCGTTTTTGACATAGATCTGGAGTTCGTCCACCAGGAAATTGTACTGGGTAGACCAGTAGAAGCTGGCGCTGGTACCACCCTGATAGATTCTATTAGGTTGAGAATTGTGAGTGACACTGGGCTGCAGATTACCCCAATACAGGGTCATTGTCCTGGTGTTTGAATTTGCGACACTAAAGAGATAAGGGCCTTCCAGGAGATTGTGCCAGTTACCTGTTCCGTTATCATAGAGGTAGAGTTTTTCAAATCTGCTGAAGGTATCAGATGCTTCAATTCTCAGTTGCTGCCCGGTTTGATCGGATCTCACGCGCATAACCCAGGATTTGAGCTGATAATCAGGATCGTATTCGCCTTTGATTTCGCGGCTGAGATGAGTTCCTTGAGAACCCCAATACTGCTGCCAGAAGGCGTTCCAGACCCAGTTTGAACCACTGGGGTTGCCTTTTGAAACATCATAATAGGTGTCCTGCCCGTCTGTAGCAAAGGGGTTGTTTGAGAACTCGATCGAATCTGATAGATTACCTGCCGCATTCTTGATATAGATTTGATGGATGGTTCTGGGTGAACACGAAGAGGGGAAGTTATGGTGAAATTCCATATCTTCGTTATTGGTAGAACTGATCCTGTATGTGTATTCAGTACCGTTGCTTACAAAGGTATCCCACCACTCGTAGCTGTTTACAGAAGTGTTGGCAAGACTGGGGTTGGATTGGTATGAATCTCTCAAAACCCAGTCTGCATCACCAGTTCTACGATATACATTGAAGCCCTGATTATTTGTCTGGCCTGAAACTGTCCAGTAAACTCTTACGCTATTATCCATCCCATAGGCTGTCATACCAGTTACATTGGCAGGGGCTGGACGTGTCATAACCTCGTTTGAGAGCTCAGAATAGTTACCATTCTTATCCAATGCCCTGATCTGGAAGTAATACAAGTTGCTGTTGGAAAGACCGGTAACGTTGATTTGCTCACAGGCTTGCGAGGCCAGGAAGCTATTGTTGTTACGATTGAAAGTTTGATAACCTCCCATATCGATGGGTTGGGTGCTATAGAGGATTTCGTAGGTATCAAAGTCGTAGGCATAGCTCCGGTTCCAGCTCAGAGTGATATGGTTTAGAGATTGGCTGTGTACGGTTAGCTCGGTTGGATCCGTTGGATTTGTCCCATCATCCATCACAAAGAGGGCGTCGAGCACATTTTCCAGATCGATCCACCAGCGTGAATAATAATTGTTAAAGTTTGTGTAGAGGTTTGCGTAGTCCCAGCGTCTCTGTCCCTCATTCCAGCCATAGAACCATTTCAGATTATTCTCGGTTTCATCGTAGGCGTTTGGCAGTTCGTCCATTTCGATATGGAAGAAGGGATCAAATGAATCATAGTCGTTCCAGCCACTGAGGGTGTAGACCATCTGGCGATTACCTTCGGCACCTGGAAGAGTCATCACATTATTCACTGGATAGCTGTTTTCGCCATCATCAAAGATAAAATCGTGAACTTCATAATAGACAGTATAATAGTCATTTAGATATACGTCTTCGTGGGTTCCATAGGTGTTTGCAGGGATCATGAGGTGATCGCCCTGGTTGATTAAATCGTGTTTGAGGTTGGACAAGTCCCTGATCGGTAGATTGGGGCATCTTCTGGCGTTTCCTGCAGATACTTGCACATTTGCCATCCCGACGTGACGATTCCAGTCGTAAGTATGGTGTTGGACAGAGAGTTCTCGGACTCCAAATTCTGCTCTGATCAAATCGCAGGCCTGGTTGTAAACAACGTTAAAGGGGTGGTTTGCCACACGAGTAGGGTCGCTGAGTGATTTGGAATTGTAGAATGGAGCCACATTTGTCCATTTCACTTCCCGACCTGCGCCATTGATCAATAAGAACTTGGCGTTCCAGAGCTGGAAGGTTTCGTATCCGACATTGGGCGTGGGGTAATCATCGCAAGGATGTGGAACCGTGATTATGAGAGGCCTTGTGCTAGCGGGATTATAGATGAAAAGTCCCCAGCCATAATCAAAGGCTCCGTGCTCATCGTCGTAGGGATCGATAGTGCCATTGTCGTCATAATGCTCCCAATTTGGAATTTCTCTGATCATATAGTAGGTTCTACCACTGTCTGTATCGTTGAACTGCACAACCTGGAAGGGGTAACCATACATGTCGATCAATACCTGAGCTTGTTCAAAGTCATGAGATAAAAAGGCTTCTGTGACATACCCCCACTGGGTCATATCGGTTGCGGTTGGAATTCGAAAATCACCAAAGCCATTGGTCTGACGATCATAGGGGGCATAAAGGTTATAGTTCGCAGATGCAATCCCTTCGGCTATATGAGAAACCCAATTGTCATAATCGCAGTTTTCTTCTTCCCAAAACAGAAAATTCTTGAGAGAAGCGGTCTCGACGATTATGGCAGAGAGCTGGCATCCGAGCAGAATGATCATCAATAGAGCTAGAGTCTTACGCATAGTAACTCCTAGTTAAATAATAATATACAAAATCACTTATTAATCAGCTGCTGGCATATCAGCAGCCGATTCGATCCAAATAAAGAAAAAGAGGCCGGGATATGCCGACCTCATAAGTTTATCAGAGATTAGGTTTTGGTGTTTAATTCTGGCCAAGTTCAATGCCACGCTTGATTGCGACCAGGTTTTGCTCGAGCAAATCTGGATTCTTAGCTTTGAGGAAGGCAGTTAAGTCCTCTTCGATGGTCTCATACTTGATCATTCCAGTCTTGCCTATGAGAATCCCAATTGCCAGCATATTCAATACTCTAGCGCTACCAATTTCATTGGCAATCTGAGTAAGAGGGGCTGCTACAAACTGGACGTCATCGCGTTTGATCCCTCTGGGGCAAAGGCCTGTATCCATAATAATGATCCCATTGGGGCGGACAGATGGGCCGAACTTATCTAGCGATGGCTGGTTCAGAGCTACTAGTACATCAGGATAACTAACGATGGGGGAGGCTATGGGGGATTCTGAGATAACGGTAGAAACATTAGCCGTTCCGCCTCTCATCTCTGGGCCATAAGAAGGGAGCCAGGAGACATTCTTGCCCTCTTTCATCCCTGCTTTAGCAACGAATTTCCCGATAGTGAGAACACCTTGTCCACCAAATCCGGCGCAAATCATTTCAGTTTTCATTATTCGACTCCTTCACCTTTATCTCTCAGGCAACCCAGCTTAAAGAATGGGAGCATGTTATCTTTTGCCCATTGTAATGACTTAATGGGATCAAGTCCCCAGTTTGTCGGGCATGTGCTGATCAACTCCACGAAGGTGAATCCGCGTCCTTCCTTGTTATAGGTGAGGGCTTTTTTTACAGCTTTTTTAGCTTTGATGATGTCACCAGGGCTCAGAAGAGAAACTCTTTCTATATAGTATGGAGCTACAAGAGTCGCCAGGAGTTCGCTCACCCGGATGGGAAAACCAATGTCGTCTGTCTTTCTTCCATAGGGGGATGTGGTTGTCTTCATCTCTGGCAAGGTTGTGGGAGCCATTTGCCCGCCAGTCATACCATATATCGCATTGTTTACGAAGAACACAGTCATGTGTTCACCCCGGTTTGCAGCGTGAACGATCTCTGCTGTTCCAATCCCGGCGAGGTCACCATCGCCTTGATAGGTGAAAACGGTTGCATCGGGCAAGGAGCGTTTGATACCA
>CAZZCS010000145.1:0-4802 GCA_964652645.1 uncultured Candidatus Cloacimonadota bacterium | reverse complement strand
TCCCGATGGGACTCGCTTCGCCGTTTTCGCACAAGCTCTGAAGCCAGTGTTACAACCCCCAAACCCTAAAACCCTCTCAACTCTCTCAACCCTCTCAACCCTCTCAACCCTCTCAACTCTCTCAACTCTCTCAACCCTCAAACCCCAAAACTCTCTCAATCCTCTCAACTCTCTCAACTCTCTCAACCCTCAAACCCTCAAACCCTCAAATCGTCAAATCGTCAAATCGTCAAATCCTGAAACCCTCAACCCTCTCAACCCTAAAACGTCAAATCGTCAAATCGTCAAATCGCCAAAACCTCAATCCCTAAAACCTTACAACTCTTACACCCCCACACCCCCTCCACCCACGTTTGTATTGACAAATAGACACATAGGCAATTTTTTGTACCCAAATAGGAGAAAACCAGCATGAAACAGGATTACATCCGCAATTTTTGCATAATAGCTCATATAGATCATGGAAAATCGACTCTGGCAGATAGATTTTTGGAGGTTACCCACGTAATCGACAAGAATACTATGATGGCGCAGGTCTTGGACGATATGGATCTCGAACGCGAGAAGGGGATCACGATCAAATCCCACGCGATCCGCATGATCCACAACTACAAGGGAGAGGATTACATCCTGAACTTGATAGATACGCCCGGTCACGTGGACTTTTCGTATGAAGTCTCCCGCGCTCTGGCTTCCTGCGAGGGAGCCATCCTCCTGGTAGACGCTTCCCAGGGTATAGAAGCCCAGACCATGAGCAACCTCTACCTGGCCATGGAAAACAACCTGGAAATCCTGCCCGTGCTGAATAAGATCGATCTTCCCAAAGCCGACGTGGATGGCACCGAGCACGATCTGATGGACATCCTGGGCTGTGCCAGGGAAGATATCCTGCGTGTGAGCGCCAAGACCGGCCTGGGCGTCTCGGAACTGCTTGATGCCGCCATAGAGCGACTTCCCGCCCCCAAGGGAGGTGACGATCACCCCACCAAAGCCCTGATCTTTGATTCCTATTTCGATATGTATCGCGGGGTTGTGATCCTGGTGCGTATGTTTGAAGGGACCCTGAGCAAGGGCGAAAAGATCCGCATGCTCTCCACTGGTAAGGACTATGAAATCGAGGAAATCGGCTATCTGGGGCTCAAATTTGAGGCGCAAAAAGGACTGATCGCCGGTGAAGCAGGCTACATCATCGCCAATATCAAAGAGGTGGCTGATGCCCGCGTAGGTGATACTGTTACCACTGCCAAACACGGCTGCACAGAGGCTTTGCCTGGTTTTCAAGAGCCCAAACCCATGGTCTATAGCGGGATCTTTCCCATCAACGGTGAAGATTATGAAGACCTCGTAGTCGCCATCGGCAAGCTCAAGCTGAATGATGCCTCCCTCGTCTATGAAAAGGAAAGCTCCGCCGCTCTGGGTTACGGCTTCCGCTGTGGCTTTTTGGGCATGCTGCATCTCGAGATTGTAAAAGAACGCCTCCTTCGCGAATACAATATCCCGATTATCGCCACTACGCCCTCCGTGAGATTTAAAATCAGGCTCAAAGACGGCAGCGATATCGTCGTGTACAACCCCATTGATTTTCCGGATCCCACCCTGATGGAGTATGTAGAAGAGCCGGTAATGGAGACGGAGATCATCGTCCCCACGGATTACATTGGAAACATCATGCGCCTGGCCCAGGAACGCCGCGGCATCCAGAAAAACATTCAATACATAGACGAAAAGCGGGTAGCGCTGCATTATGAACTGCCCCTGATCGAGATCATCTTCGATTTTTATGACAAACTCAAGACCGTCTCCCGCGGCTACGCCTCCCTGGACTACCACTTTTTGGAATACAGAAGGGCAAATGTGGTCAAGGTCGACATCATGATAAATGGTGAGAAGGTGGACGCTATGTCCTTCATCTGCCACCACGACAAGGCTTATGGCTGGGGCAAGAGCGTGACTGAAACCCTGTCTGAGGTGATCCCGCGGCATCTATTCAAGATTGCCCTGCAAGCCTGCATCGGCGGCAAGATCATCGCCCGCAGCACCGTAAACGCCATGCGTAAAGACGTTTTGGCCAAATGCTATGGTGGCGACGTCAGCCGTAAACGCAAGCTGCTCGACAAACAGAAGGAAGGTAAGAAGAAGATGAAGGAGATCGGTTCCGTAACCGTTCCTCAGGAAGCCTTCCTGGCTGTCTTAAAGGCCGATAGAGAATAGCAGAATGCCGCAGGAGCAGCAGTTTCCCTGGCTTTGGAGCCGCATCCTCTGCGCTCTGAAGAGGCCAGCGATCTGTATCCTGCTCGCAATCCTTTTAGGATCAGCACTTTCAGCCCAGGATGCTGAAATCGGCTCCATTGGCTTTGAGAGCCAGATCCGTCTCGATGAGGCAGAACTGGCCCGGCAGATCGAGCTGAAACCGGGGCAGAGCTTTGATCGGGACGCTGTCCTGCGGAGCCTTGAGGCCATCAAACTCTATTTGAACCAGCAATCCAACCCCTTTATCGAAGTTCCCTTCCCCCAGATTATTCCTGATGAAGAAGGAAAACTTCGGATCATCTTTCAAATCAATGAGATCCTGAGTTCCTCGATTGGACAGCTCGAGATCGTCGGCATGCGCTATTTCTCTGAGGCCAAGCTGCGCGAAATACTTCTCCTCAAAGAGGATAGCAGCATGGAACTACAAGATTTGCCAGATCTGATGAATCGCATCCTCCAGCTCTATCTCAGCCGTTCCTATCTCTTTGCCAGGGTCGAGCTGGAAAGTCTCGAAGCCGGAGACAGCCTGAAGGCCGTAATCCGGGTAAACGAAGGCCGGCCCATGCGGGTGGAAAACTACCTCTTCGCTGGTAATAAAATCACCCGGGACAATACTTTGCTCGTGCTCTCCGGTCTTTCCCGGCTCAGGACTATCACTCCCGCCGCCCTCAATCAGGCCGAGGCGAATATCCTGAGGAAAAACTATATTCGATCCTGCCTGATCGAGCCCATCGATGAATCCACCATCCTGATCAGCGTGGAAGAGAGCCGCATGACCTATCTGGAAGGAGTCTTTGGCTTCAATGAGACCTCCTCGGGCAGGCGCGACTTGAGCGGACTGGTGCGGCTGAAGTTCTTGAACCTCTGGGGTACAGATCGAGCTCTGGAACTATATTGGCGGCAGTTGCCAAGTGGAACTGGCGATTTGGAGCTGTCCTACCATGAATCGGGCACTCTGCGCGTCCCCGTGGCGGGGGATCTGAGCCTATACCGCTCTGTGCAGGATTCGACCTGGATCAAAACCCGCAGCAGCCTCGATGTCTATTACTATCTGCTCTATCAGAAATACGGCATAGAATTAGCTTTCGAACAAATCACCCCAGGCCCCAGGCGTCCGATCGTGATCGACAGAAACTCCAGCAGGAGCGTAGGAGCGCTGTGGAGCTTTTTCCAGACGGACAACGCCACCAATCCGACCCGCGGGACGAATGTCGACCTTCGCTACCGCTTCATCTGGAGTGACCAAAGCGAGGGTAAAAAACAGAAAACAGCCCTCGAGGTCGATGCCGGGATCTATTATCCCCTCTCAAACAGGTGGATCGGCGCTCTGGGCTTGCACGCCAGGAATCTGGACGACCCCCAGGCAAAATCCTACGAACTCTTCAGTATGGGCGGGTACAACTCCCTGCGGGGATTTGCGGAAGACGCCTTTCAAAGCTGGCGCTTGGGCTGGGTAAACTATGAAATCCGGTATCGGATTACGCCTCAGACCAGGTCTTACATCTTTGTGGATCAGGGCTTTATCGCCGAGGGCAAAGACAAGCTAAAATCTGATCTCTTTGGCTTTGGCTTCGGTCTCAGAGTCAGCACCAGAATCGGGATCCTGGGATTGGAGTACGGCCTCGGATACCAGGATAAAGGCTGGATGGATATAGGTTCTGGGATGATTCACATGGGGCTTGATACCGAGTTCTAAAGAAATAACTTGCCAAAAAATTGGACTTTATATAATGTCCCCAAATCGATATGAGAATATAGATGTGACTAAGGACTGTGATAAGGTCTGATGAGGTAAATACCCCCCACAGCCTTGACTTAGGTACCTTGGCAGAGGTCTCTGCCGCAAGACAATATCTATAAAAACCAACGCCAGAAGTCCCGTAGAGGGATTTCATTATGGAGGAAAAATGAAAAAAATTCTCTTGATCGCTTTAGTAGCAATGATGCTGTTCAGCATGGTAGCCTTCACAGGTTGCAAACCCAAAGCTGAGGAAGTCGAAGAAGTTACAACTGAAGAAGTAACTCCTACCGAAGAAGCACCAGTAGAAGAAGCTGCTGTACCAGCTGAAGAAACCGTTACTGAGTAATCAGTTACGTAAACTGATATAGTAACGCAGTCCTTAAAAAACAGGTACCATGGGGTACCTGTTTTTTTTTGCCAGATACTTGGCCTCAGGTTCGCCTCAAGATTGCCTCGAGATCCCCTCGAGTACTCGAGGCGATCTCGAGGGGAACACGAGGCGAAGACGAGGGGAAAGATAAGGGGTTGAAGGGGGTATCGTTGTGGCGTTTTGACGTTTTGACGTTTGTGGCGTTTTGGCGATTTGGTGATTTGTGGATGAAGGTTGTGAAGTGTCTGTAGCACTGGCTTCAGCCGGTCGTATACCTGGCTTTAGCCGGGTTTTTGTGTCGTAAGTTTTTAGGGTTTTAGGGTTGAGAGGGTTTTACAGTTTGGGGGTTTGACGATTTGGGGGTTTGAGGTTGCGAAGTGCCTGTAGCACAAGCTCTGAAGCCAGTGTTACGGCGCAGCCAATCGTACATTGTACATCGTA
>CAZZCS010000144.1:0-4809 GCA_964652645.1 uncultured Candidatus Cloacimonadota bacterium | reverse complement strand
ATACTCCTAAGTCTATTGAATTTCAACGGATTCCTGCGGACCAGAATTCTCAATTATAAGACCAACAGCTCTGACAGCCTGCTTCAAATCCATATGCTTATTGATACAATATTTCAAAATCCAATTATTGGCTGATTCAAGTCCAAACTCAACCTCTACCTTTCTGTCTCCTAGTATTTCGAAGCAATCTTTTAATGCTCTCTCAGACATGGTCGCTGCATGTGTTTCGAAAATGAATCTAGTGTTCTCATAGCTACGAAAGAGCCTAAACAACGCAAGCCTAGCATCACGCGGGACCTCCCACTCATCAAAAACACTCCCTAAGGGATTAAGCAAGAGGATATCAGGCTCTCTATCCAATGCAGCTAGGGCTTGTTGTACATATGATACCATATCTTCTTGCAGGACCGGGCTGCTAATCCAATAATCGCACATGGTACATCCGCCAAATAGGACTGTATACCTGCATCCTCTTGTTCTAAATCCAATCTGGACAAATCTTAAATCATCTTTTTGTGATGCCAAAACAGTATAGTTAAAACCTTCCGGTACCTTTGGGCGGCCACTGTGTATCTGCGTTCCTACGAGGTCCAGGAAAACATTACGGTGCATACGACTGCATCTCTTTCTTCTGTGGTCCGCGCTCATACTTGATGGCCATTCAATGCCTTCTCCAAGTATCTTCCCGTGATCGATTCTGCTGACTCAGCAATTTCCTCCGGCGGGCCCTGTGCAACTATCTGCCCACCATTTCGACCGCCCTCTGGTCCTAAATCAATTACCCAGTCAGCATTCTTGATTACATCAAGGTTGTGCTCTATAACGATAACGGTATTATCTCTATCAACCAGCTTATAGAGAATGTATAGCAGACGTTCGATATCAGAAACATGCAAGCCTTTGGTGGGTTCATCAAGAACATAGATGTTACCCTTCTTATTTAATCTGCTAGTTAGTTTAACCCTTTGAGATTCCCCACCTGACAATGTGTTTAAAGGTTGCCCTATTTTTAGATAGCCGAGCCCAACGTCGGAAAGCAGTGTCAAGCTTCGTTCAACCTCTCTATCTCTGAAGAAACCTACAGTCTCATCAATGGTCATATCCAGAACATCTGCTATTGTTTTCCCTTTGTACCTGTAGTTCAAAACTTCCTCGTTGTAACGCTTACCTTTGCATATTTCACATGGCAACTGTACATCTCCAAGAAAGTGCATATCCATAACTTTATATCCGAGCCCATCGCACTCACCGCAGGCTCCTCTGCCATTAAATGAAAACAAAGACTCGTTTGTGCCCGTGGCTTCGGCAAACTCTCTCCTCATTGCATCGAATGAGCCAACATAGGTTGCAGGAATTGATCTAGGGTTGTTTCCCACAGCCGATTGATCCACAATGATTGCTGCTGGATTCTGACGGACGAAGACATCCATAAGAGAACTCTTTCCAGAACCCGATACTCCAGTGATACAAGTCATAAAATTCAAAGGAATTGAGACAGTAACGTTTTTTAGATTATGTAAGGTTGCATCCTTAATGGTTGCAAACGACCGAGGATTCTTTCTCCGGACTTTTCTCAGTATTGATTTTCTCCCTGAGAGGTAGTCGCCCGTGGTGCAGTTCTTCGATTTCATCTCTTCGGGGGATCCATGCGCCACCAATTTGCCACCCAGTACCCCAGCACCCGGACCGATATCTATGATATGGTCTGCTTTTTCCATGACAGTACCGTCATGCTCTACTGTTATGATAGTATTTCTTTTCTTGACCAACTCTTTTAAAATCAACACAAGATTGTCTATGTCCCTCGGATGCAGTCCTGATGTCGGTTCATCTAGGACGTAGATGATGCTCGATAACGAACTACCAAGCTGTTTGGCTATCTTAAGACGCTGTGCTTCCCCACCGGAGAGCGACGATATGGATCGATTAAGATGCAGATATCCAAGGCCACTTTGGATGCAATTCTCAACTTTTTTGACAACAAAAGGAGTTATGGAGTTAGCCACATCACCGTGTAAGGAACTAACAAATGGCAAAAGATCAATTATTTCCATCTGCACAGCTTGAGCCATAGATAACCCATTAACAGCAACAGATCTAGCTCTTTCATTTAGCCGAGTGCCACCACAATCCATGCATTCTGAAAAGTGGAAGAACTGTTGATCATAATCCTTAACAGAAAGTCCTCTTGAGTCATTTTGACGTTTGATCATGCGTTTTACAATTCCCTCAAAGGAAAAACTCTGTACGTATCCAGGAGATTTATTCTTGTATTGAATTGGATCAGAGTAGAGGAGAATGTCGAGTTCTTCCTTGGTGAACTCTCGTAAGGGTTTATTCATATCAAAGTAGCCGATCGAATTTATGATATTCCAATATCGACTATCAACTTTCCATGTTCGATGTTGTATAGCTCCCTGCTTAAGAGACTTATTCCAATGAATGAGCCTATTCAAATCTGGTAGAAAAGCTTGTCCTAGCCCGCTGCACTTGGGACATGCTCCTGCTGGAGTGTTAAAGGAGAACTCTCCAGCACTTATAATTGGATGTCCCAAGCGCGAGTATAGAAGCCGGAGAAAAGAGTATATCTCTGTCAGAGTGCCAACCGTAGATCGAGGATTCTTTGCCAAAGGCCGCTGATCAATCACTATACATGGGGAAAGCCCCTCTATGCTGTCTACGTCCGGCTTATTGATCTTTGGCAGACTGGTCCTGGCGTAAGTACTAAGTGATTCAAGGAATTCCCTCTGCGCCTCAGCAAAAATCGTGTCAAATACAAGAGAAGACTTCCCAGATCCGGATACTCCTGTTACTACAACAAACTTGTCTCTAGGAATGCTCACGTCCAGACTTTTCAAATTATGTACTCTTGCTCCGTACACACTGATATCCATCAATTCGTACCTCTCCGGCTTTCTGCAGTGTAATCACAGTTCTCCCATAGCGCAGGGCCAAAAGTCTCGTCAGAAACATAGAAAAGAGTTTGCTCACACAGGCAAGCCACTGGCATGGGCTACCAGCAATCAATCAGCAAAGTCCAGTCGATCTAATGGCATCACCCGGAATTAAAATAAGTATCAGGAGAATACTCGAATTTTTTTGGAGTAAAACTCGTGTCTACCCTAGCTTTCAATCTTTCCGTCAATCTCAATATATATGCTTGAGCTCCAGGCTTCAATTTAACTGTCTTATACGCAAGATCGTGACAGTAGCGGCATGTTCCACATCTAGCGTTGCAGCTAAAGTCCTTGTTCAGGAAGAAATCAATAAACCCGTTTAGTCCACTGTTGTCTACATATATCGGAGCCCATGGCGCCACCAAGTCCCATAAATTACCGTTGTAATGACGGCACGAATATGCATCAACCATATTAACGATAGCTGCGGTAGGCATTGTGCGACCAGCCAGTTTAATGGAATGAACGCCAAGATCCTCATAGATTGTAGTGTCTTCAGGGCGTATCCATGGGCACTTAATTACTTCTTCAATATTGGAAAGGCGCACAATATCACAGCCTATGGGATCATAATCCTCAAACGGCATTCGTTGTTCTATGCCAAGTTTCGTGAAGTTACCGACCAGATCATAATGATACCATTGATAAGGGCAATTAAGAAAACAGATTATATTAGCAAGCAACTCGATCTTTACTTCGCCTCTATCCAGGATCTCTCTCAGAGTGGCGAATTCACGATTGATATTGTAGCTGAGGGTAATACTGTCGATGGCGGGAGTCATAGTCCTAAGAAGTCGAACTGCCTGAATAGCCTTGATATCCATTATTGTGGATATCTTTACTTTGAGGCGAGGCATATGATAGAGGACAAGTTCACCCAGGAAAGGATTCGATATCGTAACCACATCAACTCCGAGATCTTCTACCCACTTGAGAGTATCTATTATATGGCTCCTATGTTCTCTACTATGTTCTAGTCCGCACATCGAAGGAGCATTAAGAAGGAAATTGAACTTGATACCAATATCATGAATAATTTCAATGTGCGACCTTAGATGCCGTACATCACTGGTTTTTATATCCAGTCTTCCATCCCCAATAATGGTGGGAACCCCACCATAAATTTGCCCTATCTTTGTGCGGTATCTGCTTCCTGAAATCACCTGAGTGTAGAAGTCCAGAAGCTGGTCGTCCCAATTCGTAGGGACTGTAAGTAAAAGCGCCATAAATCCCTCTCAATCACTAACTGGATTCATACTTTCTGATATCAAGTTCTATTTGCCGTCTTCGAGATGATAATCCTTCAAGGAACTCGCTATAACGTTCGCCACCATCAGCACAAATCGCTACGATATTCTTAGTAGGACATCTTTTTGCGAGATAGTTTGCCACTACAAGCACAGAGCCACTTGTAACCCCAAGGTCAATACCTTCATCAACCAGGAAGTTAACGCATTCCTGCAGAGAATCCTCATCGCAGACCTTGCAGTAGTAATCAATGACATGTCCATGACGCTTAACAAGGCCGGAGGGACCACGCATGCCGGCCCCCACACTAAGATAACTTCCAGGAACACCACCAAATACTGTCGAGCCATCAGGCTCGACAGCGATAATTTGGACTCTGGAGGACATCTTTTTCATAAACAGGCCTATTCCGCAGACTGTTCCGCCAGACCCAACTGAACATACAAGGTAATCAATGTCTCCACCAGTTTGCTCCCATATTTCCGGACCAGTGGATTCCAGATGAGCACGAACGTTAGCAGGATTATCGTACTGATTTGTCCATATCCAATCAGCAATTCCCGCTGAGCAGGTGGTAGATAGAGGTATTGGGGTGATGTAGGAG
>CAZZCS010000143.1:0-4887 GCA_964652645.1 uncultured Candidatus Cloacimonadota bacterium | reverse complement strand
CTTGCCTCGCTACGAGGGGCTACGCTCCGCTACGCACCCTCGCTATGCCACCCCACAGAGCCACGTTGTGTCTCTGCGAGGCCCCGGCTGTTACGCATCTGCGATGCTTTTGCGCAGCCAATCATACATTCTACATCGTAAATTGTAAATCGATAGAGCGCAGCTCCTTTAACTTATAACTCAAGAAGATCCTGTAAATCCTGGTGATCCTGGGGATCTGCGTTCTATTAATAATAATCGTAGCATTGGAATGCTACGTTACGGGGATCCGTGTTCTATTCAAACCCTAAAACCTTAAAACCCTACAACTCTACAACCCTCAAACCCCTCCACCCCTTTCTTGATGGGGATCGAATGGATTTAGCTTGACAAAATTGCCTACACACAAATCTATGATGCGAATATATTGAAACTGCTAACTGTGGGCCTATAGCTCAGTTGGTAGAGCTTCCGGCTCATAACCGGATGGTGGGGGGTTCGATTCCCTCTGGGCCCACCAATTTTTTCTTTTCAATTCAAACGCTGTCTTTTTTACTTTACGAAATAACCACTATTGGATATGTTGTATTCAGAAAGGATGGAAAAATGAGGAAGCTAATACTAGTCAGCCTGGCGTTTTTGATGCTGTGTGTCGCATTGAGCGGCACCAAATACGCAGGAGAAATATTCCAAGTGACCAATGGCGTGGTAAACCAGGCGATGGGCAATACCGGGCTTACATACTCTGGCTCTCTTTCTGCTTCCTACTGGAATCCTGCGCTTTTGGGCGTCATTCATAGCAGAGGTGCAGAACTGGTACACACAGAGCATTTCGAAGGCTTAATGCAGCAAAACCAATTCAGCCTCATCACCGGGTCAAAGAGTCGCAGCTCTCTCATTATCAACCACATAGGTATCGATGGGATCAAGCTGACTGCTCTGGAGAATCCAGCCGATAGCCTCAGTAACTCCAATCGTCCAATTGTCCTGAAATCCGTGAGTAACAACGATTTAGTAATATACGGAGGTCTGGCCCGAAGTGTTTCCGAGCACTGGCATATAGGGCTGGCTCCCAAGCTTGCCTATCGTAGCCTGGCCGAAAACAGCGGTTATGGCTTTGGGGCGGATCTGGGAGTGCTTTGGGAAGGAGCCGGCAGCTTTGCCTTTGGGGCCAATCTGCGCGATTTCTTTAGCACCCAGATCATCTGGGAAAACGGAACTCATGAGACCGTGACTCCCAATCTCGATCTTGAGACCTCATACCGCAGACTGCTCTTTTCCCGAAACATCCCCCTCCACATTGCCTTCAGAGCCCAGGTCTTCGCAGAAGGCAGGGAAGAAGCTGCCACTGTATCTGCCTCAGTCTTATCGGCGGATTTCCATGGCGGAGTGATGATCAATCCCATTCCGGAGCTGAGGGTAATGGCTGGTTATGATGTAGACAGCTTTACAGCGGGGATCGGGGTACAGCTCAAACGTTTCAGCTTCGATTATGCCTTCAAGGATGCTGCCCCGGATGGCCTGGGCAACACCCAAAAAATATCTCTGGGAATCCTCTGGTAGTAATGCCCAAAAAAATAGCTCTGCTGGGGGCCACAGGCTCGATTGGGACTTCGACCATCGAAGTTCTGCGCGAGCATCCCACCCAGTTCCAAATCCAGATTGCAACTGCCAATAGGGACTACCGCAAGCTCTTTGATCTAGCCCAGGAATTTCAGATTCCATATCTGGTTCTTACCGGGATCTCAAAAAGCCAAGTGAGTGATATTCCCCCTGGAAGCAAAGTCTATTTTGGCGAGGCCGAGCTGATCCAGCTCCTCAAGAGCCAGGACTACGAGCTTGCCCTCAATGCGATTACAGGCTCCGCAGGTCTGAGATCTACTATGACCGTGCTAAAGCGGGGGATAGACCTGGCTCTGGCCAATAAGGAATCTCTGGTGATGGCCGGGCATCTGGTACAGGCTGAGCTGGTACATGGCTCCCAAATCCTGCCTGTCGATAGCGAGCATAGTGCAATCTTTCAAGCCCTTGGCAAGCATCCCCAATCCGAGATCAGAGCAATTCATATCACCGCATCGGGCGGCCCTTTCCGCAACCTTCCCCTGGAAGATTTTGGGAAAATCACCATCCAGCAAGCTCTCAAACATCCAAACTGGAGCATGGGCACCAAAGTAACGCTGGATTCGGCCACGATGTTCAATAAAGCGCTCGAAGTGATAGAAGCGCACTGGCTCTTCGGAGTGCCATATTCCCAGATCAAAGCCATTATCCACCCCCAGTCTATTATCCACTCGCTGGTGGAATTTGTGGATGGTTCATATCTTGCCCAACTCAGCGAGCCAGACATGCGCCTGCCAATCCTCTATGCCCTGGCTTACCCCCAGCGGCTACAATCCCAGCTGGTTCAGACAGACCTGGCAGCACTATCCCAGCTCACATTTCAGGAGATAGAGCCCCTGCGTTATCCCCTCTTTTATCTGGGCGTACAGGTCGGCATTGCGGGAGGACTCCTGCCCACAGTGATGAATGCTGCCAACGAAGCAGCCCTAAAACTTTTTTTGGATGCTAAGATCGGTTTCCAGGAGATATATCAGAGGGTCGAAAGGGCTGTCTCAAGCTTTGAAAACCACCCAAACCCAGATCTGGAGCTTATTATCAGCACCAATCTGCAGGTTTACGATTCCGTACTGCATGGCTCTTGATAATAGCACCATACAGATTTCATCATCAGCCCTTGCGCCTTTCAGGCATTGCCGGCAGGTGCTATTTTTGACTTTTTCATTGACAAAAACCTATGCGACAAAAAGCTAAACCGTTACTCTGTAAGAGTGTAAACATTATTGATACCAGATAAATGGAGCGTTTATGAAGATTCTGATCACCGGTGGTGCCGGCTTTATCGGCTCACACCTCGCAGAAAGACTTCTCAAGGAAGGACATCAAGTTCACATTATTGATAATCTATCTACTGGAAGGTTGGAAAACATCGAATCTTTCAAAGATAACCCCAAATTTACCTACACGATTGGAACCATCCTGAATAGAGAACTGATGGACAAGCTAATCAGTGGAGTAGAAAGAGTTTACCACCTCGCAGCAGCAGTAGGCGTAAAATACATAATAGAAAACCCCCTGCTCTCGCTCAAGACCAATATCGTGGGTACCGATAATGTCTTAGAGCTTGCCAACAAATACAAAGCCAAGGTGCTGATCACTTCCACTTCCGAGATATATGGAAAAAGCGAGAAAGTCCCCTTCTCCGAGCAGGACGATCGGCTCCTGGGTTCTACCCACATCAGTCGCTGGGGCTATAGCTGTTCCAAAGCCATCGACGAATTTATGAGCCTCGCCTTTTACCGCGAGAAAAAGCTCCCCGTCGTTATCGTACGCTGTTTCAATACTGTAGGCCCTCGCCAGATGGGTCAGTATGGCATGGTATTGCCCAAATTTATCAAAGCTGCTCTGCTGGATCAGCCGATTATCATCTATGGCACGGGTAAGCAAACCCGTTGCTTTGCCGATGTATCGGATGTGGTCGAAGCCTTCATCAAGCTGATGGAAACCAAGGAATGCGAAGGTGAGATCTTCAATGTGGGCACCACGGAGTCGATCAGTATTGAGGAACTGGCCTTCAAGGTAAAACAGATGTGTGACAGCAAATCCAAGATCGAATACATGAGCTATGAAGACGCTTTCGAAGAGGGTTTTGAAGACATGATGAACCGCATGCCAGATCTCACAAAAATTTATGAATACATAGGATACGAACCAAAGCTCAAGCTTGATGACATCATCAACCGCATGATTGAATATTATGAAAAGTAACAAGATCATTAGCCTTATCCTTGTCCTGGCGCTGCTCTGTCCGGCCTTTGCCTTCGATATAACCACGAGCAGCTATATGCAGCCGGTTAGCGTTGCCGTCACCGGCTTGGTGGATACCCCCGGGATCTACAAGCTCACAGCTCTGGACCGTCTATCGGATGCGCTGTATGCTGCAGAGAAAGTGGGGGACAAGCCTTCGACGACACTACCCACAGATAAGCTTATATTGCCAGAAAAGTCGATGGCGGTGCAGGATTCCACTCTCAAAAGAAACCAGGCCATCCGCTCTGTGACTTTGATCCGCGATGGTAAAGAGCAGGTTTATGACCTGCAGAGCTTCTTCAGAACTGGTGATCTCTCTCAGAATCCAACGCTCCGGGATGGCGATGTAGTACTGATCAATCCGATCCAGCACATGGCCAGTATTGCGGGCGCAGTTTACATGCCGGATGAGTATGAGTACCGCGAGAACGACACTCTAAAGAGCATTCTCGCCCTGGCCAAAGGCTTCAAGCCGGACGCAGATCTTACCAAACTCATGATCTATCGCTACCGCGAGAACATGGTGAGCTTTGATGTGCTGACCCACGACGTCAGTGCTTACCTGCAGAATCCAACCCTTTTGGATATCCCAATTATGGCTTCAGACCGGATATTGGTGCCTGTAAATGCCTCCTATCGCAGAAGTTGGATGGTGCAGGTGAGCGGCCATGTCCACTCTCCGGGAAGCTATATGATCGATGACAGCACTACTCTCTACGACATCATGCAGATGGCGGGAGGCCCCACCCTCAAGGCAGATCTGGAGAATGCTGTGATCATCAATCGCGCCGTTTACCAGCGTGAGGATCTCGAATTTGAACGTCTGAGAGAGCTGTCTCTGGGCAGTATGACCCCTCTAGAGTATAACTATATGCGCTCCAAGATCCGCCAGCTAAAGGGAAAGTACTCCCTCAATCCCAAAGCTACCTGGGAATCCAAGGGTGAACAAGAGAACCCGCTCATGCGAGATGGGGATCACGTCTATATTCCCGAACTCGTGGATATGGTATGGGTAAGCGGTCAGGTACGCCGGCACGGCCT
>CAZZCS010000142.1:0-5032 GCA_964652645.1 uncultured Candidatus Cloacimonadota bacterium | reverse complement strand
CATCTACCTCATCGGGGACATCCTGCTCTCTGGAACTCCTGCGGGAAGCAGTCCTCAGGATAATACCAACGACAGGTTGACTCTTGCAACCATGAAGCAAATCATCATAAAGTATGGCTACAAGAGCCCCATCGATAGTTTGCGCTATCACCCCAATTGTGGCCCTGATGATGGCGGTATCTACATTTATGCAGATCTTATGGCTCCCAATAGTGGCAATGGTAATCCCAGAACTGATGGGGCTTTTACCTTTGAGTATCAGCACCCGCATCCCTCTACCCCGGATCATGAGTATGATGGCACGCTTTACACGATGATAGATTTGCACCGCAGGGCATTTCCGCAGACCGCCGTCACCCCACTGGCCCACTCTGCCAGAGGAGAGCACGCACTCTACCCGGATGGGGCTGGATTATCCCTGGTACAATCCCCTCTGGCCCGAGCGTCAACCCTACAAGGAGCGGGGCACAGTTCACATGTGGGGCTCCATCTTCCAAGGACGCCAGGGCTTCTTGCATCGTTCTTCCAACGACTCAGAATATCCATCTCATAGCGGGGTCTGGGATATAGCAAACGATATGTGTGGCACTCCGACCAGCGTCTATTGGAGCGATCCCATCATTCCCGGTGGTTCAGGCTACAGTTTCGGCGGGATCAACTACCCTGGAGCCACCGGAAGCGGGGTTGGCTACAAGAAAAACTATCACTGGGATTCCAGAACAACCCCTCCATCTCTCAGACCTCTCGTATTTGGTCTGGGTATGTGTGTGAGACATGTTATCTATGATTATGTACAGGAGCACGGTCTTCTACAATCACTGCCCCTAAACGAAGAAGCTTATATAAAATCCTATGATAGGATGGGTGAATATTGGGTACATCATATGAACAACAGGATATGGTATTTCATGGGTAATCAATCAGATGTAATGGACACAGGTGAGGACTGGATGCTTGCCAAAATCAGGCTAATCCAAATGTATAAGACTCTCCAGGTATGGAAAAGCACAAATGATGCATCCCTGAAACTGATGATGTATGACAGACCTCAAGGGCAAGCCACTGAGATATTATTCAATGATTCCATGTCCCAGGCATATGCGCTCAATAGAGTTCCTGGCGGTTTCTACTATGCCACTGTCAACACTGAAGGAAACCTGTCCATTCGGACTATTAGTGAAGCCGGGGATCCAGTGGCGGAATCTACTTTCAATGCTCTACCCTCAGAATTTGCAGATCCTGTGCTTGCCTCCCGCAAGGCCGACATTGTGATCACGCCTACCCAGGGAGAGGGTCTCTATGGTATATTCTGGATCCAATCTGAAGACAGCACAGAAAAGTATTTCTGGGTGGCAAACGGAAGCATGTCCATAATCAGCGTTCCAGAAGAGGAGCTGCTGCCAGCCGTCATCAAAGTTTCTGCCTATCCCAATCCCTTCCGGGACCAGCTCTCAATCGAGGTAAGCAGCACAAAATCGGCTGAGGTAAAAGTAAATATCTATAACATCAAAGGACAGCTGGTAAAATCTATTTCCCAAAAGCTATCCTCAGGCCAAAACACGCTCAATTGGGACGGCCGGGACAGATCGGGTAACCCCTCTGCCAGTGGTGTTTATCTCGTGAAGGTACAAAGCCCCTCCAAGAGCTCTACCCACAAAGTACTAAAAATGAAATAATTCCCCCAAGACCCAAATACGAAAAGGCGTCACTATGTGTGACGCCTTTTTTACTAGACCGCTGAATCGTGATCTGGCAAAAAGCGATTGACAAACTAGCCAAAAGCAAAATCCTGGTTCTATTATGATTAAATACGTGTGTTTGGCCCTGGAAAAACGAATCAGTTATTCAGTTAACTACATAGATATAAAGCATTTGCGCAAGCAGATGCTTTTTTTGTTTGGAGCGCAGTTATGAATATCGACACAATTATCCGCAAAGCCCTGGAAGAGGATATCTTTACAGGCGACGTCACCTGTCTTTATCTTGATCTGGAGCCTGTAACCAGCATCGCCTACATGGTCGCCAAAGAGCCGGGAATACTGGCTGGAGTGGATGTAGCGAGGCGTACTTTCAAGCATTTGGACGATAGCATCAAGATCACCATCTATCGCAAAGACGGCGATCCCGTCAATGTGGGCGACGAGATCATGCGGATCGAAGGCAGGCCGGATGCGATTCTGCAGGGAGAACGGACGGCTCTGAACTTTTTACAGCGACTCAGCGGCATCGCCACCAAGACCTTCGTCCTCGTCAAATTGATGGAAGGCACTGGAGCACAACTGCTTGATACCAGAAAGACGACTCCGCTCCTGCGCCAATTGGAGAAGTATGCAGTTCGAGTAGGCGGGGGCCTCAATCACCGTTTTGGCCTCTATGATATGATCATGCTCAAAGAAAATCACATCCGGGCTGCAGGCGGGATTACCGAAGCAGTCAAGCGGGTAAAGAGATCCAGTACGGCTTACAAGATCGAAGTCGAAGTCACGAATCTCATAGAGCTGGAAGAAGCCTGTTCGGCCGGTGTGGATAGGATTATGCTCGATAATATGTCCCTGGATGAGATTAGGATCGCGGCCAAAAAATACCGCAAAAAAGTAGAACTCGAAGTATCCGGCGGAGTGAACGAAAAGAACATCCGTTCCTTTGCCAGAACGGGTGTGCACTATATCTCCAGCGGATCCATGACGCATTCATACAAGTCGCTGGACATCAGTTTATTATTTAAGGAGAGAGAATGATACAAAAGCTAAAGACCCTCGCCCAAATGCAGAAATTGGACGATAAAATCGGCCGGCTCAGGGTATTGAAAGAGGAGCTTCCCAAGCAGTTGAACGACATCATCGATAGCGTGGATGCCGCGATGGGAGCGATGCTCACAATCGAAACCGAAAAAGCCGAACTGATCAAAAAAGTCCGTGCTCACGAGGTCGATATCAAGACTCATCAAGACCAGATCAGGAAATACTCTACCCAGCTTTCAGAGATCAAGACCAATAAAGAATACAAGGCTCTCAATAGCGAGATCTCCTATCTGAACACCAAAATTTCAGATATCGAATCCACCATCCTCGAGCTGATGGATCAGGAAGCGGAGATCAACGTTCGCCTGGAAGCCTCAAAGCTTGATCTCGCCACAGCCGAGCAGAACAAAAAAGCCAAAGAAGGCGATCTGCGAGAGCAAATTTCCAAGCTGGATATCAGTATCGAAGAGATCAGAAACGAGCGCAACGTCCTGGCGCGCACCCTTCCTGATGGCCTCATCCGCCAGTATGGAAACCTGATCAAACACAAAAACAACCAGGCCGTTGCCTATAGCGTGGATGGCTATTGTGGCGGCTGCGGGATCGTGATCCGCCCCCAAATAAAGATCGAGCTCGAGCAAATGAAGAAAATCCTGGTCTGTGAAAACTGCGGCAGGATTTTGATGCTCCATATCGAAGAATAGATTATACTATCTTTCGGGATGATTAGATGTCTGCTGAAGGCCACAAGCCTTTGGAGGAAAGTCCGGACACCACAGGGCGGGATACTTCCTAACGGGAAGCTGCAGTGATGCAGAGCTAGCTCCACAGAAACAAACCGCATGGCACGCTCGTGCCGTGTAAGGGTGAAATGGTAGTGTAAGAGACTACCGGTATCTCTGGTGACAGGGATAGCCAGGAATGCCTTATCCGGTGCAATGCCAAATAGAGAGGCTCAGCGCGGCCCGCGCAATTATGCCTCCGGGTAGGCAGCACGAACTGCTCCGCGAGGGGCAGTCCAGATGAATAGACATCGTTATACAGAATCCGGCTTATTATCATCCCGATTTATTTTGAGTCTGTAGTCCGTAGTCCGTAGTCAGAAGTCAGTAGTCCGTAGTCCGTAGTCTGTAGTCTGCGGAGAGTGATGATGATCGCATGAGTCCTGATAGCCCCTTTAGTTTGCTATAAACCAATAAATTACGCGTAGGCTACATGACTCCTGTTTACATGGCTCCTGCGGAGAGTGGATTGAAAATTGCATATAAAAAAGATCAATAGATATAAATTAAGCTAGATATATGGAGTTTACATGAAACACCTTCTAATTTTGCTTTTTTCTATCAGTGTCTCTCTGGCAGCACTAAACGACCTCCCTACATGCTACAACACCTACGCTGAGATACTGGATCTGCTCAATTATTACGAAACAGAATATCCCAATCAGGCCCAGGTACATCTTTTGGGGTACAGCCAGGAAGATCAGGTCCCCATCTATGGGATCAAGATCAGCAACAATGTAACCCAGGATCAGGACCAACCCGCCATCCTCTTTGTGGGCCAGGTACATGCCGAAGAAGTTTTGGGCGTGCAGATTACCCTCAGCAACATCAAAGAGATCCTCGAAAATCGTAATACCACTCCTTACAACATCTGGCTTTCCCAGCTCGAAATGTGGTTTGTCCCCACCTTCAATCCCGAAGGGCACCTGGTAGTGACGGACAACATCGATACCTCCTATAGAAAGAATAAAAGAGATGTGAACGGCAATGGCATTTTTGATTTTGACCCCAGGGTAGGTTATGACCTTGATGGCGTGGATATCAACCGCAATTTTGGCTTCAACTGGGTTCATGGAGACACATTGTTTCACCCTGTAGGCAAGGAAAAGTTCGACTACTACCGGGGCCCAGGCTCGATGTCCGAATCCGAAGTTCAGGCTATTGCTGCCCTCTGTGAGTCCAAGAAATTTACCTACTCCATCTGCTGGCACTCTTCCCGCACAGGAGACCATTCGGAGAGAATCTATTATTCCTTCGATTGGAAAAACGTTCGTCCCTCTCCAGACCTGGCTCTGGCCCAGTCAATCGCTCAAGGCGCCGCCAATACGATCATCAAAGAAAGCGGATCCGGAACCTATCAAGCCCTCCCAAACCTCAGTAGAAAGGGCTGTTTTCATGATTGGATGTACCAGCAGTACGGCACCATCCAGCTTCTGATCGAGTGCGGCACGGAAAACCTCCAGCCGGACTCCCTGCTCATGGTGGATACCATCCAAAGAGCTACAAACG
>CAZZCS010000141.1:0-5058 GCA_964652645.1 uncultured Candidatus Cloacimonadota bacterium | reverse complement strand
CCGATCTCCAAAACTATGTCTTCTGGTTTTAGTTCCAGATGCTGAAGCATTAGAGCGATCATCAGGGGTTGGGAAATGGTCTGGCTCAGATGAATGGGCAGTGGCTGATTCCGATAGGAATACTCGCGATACTCTGGCAGCACATAATGTTCCCTGGGCACCCTGGCAAAAGCACTGAGAACGAGCTCATCGCTAATCCCATTGTGCCGCAGTTCATCCACTAACAGCTTTCGTTGGTCCTCATATCGCATGGTTTCACAACCTGAAGAGCTTATTTTCTTCAATCCATTCCAGTAATTCTGGAAACGCATCTCCACGAGTCATCTCAAAGCCGAGGGGGGTGATTGAGATAAAATTCTCTGCTATGGCTTCGGCATCGGTACCTTTCTGCTCATCCCATACAGGTTTATCTCCTCCGATGCAATAGGTAAAACCATCTTCCCGTTCTTGTGTTATCTTAATAAAATTGTAGTACTTGCGATGTCCTGTACGAGTCAGCTTGACCCCTTTTACTTCATCCAATTGGACATTGGGGATATTGATATTCAGGATTGAATTTGGCTGCAGGAGCTCGGTCAAACCCAGATCAAGCATTTTAACCATCCAGGCGGCAGCAGTTTCATATAATTGATCGTGATAGGAATTGATCGATATTGCTATGGATTTGAAGCCAAAGAAAGCCGCTTCTTTGGCGGCGGCAACAGTACCGGAATAGTGGATATCCTCTCCCATATTCTGGCCAGCGTTGATGCCAGAGATCACCAGATCAGTGTCTGGCTCTATTAGCTTTTGCAAGGCGATCACCACGCAGTCCACCGGCGTTCCGGAGACAGAATAGTCTCGGTCGCCAATCTTTTTGACTACGATTTCATTTCGAATGGTAAGTGAATGGGAAGCAGCGCTTCTCTCCCTGTCTGGTGCAATAACCGTGATTTTGTGCCCTGCCCCTACCAGGTGAGCTTTCAAGGCCTGGATTCCGGGGGCAAAAATGCCGTCGTCGTTTACGAGTAGTATATTCAATCTTCTCTCCAAATTCTATAATAGGTCGATTAACAGTTGCCCATATTTTAAGGCGAGTAACACAATGACCAGTACAGCTGACATCAAGAGCACAAAGCCAAGATTTGCCCTGAGTAGTTTAAAGATCACAGGTCTATGTTTTCTTCTTCGGCGTGAATGCGGCTTGTAGCTGGGCCCTAAATAACGCGTAACAGGGTTCGGCTTGATGCCCTTCATAAGTTTATAAGAGTGCTGTTCTTTGTTTAGCCACTTGATTCTGCCATCTGACGCCCGATATGGCAGATATCCTGCATCGAGCATATTCTGCTTGTGTACTGCGTTAATATTATCAACTAATTCCGGATCAATGGGTTCCAAAGCCGGGTGCTTCTTTTGCATCTCTCACCTCTCGTATTTGATCTTTTTAAGAGTGATAGATTTGTCAAGAAAATATCACTGGAGTAGCGATATGAATAGCTTTCTATGGAGGATCTAAGTTACAGACTCCCAATCTGCTGTTACCTGTAAGTCTTAGTTCACGAAGCAATTGAACTTCTCGCATGAAAGTAATTGACAACTTCCAGGAAGGCTATACATTTGCCAGTAGTATCTTCGGACACTGCAGCATAAATCAAGGATACAGATATGAATCCCAAAATCATCAAGCGGATTATCCAATCCGATACCCTGGACCACTTCAGTGCTCTATATGGTTTACGAGCATCAGAGCTGAAGCAGCTAAAACTCCATGACGGAGCCGCAAACCTGTTTTATCGTGTACGTGGAAAGCGCCCCGCCTTCCTCAGGATCTCGTATCGCCTGGACAGGGATCAGGCAATGATCGAGACCGAACTGGACTTTTTGGCCTATCTGGCCGCGCATGGGTTCCATAGCCCGGCTCCGATCAGATCACTAGAGGGGAAGAATTGCGAAACCTACAATATTGATGAACTCAGTCTGACTGCGGTTCTATTTTCTGAGATCAGAGGTATTCATCTCTATGAGAGGGCGTTTCGCTTGCCCGAGGGAATCAGCCTCAATCAGTTCTGGCAGTCCTGCGGCAAAGCTCTGGGCCGCTTGCATGCCCTCAGCCAAAAATATCTGAGCGAGCATAAGGCAAAACGGTTCAACTGGCTGGACAGGCACGAACAAAGCCTCCCATGGCTGTTCCCTGATAGCCCCGAATCCCAAGCCTTGCTTTGTGAAGCTATCAATGAACTGAGACAAATCCCTCGCACCAATGGTAGTTTTGGCATCAGCCACAACGATTTCAACATAGGCAATCTGCTCATAGATTATGAGGCAGAGGAGTTTGAACCTACTATCATCGATTTCGACGATTCTGGCTTCAATTACTATATGTATGATCTGGCTTGTTTTTGGGAAATGAGCACCGGCTGGGCGATAAATCTGGCACAGCCTCACGAATGGCCGGAATATATGCACAGAACGTACAGCACAATGCTGGAAGAGTATCATAAGCAGTTCAATCCGGATTTTAACGCCCTCGATCAATTGCCACTATTCCTCAAAGCAGTACACCTTGAAAACATCCTGGAGCCCCTCAGGGAGCTTCATTATGCTGAAAAAGCCCTGATCCCCGATCAGACTGTCCAATACCACCTGCTATGCCTGAAGCAGAAATCGGAATATGCGGGTTTGTACGATAAAAGCTTCGATCCCCAAATCTGGATGGCTTGATGAACGCTACCGGGAAGGGATGACTCAGTGAGTCATTTCGCATAATAGTGAATAAATGCTTGACATTCAGTAAATCATTCATAAGTGTTGATCCATTATGTAAGCTCATATCTAAAAAGAACTTAGGAGATGACCATGATCGAAGAAAAACTGATACCTTATTTGATTAACTCTATCAAAGAATATTGGGATTTACCTGCTTTTACAGATTATCCAGGACCTGCTATCAAGTACTCAGAAGTTGGGAAGCAAGTTATGTGGATGCATCGCCTCTTTCAGATGTGTGACCTACAAAAAGGCAGCAGAATTGCAATGGCAGGCAAGAACTGTTCAAATTGGGCTACTGTATGGCTTTCATCTATAACCTATGGTGCCACAATCGTTCCGATACTGGCAAATTTCTCTCCTGAGGATACCCAGCATATTATCAATCACTGTGATGCTGAGGTTCTATTTATCTCCAAAGATAAGTATGATGCCATTGAAATCGATCAACTGCGTAAAGTCAAAACAGTAGTCTCATTGGAAGACTTTAGTATTCTGGACAATAAGTCCGACCTTAAAAGAGAGATGATCAGACCCCTGGCAGAGACGGATGACCTGAGAAACCTGAACAAGGCAGGCCTGAGCGTCCCGGACGTCTGTGACAACGAAGATCCCGCCGCCATTATCTATACATCGGGGACGACAGGTTTTTCCAAGGGTGTGATTCTGCCCCACAGAAGTATTCTGGCAAATCTGATCGTAGCCAGAGAAAACCTGCTCTTCAAAGTAGGTGCAAAGGTAGTATCATTCTTGCCTCTAGCTCATGCCTATGCCTGCGCCTTCGATTTTATCTACCCCTTTACACGCGGTAACCACATCAATTTTATCGATAAAATCCCCACTCCAAAAATACTCTTGGGAGCGATACAGGACTTGAAGCCAAACGTCTTTCTGGCAGTTCCGCTCCTCATCGAAAAGATTTACAAGAAACAGCTCCAACCCACCCTGGAAACTCCCAAGATGAAGAAGCTGCTCAAGATTCCCGGTCTCAATATCATTATTCACAAAAAGATCAGGAAAAAATTGATCGCTGCCTTTGGAGGCAACCTCACCGAATTGATTGTGGGTGGAGCACCCATGAATGCAGAGGTAGAGTTATTCTTCAAAAAAATCAAATTCCCCCTCACAATCGGCTACGGCATGACGGAGCTGGGGCCTCTAATCTCCTATGCCAGATGGTTTGAACATAGATTTGAATCGTCGGGCAAGACTGTGAAGTATATTGAGGTAAAGATTGAATCTTCCGACCCTTATAACAAGCCTGGTGAAATCCTGATCAGGGGTGATCAGCTTTTTAACGGTTATTACAAAAACGAAGATGCCACCAAAGAAGTATTGATCGACGGCTGGTTGCATACCGGAGATATTGGTACTATAGACAAAGACGATTTCATATACATCCGTGGTCGCTGCAAAAACATGATTCTGGGGCCAGCAGGAGAAAACATCTATCCCGAATTGGTGGAACAGAAACTAAACAACATGCCATACGTGCTGGAATCCGTTGTTCTGGAAAGAGATAGACAGCTAGTTGCTCTTGTCTATCCAGATTTTGAGAAGCTGGATCAGGAAAAGATTCCCGAGACCTATATTGCTGGGTTGATGGAAGAGAATCGTAAAGGAGTCAATAATCAACTGGCAGACTTCTCAAGAATAGCCAAATTGCAGATTGTCAATGAGCCTTTCCAGAAGACTCCAACCCAGAAAATCAAACGCTATTTATATAGCTGATAAATTAAGTGTTTGACAGGATTCATGGGGCCAGAAAAGATGCACTCGATTTGTGTTAAATACTATCCATGGAGAAATAATGGAGCATAATATTAGCGATTTTTTGGACTACCTGAACGCCTCGCCGACTAGTTTTCAAGCGGCGGAACAGAGTATCTCCAGGTTGGCCAGAGCTGGGTTCAACGAACTTGATGAAAAGACTCCTTTTACCTTGAAACCTGGCAGTAAGTATTATATTTGCAGAAATGATTCTTCTGTTATAGCGTTTGTGGCAGGTTCAGCCAGGCCGGACGTCAACGGATTCAAACTTGCAGCATCCCATCTGGACAGCCCTTTGCTCAAGATCAAACCCGATACACTATCCTGGAGCAAGGGTGTCTGCAGAGTCGCTGTTGAAGTCTATGGCGGGCCAATCATCAGCACCTGGCTCGATCGAGAGCTTGCCATCGCTGGCAGAGTTACTCTGAAGAGCGGTAACGGATCTTCTGTAAAGTTCAAGTCTGTGCTGATCAATATCTGCAAACCATTGGCCATTATTCCAAACGCAGCAATCCACCTGAATCGGGACATCAATAAAGGATT
>CAZZCS010000140.1:0-5198 GCA_964652645.1 uncultured Candidatus Cloacimonadota bacterium | reverse complement strand
TGTATCCCGGAACCTTTGACCCCATAACTCTGGGGCACATGAACATCCTGGAGAAAGCATCAGCCATGTTCGACGAGGTTGTATTGGCAGTCGCAGATTTTACCGGGAAACAGACGATGTTTAGTCTGGAAGAAAGAGTGGAATTGTGTATAGATTCGTGTACTCATCTGCCCAACGTGAGCGTGGAAAGCTTCAATGGGCTGGTGGTGGATTTCACCAGGAGCAAGCAATCCAGGATCATGATTCGGGGGATGAGAGCGATGTCTGATTTTGAGTATGAACTGGCTTTGGCACTCACCAATAAGAAACTGGCGCCGGATTTGGAGACAATCTTTCTCGTGCCCAATCTCAGATACATGTATCAATCTTCATCGATGATAAAACAGCTCGCACTTCTGGGCTCTGATCTCACCGATTATGTCCCAGGCTGCGTAATAACGGCAATGAACCACAAGAAGAAATAATGGCAAAGAAACAAGAAGAGACTACCAAGATTTCGGAACGCAGCCTGCCCTCCGATGTGAATGCCGAAGCTGCCATCCTGTCTGCCATGCTGATTGATGCGGACATCGTCAGTAAGGGTATCGAATTTGTAAAAGAAGAGTACTTCTATCGGACTGCACATAGGCTTATCTTCCGGACAATGCAAGAGTTGTTCTACGAAAATCTGGAGATAGATCCTCTGATCCTGATCAACAGATTGGAGCGCAACAATCTCCTGGAAAAGGTGGGGGGGATCCCCTACATAAACGAAATTGCAGATTTTGTAGTATCCTCTGCCAATTTTGACTATCACCTTCAGATCGTAACAGATAAAGCTCTGCTGCGTCAGCTTATCATAGCTGCGAATGGTATTATCGAAGCTTGTTATACGGCGGCAAAACCTACTAAGGCCATTGTCGATGAGGCAGAACAGGCCATTTTCTCCATCGCTGAAATACCTCAGCATCAGGGGTTCAAGCGTATTGATGAGATTGGCGAGGAAGTCCTTCATCAGATAGATCAAACGGTGAGCACCAAGGTGCCCGTAGTGGGATGTGCTTCTGGATTCTCAGATCTGGATCGGATGACGGGCGGCTTTCGCCCGGGTCAGCTGATCATCATCGCCGCCAGACCAGCCATGGGAAAATCTGCTTTTGCCCTGAACATAGCTACTCACGCCGCTGTAAACCTCGGGAAAAAGGTGGCTGTATTTACTATGGAAATGGCTGCTGATGAGCTCGTGATGAGGCTCTTTAGCTCTGCCTCCGAAGTCAATATGGACAGCATGCTCAAAGGTTATGGGATGAATGAAGACAAGCTGATGCGGATCATGCAAGCCTCCGAAGTGCTTTCTTCAAAACAACTTTTTATAGATGATCAAGGTACCAATTCCCCTCTTGATATCAGAGCCAAGGTCAGACGTCTCTCTGCTGAGATCGGCGGATTGGATCTGGTCGTGATCGACTATCTCCAGCTGATGACCCTTGCCCGTGAAAAAGAAAACCGACAGCAGGAAATCGCCGAGATATCCAGGGCCCTCAAAATCCTGGCAAAGGATATGAAAATCCCCGTAATAGCTCTTTCTCAGCTCAATCGTGGCCTGGAATCCCGCGAGAACAAACGGCCACATCTGGCGGATCTTCGTGAATCCGGAGCCATCGAACAGGACGCCGACCTTGTGATGTTTATCTATCGTGATGAGTATTACTATCCCGAGAAGACAGAAAAACCAGGGATCGCAGAAATCATCATCGGGAAAAACAGGCACGGGGCAACAGGCGATGTCGATCTGCAGTTTGTAAAAGAGATCACACTCTTCAGATCTTTGGACCGCCTTCGCGATGATTAATCTTATCAGCGGCTTGGGTGAATTTGTCCTATTTCTGCTGAGAGTCTTCTCCAGGTTCCCAGCCATTCTGTGCCGCAAAAAAGAAGTGGTTATCCAACTCAGGAAGATTGGATACGATTCCCTGCCTCTGATAACTCTTACAGCAGCATTTACAGGCCTGGTTACGGCTCTACAGGCTGTGTATCAGACCAAGGGCTACATCCCCGTGAACTACATGGGTGTGCTGATCGGGAAATCTACCATGATCGAGCTTGCTCCCGTATTATCTGCTCTGGTCTTGACAGGGAAAGTCGGAGCTGCTATCACTGCGGAGATCGGAACCATGGAAGTGAGCGAGCAAATTGATGCGCTCAAAAGCATGAGCATTGCCCCCGAAGAGTTCCTTTACATGCCGAGGGTCGTAGCGGGGTTGATTGCCTTTCCAATGATAACCATATACGCAACATTCATCGGTATTGTCATCTCATGGTCATTTGCCTGGCAGAGATATGGTCTCCACCATTATACCTTCTTCAACAATATGAAAAGCTACTTCGTCCCAGCAGACATCTGGGGTGGATTGGCAAAAGCACTGGTGTTTGGACTTATCATCACATCAATCGGCTGCTATCAGGGCAGTAAAACCTGGGGTGGGGCAGAAGGCGTAGGTAAAGCCACAACCCTCACAGTCGTCCACTCTTGCATTTTGATCCTGGTGATGGATTTTATTGTCGCATGGTTTCTCTTCGGCGCTTTCTAGGCTTTCTCCTTACGTTGATATTGCTCCTTCAGATTGCCTGTAAGGGCAGTTCAAAAGACACGGCAAAGGCAGAAGTTCCTCTCAGTGATAGCTTGCATGTGCTGTGCCTGGAATCATTTATCAGCTCTGGGTTGAGCGGTGCTTTCGTTCCAGACTTCGAAAAAAACAGTGGCCTCAAAGTGTATTTCTCCACGGCTCAAAACTCAGTTGAATTGCTGGACATGCTCCAGGCGGATAGTGATAGATACGATCTGGTGGTCGGGCTGGACAATGCTAGCATCTCAACCAGGGATATCACGCACCTTCTGGCAAAGAGCGCTAGTTTTGAAGACCTTAAATCTGACATCCTCATAGACCGGAGTATGAGGCTCACTCCCTATGCTTATGGCTATCTCTGTCTGATCTACAATCCTGCTCTGATACCTGATCCACCAGAGTCCTTCGGAGAACTTCAAGATCCCAAGTATTACAATCAGTTGGCAATCTCCCATCCTGGGAAAGGTGGCTTGTCCGCAGCCATTCTGCACTGGACAATAGCTCTGTTTGGGGAGCAAGGATATGAGTATCTGTGGCGAAGCTTGCGTAAGAACATTGTACGTGTATACGACGATTGGGGGGAGACCTTTTCTGCTCTCATCGAGGGCACCTGCAATATGATTGTTGGTTTTAGCAGCACTCCGAGCTGGTATCAAGAGCTCGAACCAAATGCTGTGCCTCTGAAGACTTCCATGTTGCGCGAGGGCAGTTATCTCTATGTGGAGTACGCTGCTGTGATGGAGCAGTCCAGTCGAAAAGCTGGAGCAGAACGTTTTATTCAGGCTTTACTGGATCCAATGACCCAGCAGATCCAAATCTATAAGCTCGGGCTCTTTCCTGCCAATACCAAAACCTTTATACCTCTGCACTTTACAGGAATACCGTATAGCATCAACACTGTAAATAGTAAGCTGCCCCAAAGCCGGATCAGGGTCGGCCACGATGCCTGGCTAAGGTTTTGGGACAGGTTGTTCTCCTATCGAACCGTGCATCATCAGTCGAAATCCAGCGGATCCAAAGCATGATTGCAATTACTGCAGATTTGAAACTAAATCTGGTTCTGTACCAGCCAGAAATCCCAGCCAATACTGGAAACATTGGCAGGCTTTGCGTGGGAACAAATAGTACTTTGCACTTAGTACGCCCCTTCAAGTTCCTGATGGATGATAAGTCTCTCAAACGGGCTGGATTGGATTATTGGCCCAGGCTAAAGTATCAGATCCATGAGGATTGGGAACGTTTTCTGGAGTCTTATCCAGATGCCAGGATGTGGTATTGCACCACGAAAACAAGCAGGTGCTATAGTGAGGTTACCTTTTTGAAGGGTGATTTCTTGATCTTTGGTCCGGAATCTCGCGGCCTTCCCGCCTCGATCCTGGATGGTTCACCCGAGAACTGTATCAGCATCCCCATGCATCCCGATATTCGCTCCATCAATCTCTCAAATTCGGCGGCTATAATACTATACGAAGCAGTAAGGCAGCTAGAGTACAAGTAGAAGCCTGGGCATAGGTACATCAAAGCAATCGTAGAAAGTTGGTTCCTCGTATGGCGAAGGTCGGTTCTGTGGATGCGCAAAAACATACAGATTAATTCTGAGTGGTGTCTTCGTATTCCTCTACTTTTTGGTAATGCCAGCGAAGAAATAGCCTATCCAACAAACTGAAGAAGCCAAATAGACTCATGCTCAGGGCGATAATTACCAGGATGATGGCAAAAACGTGGGCGGTTTGAAAGGATTTGGTGGCACGGCTCATGTAGATCCCCAAACCAGCTTTACCTCCCAACATCTCGCCGATTACAGCTCCCATAACGCTATAGGTGGCCGCCAGTTTGAGTCCTGTGAAGAGGTTGGGCAGCGCTGCGGGGAGCTTGAGATAGCGGAAGATCTGCCAGGCGGAGGCGTTCATAGACTTCAGCAGGCGAATCTGCTCGATGGACACTTGGCGAAAACCATCATAGAGGCTCAAAGCTATCGGAAAGAAACAGATGAGGCTCACTGTAAATACTTTGGAGCCGAGCCCATAGCCCATCCAAATGATTATCAAGGGGGCCAGCGCCAAAATTGGGATAGTCTGAGATATTACCAAATATGGGTACAGAGTCTGCCGGAAGATCTTTGAACAATCCATCAAAACTGCGATGATGACACCCCAAAAGATGCTGATCAGAAGGCCTGCGAGAGTGGCATACAATGTGAAGGACAGGTGATGCCAGAGCAGGGCTGGGGAAGTAAAGAAGACTCTGACTACGCTCAGGGGGGAGGGTAGTATCCAAAAGGCAACGGATCCTCTGCTGCTGGAGAACTGCCAGATGGCCATCAAGAACACAAAGAAGCAGGTGGGATAGATTATACCGGGGCTTTTGAGCTTCATCGTTCTCCGATCAGTCGGATCTCCATTTCCAGCTCAACTGAGAAGCGGGATCTCACCGTAGCCTTCACGTGATCAATGAGTTGCAGCACGTCTTCTGCAGTAGCGTTACCGGTGTTTATGATAAACCCGCAGTGTTTATCAGAGACCATTGCTCCGCCAATCCTATAGCCCCTGAGGTTACAGTCGTCAATCAGTTTCCCTGTAAAGTGGCCGCTTG
>CAZZCS010000139.1:0-5215 GCA_964652645.1 uncultured Candidatus Cloacimonadota bacterium | reverse complement strand
GTGCCTTCGGTGTTCTCGGTGGTAAAAAAATCCCGCTGATCCTGGCGATCCTGGGTATCCGTGTTCTATTCTTTTAATCGTACATTGTACATCGTAAATTCTAAATCGATAGAGCGCAGCTAATTCTCCATTCTCAATTCTCCATTCTCAATTGGAAACGCGTAGCTCGTTTAACTGTTAACTTTTAACGTTTAACTTTACGTAGCATCGGAATGCTACGATACGGGGCGCAGCTCTTTTAACGTTTAACGTTTAACGTTTAACTCTATCCCCCTACCGGATCAGGGCAAATTTCCCTCGCTTGGTACTTCCCCCCTCATCGGTAACCACGTAGAAATAAACGCCGCTGCTGCTGAGTTTACCGTCTTTGTTTTTGCCATCCCATTCAAAGCGGGCAAATTCGTTTTGGTCCAGCTTGATCACGAGTTTTCCGGAGACGTCGTAGACCCTGCAGATATTATTGCCGCGGGGCATACTATCATCTGGAAGATTGATGATGCGCACTGTGCCATCCAGGGCCGGGCGGAAGGGATTGGGATAGACCTTGATCGTGCTGAGCTCTTCTGTAGTGATGACCTCTTTGCCGATGGGAAGGGTGTTCAACCCATCGGGAGTGCCCACTAGGAGCCAGCCGCGCTTGGGCTCGTAACCCAGAGCAGTGATGTAATTTGAGAGCAGGGGTGCATTGCTGCTATTATAGGTAAAAAATCTATCGCTTTGGGGGCTATATCTGCTGATTCCGCCTTCCAGACTGCCGATCCAGAGCCTGCCAAAGGGATCTTTCAGGATAGCGGTAGGAGTCGTCCGGACAGAGGCATAGAGCCGCTCTTCGTCCACGTAGTAGAGCTGATCGTTTTGCCAGCCGTTGTTGTAGATGGAGCGCTTGATGGTGGTGTCGTATTTGTACCAGTTCTGCTCGTTCCACATAAAGAGGCCGGAGCTGGCGGCTATCCAGTGCTGTCTGCCCTCATAGGGGGATTCGATGGTGGCGACGCCATACACCACGCAGTTGTTCAGCTCTGGTGCAGGCGGGATCACCCAATAAGCGCCATCGGTGACGGGGAGAGAATCATGATTCCAGATCACAAGTCCGCGATCGTTGTTTGTGCCGATAAAGTATTGGCTGCCATTATGATGCAGGTACAGGATGCGCTGCCTGGTGCTATTGGGGATCATAAAACTGGCCAGATTGGTGTCGTCGGGGCTTATCACATTCACGCCAAGGTCATAACAGCCCACGAGCATGTTGTTATTGGCGTCTCTGGTAATGGCTCCGATGGTATTGCCCAGAAGTCTCATGGAGCCGGATTGATAGGCGCTCCACGCTCCTGTATCGGGATTCCAGGTGCGTACTCCAGAAGAGGTCAGATGCTTCCAGATGTCGTTCTCATCATCATAAATACAGACTCCCCGATCCCAGCCAGTTGGGCTGGCATTCGTCACATCCCACGTCCCCAGCCATTTACGGTTATGGCTGTCAACGGCCATGTTGAGGATGTTATCTGTAATGATCGGACTGTTGTTGATATTGTATGTTTCCCAGCTTTCCCCATGGAAGGAAGACAGTCCCAGAGCGCTTTTGCGAACGGGAGTAGCCCCGATCACGCCGCCGCTCACCCAGAAGGCATTATTCTGGTCGGTTTTGATATCTGTAATCTTGGGGAAGCCGATACTATTTTGCAGGTACTGATCCCAGTACCCATCGTAATTGATAAAGAGTCCATCGCCCCAGGTAGTGATATATTGGTAATTGGAAGCTTGTGTAATGCCGGTGATTACTTGAGACCGCAGGCCTGCTTCATTTTTGGCAAAATGCTGCACGGCGCCATCGATATCGATGCAGGTCATCAGGGTATCCAGATTGAGATTGTAGGACATCAGGTCTTCGTCCCAGGCCCCGTAGGAGAGCCATAGTTTGTCACTGGAATCCAGGCCCAAAGCGGAGATCTGATAGTTCAGAATCCCATCATTCTGGTCGAACAGGCTCCAGCTTCCTGCAAAGGGATCGATGGGGCGTTTATATACCCGGTTGAGGGTAGAGATGGCGATATTCGTGTTATTTGTAGAGAGGTTATAACGCATCCCGGTAGGCAGGGGCGAATTGGCCGAAGTCCATTTGCGCCAGCTGTCATCGTAATTGAGGGAATCGACGTGGGCATAGCTGAGGCCGCCCATGGTACCCAGATAGAGATAGCCATTGGAAGTGAGCACCATATCGCTGATATCGTCGGACACCAGGCCACCCGAGGTATTTTGATTGGAATATTGATGCAGCAGCAGAGGGAAGTTTACGCCCTCGAGGTAATAGAATACGCTCAGGCCGCGATCTGTAGCGACGTAGATCTGATCTTCATGCGCCAGAATCTTGCGGACTCGATTGGAGGGAAGTCCGTTGGTGGAATTGACCTGTTGGATGCTGTTGTTGGGATTGACGATGGAGATTCCGTCTTGGGAAGAACCCAACCAGAGGGAACTATTGGAGGTGATGGCCAGAGTGCGAATATCGTTTGAGGCGAGGCCGTCCTTGGAAGTCCAGGTAAGATCTGCAGTTCCGCCATCCATGTGACCGCTGGAGGTGTAGGCTCCTCCCCAGCTTCCCAGGTAGATTTTCTCTCCAAAGACAAACGAATCATAGATGTGGCTGGTATTGGTAAAAGTTCTCCAGTTCTGGGCAAATCCCAAGCTCAGTATCAGAGCAAGGCTCGTGATCAGTAAAAGTTTTTTCATTTGTTTTGCTCCTGTCTCATTAAAATGTAGGCAACGATGACCATTAGCACCATCAAGCCCAGTAAAACTGAAAATAGGATTTTTTTGGATGAAAAAGAAAAACCGATGGCGATCAGGCCAAAGAGAAAGGTCGCAATATATACTATAATCGAAATAGTCTTTTGGGAAAGGCCAAAACCCAGCATCGTGTGATGGATATGAGCTTTATCGGCCTTGAAGATATTACCGCCCCGGATTCTGCGAAAAATAGCCAGGACTACGTCTATCAAGGGGATGGCCATCACGCTGAGGGGGATCATCAGGGTCATGGTCGTGATCCCTTTGTATTGGGAGGTGCTGGCTGTGGAGATCGCTGCGATATTGAGCCCTATAAAGAGAGTTCCCGTATCGCCCATGAAGATGCTGGCCGGGAAGAAATTGTAGCGCAGAAAGGCCAGATTGCCGGCCAGGAGAAAGGCTGCCAGGACGATCACCAGGAGGTTTAGCTCCATCAAACCCACCACGAGGAGGATAGTGCTCACAATGGCCGTGATCCCGCAGGCCAGGCCGTCTATCCCATCAATCAGGTTGATGGCATTGATCATGATCACATACCAGAGTACGGTCATGGGGAAGGAGAGCCAACCCAGGATGAAATGTTCGCCCAGAGGGTTAGTGAGGTAGTTTACGCGGTAATTGATGAAGTACATGATGATGCCGAGAACGATCTGCCAGATGACCTTGTATCGGGCGCGGCTCTCATAGCGGTCGTCGAATAGACCCAGAGCAATGGCTACAATTCCCACAGCGCTGAGCCTGAGCAGTGATATTCCCCAAAAGGTGGAGATGTGCGCAACACCCATTATTGCCTGGCCGATCACGATCCAGAGAGCAAAGGAGAGGCCTCCTGCTTCGGGCTGGCTGTGGAGGTGAATCCGGCGTTCGTTTGGCTGGGCCAAAAAGCCATAACGCTTTGATAGCTTGATATTTATAGGTACAAAGAGGTATGTCCCGATTAGGATCATAAGCGATAGGGCAAGGGTCTGAATTAATATTATCTGCATTTTTGTTACCGATTGGTAACGTCTTTAATTATAGAGCCTTTTGCTGTCAATGAAAAAGGGGGGGAGGGTGTGTGTGCTATCAAACCCCGTAAACCCCCAAATACCCATTCACCATCTCATCAAAGGAACACTTTTTCCTAATGATCTCCTGGGCAATACTTCCTTTGACCGGTAAATCCTCCGGGTGATCGGCGATATGGAGCAAAATTTCTTCAAAGACTTCAGGGGAAGCCAGGGGCGCTATATATCCGCAGTTTTCATCTACCAGTTCACAGATCCCAGGGATGTCGGAGCCCAGCACTGCCAGGCCGCTGTGCATTGCCTCGATGATGCTGATCGGGAGCGCTTCCCAACGTGAATAGAGCAGGAAGAGATCGAAGACCAGGAGCCATTTCTCCATCTCGCTATCCCAACCTGGGAGGAGGATGCGGCTATTGAGTCCATGGCTACGAACCATGCTCTTGCAGAGCTCGTAGTGCTCGCCATCGCCTACGATGATAAAGCGCAGGTTTTCTCGCAGGTGGCAGACCTTGCAAGCGCTACTCACGATCTGGATCACGTTTTTTTGATCCCAAAAACGAAGGGCAGAGCCGATCGTGACCATCCCATCGGCACCGAAATGTCGCTTTGGAGCCAGGCTTTCCAGTGAATTCCGTTTTGATGGAGGCAGAGCATTGTAGATGGTGATAGAATTGGCCGGAGTGACGATTTTTAGATCGAGGCATCTGAGGCGATCGGAATGGTTTACGAAAACTACTTTATGGGAGAGACGGCTGGCGAATCTTTCCAGGGCCATATAGAGCCTTTGTACGGGGAGGGATTGATCGCCTTGGAAGGGGGTTCCGTGGGAAGTGTGGATTATGAGAGGGACGCCGCAGATCCTGGCCGCGATCCGTCCCAGAAAGCCGGGTTTGGAGGAATTCGTGTGTACGATATCGAAACGGTGTTTTTTGATGATATAGATCAGGTGGAGCAGGGTGAGGATGTCCTTGGGAGAGATAGCGTGCGTGAAGCTGGGGATGGGGATGTGGGCGATGTTGCGCTTTTGCAATTCGCGCGGCAGATCCGGGCCGGGCTGGGAAGCTACAAAGATCTCGTAGCCATCCGGGGCAGAGCGGGGAAGGCCGTCTATGAGGTGGAGCATGAAGTTTTGCACACCGGAGAGGATGGGCAGGAGTTGGAGAAAGAGGATTTTAGTCATGTTTGGCTCCTTTTTGGGTGCACGCAGATCTCGCGGAGGAGGTTGTTTCTCGCAGATTTGGGTATCGTAGCATTCCGATGCTACGGAGAAGGAGGCTCTCACAGATTCCACGGATTTCACAGATTATTGAGGTCATGTTAGGATCCTTTTTGGGTGCACGCGGATTTCGCGGATTGCGCAGATTTTTTGAAGCCCCAGCGGGGCGACAACCCCCCGCGACAGAGTCGTGGGGTGGTATAGGCGG
>CAZZCS010000138.1:0-5316 GCA_964652645.1 uncultured Candidatus Cloacimonadota bacterium | reverse complement strand
ACTGGCCTCTGGCTCGTCCAGGACCAGATAACTGCTGTCCGTGACCAGGGCTCGGGCCAGCATCACACGTTGCAATTCACCTCCGGAGAGAGATCCGATCATGGCGTTTCGATGTCTCAGGGTTCCGGTCTCTTCCATAGCATGCTCTGCTCTTTCTCTGTGAGTCTTGTTGAGACGTTTCCCCAGGGGAACATCGGCTACAAGCCCCATCAGTACGATATCCAGAGCAGTGGCTGGGAATTTCTTGTCGAAGACTTCTTTTTGAGGCAGATAGCCGATGGAATTGTGTCTGAGCCAGCTAAGATGCGGTATACCATCTATAGTGATGGAGCCGCTATAGCCTTTGATCAGTCCCAGTAAGATCTTGATCAGGGTGGATTTCCCTGCTCCATTGGGCCCAATGATGGCGGCAAACTCACCAGAGGGGATACTCAAATTTATGTCCTTCAAGATTACCTTTTCATCGATCAGGTAATTGAGGTCCGAGAATTGGAGCATTGCTTTAGAACCCGCTCTTCATGATATCCCAATTGGCCAGGATCAGCTCACTGATCGTCCTGACACCCAGTGAATTACCCAGGGGATCCAGAGTCAGGAGCTTGAGGTTGAATTCTTTGGCCAATACTTGAGCTGATTTTGGATTCATCTGAGGTTCGATGAAGATGCTCTTGATCCTGTGGTTGCGGATCTTGGTCCCCAAGTTGGTAAGCTCTCTGGGGTTCGGTTCCTGTCCCGGAGAGGCCTGGACAAAGCCTACATAATCGATGTCGTATCTCTGAGTAAAGTAAAAGAAGCTGTTATGATAGGTCACAAGGGCAGGATCGGTCAATTTTGCTCTTTCTTCTCTGATCCGGTTATCGATTAGCATCAGTTCCTGAATCATGGCAGTAGTATTGTTTTTAATTATTTCCGTCTTGTTTGGGAAGGCGTTGATCAGGGCTGCTGATAGGGAATTGGCGATATTGATCAGGTTCTCGGGCGATGTCCATAGATGGGGATCTGGCTGATCCTCATGCTCATCTGAGTGCATGGCTTCTTCATGATGATGGTGATGATGGTGCTCTTCTGAGTGCATTGCGTCTTCATGATGATGGTGATGATCGTGCTCCTCATTTGGCTTGAGAAGATCGTGATTGATCAGTTTTGCGATCTCGATGTGTTTGGCTCCGTGCATGCTAAAAGCTTTGGCAAGATTTGTTTCCAGGCCCAGGCCATTGGTCACGATTACTGTGGCGTCCTGTAGAGATTGCATATCGCTGGGGCCGGGCGTCCATGTATGTGGCGATGCCCCTTGGGGGATTAGCGTCTTCACGGGGATCTGCCCGCCTGTCATTTGCCTTACCATCAGTTCATAGGGATAGATGGATGTCACAATCATCTCTGTGGGTTCCCGTTTGGCTGGGCCTTCTTGTAAGAAGAAATAAGCCGCTACAAAGACAATCACAGAGACCAGTGCCAATACGGCGAATAATAGTAGTGCTTTACGTCTCATTTTACTCTCCTTGAGGTGAAATATCTATTCTATAGTCTTCGATCAGGTAACTGCTACTACTCTCGAGGCTTACTTCGAGATAGATGCCGTCTTCGCGGTACTCCTCGGTTGTGATTTCTGCTATGTCGTGGAGCTTGGAGACGAGAGAAGTCTTGTCGTAGGGCAGGAGAAGTTTGACGGCTTGCGTCTGGAAGAGGAGCTGTTCCAGATGGTTTCGGAGGGTATCCAGGTTTTGCCCTGTTACGGCTGAGATACTCACAGCATCCGGATATCTCTTCTGCAGGAATGGCATGAAGCGCTCTTCGAGTAGATCGGTCTTATTTAGAACCAGCAATTGGGGGATGGAATCTGCGCCGATTTGCTTCAGGACAGAATTTACCTCATCGATGTAGTGCTGGTAGCGCTCATCGGACACATCGACCACGTGTAACAACAGATCTGCATCTTCTACTTCCATCAGGGTTGCCTGAAAGGACGCCACCAAATGGTGAGGTAGATTGGAGATGAATCCCACAGTATCGGAGATGACAATCGGCGAGCCAGTATTCATTTTCAGCTGACGGGAGGTGGAATCCAGAGTGGCAAAGAGCCTGTCTGCCACAAAAACGTTTGCCTCTGTAAGAGTGTTGAACAGGGTAGATTTACCAGCATTCGTGTAGCCTACCAGACACATCTTTTTTGTGTTTGCCCGCTGCTTTCGCTGAGTTTGCTTCTGGTGGACAATCTGCTCTATTGCTCTTTTGATCCTTCTGATCTGCAAGCGGATCAGGCGTTTATCGATTTCGATCTGTTTTTCTCCCATGCCTCTGGTAGCACCACCACCCTTGCTACGAGTGGCACCACGCTCCTTGTCGAAATGTCCCCAAAGCCTTCTGAGCCTGGGTAGTTGATACTGCAATTCTGCCAGGCGTACCTGGAGCTTTGCTTCCTTGGTCTTGGCATGCTCGTGAAAGATGCTGAGGATGACTTCGGTGCGATCTACCACACTGATATTGTAAGTCCTCTCGATATTTCGCACTTGCATGGGACTGAGCTCTTCATCGATAATGAGGATGTCTGCTTTGGCCTGGAGCATCTTTTGCTGTAAATCTTCCAGGAAGCCCTTACCAAAGAAGGTGCTGCGCTCAGGATTGTTTCTCTTTTGAGAATAGGTGCCCAGGATGTCGATTCCGGCAGTATCTGCCAGCCTCTGCATCTCTGCAAGGGATGCTTCGGTGTCCGATATCTTATCAGCCTGGCGGACTAAAGTTGCGATGAAAGCGGTTTCTGTAGTCTTCTCGAGCTCTTCCCAATCCTCAAACTCTGATTCCAGTTCATCAAATAGATCAAATTCTTCGTGTGACATCTAATTCTCCTGTCCAGAACCGATTGAGTGTGAAGAGTGGGATCTTACAGATGGAGCTACACTGGGGATCGCACCCTCTTCTTAACCAATCAATTCCTGCTGACGCAATCATTCTGGGATCAAAATCCAAGTCAACAAATATCTATAGGCCGGGGCTGGTTAGCCTTGCGGGTCAGCCAATGGGTGACGGCTTCGGCAAAGCCATTGTCGTCGTGGTGAGTCACTACTCTGTGTTTTGCCTTCAAATCCGGAGGGGCATTATCCGTGACATAAGAGCTCGGGCAGAGGGAAAGCATGTCTTCATCGTTGTAGTCGTTGCCGATTACCATGCAATCATCTATGGAAACGCCAAGACTAGTGGCCAGATAGGAGATGCTTTGTCCTTTGGAGACCCTGGATGCAAAAATCTCTATCCAAAGAGAAGAAAAATCTATGGGTGAGGTTGTGCGGATGGTGGTAAGAGGCTTTAGTGCCGAGACCAGTTCATGGTAGATATGCTCCTTTGAGCCCTCAATGATGGCCATAGCCTGGGTGGCTGAACCTATCTCGCCAATCCTGTGGTGCTCGAGTTCCTGAGAAAAAGCCTTATAGTACGCTATTCTCTCCCAAAAGTCTGCCAGTCCCTGTTTGGCACAATAGTGCATGTAATGTGTATCTGGGACAGGATGATGGATCATATAGTCGATATTGTGAGCTTCCAGGACGGTGTATATTTTCAGGATTTCAGCAGAATTCAGATTGGCAGAGTAGATGAGTTCCTGAGTTTGCCAGTCCATTATTCCCGCTCCGGTGGCAAAGATCACATAGTCAAAGGGGACATCGTTTTTCAGGACCCGGCGTAGACTCCACAATGAGCGCCCCGTTGCCAGCACGCGCAAAATGTTTTGGTTTCCCAGCTCACGCAGGGTTTCAAGATTGAGCTCAGATATCTTTCTATCACTTCCCAACAGTGTTCCATCCAGGTCTGTAATGCACATTCTTTGAGGGGTCATCAGTTTCTACTCCTGAGTTTGAGGGCTTGATCCAGGACAACCCCCTCTCTGGGGTCGTGCTCAAATTCCTGACTGAGAAGGATCGCTTCCCGCACAAAGCTGATGGCGGATTCGATTGCAGTGGGCAGAGATGCTCCTGTAATCACTTCTGCGACCAGGACAGAAGTAAAGATGTCTCCTGTCCCAGGATAAAAATAGGGGAGGTATTTACAGTCGAAAACCTCGAGGGATGCTTTCGTTTTGTCATAGAGGACGACGCTGCTGCTTTGGCCATAAGCATCTGGAACGCTGGTGATTACAACGTATGAAGGCCCCATCCCGGCAAGCGTGAGGCAGAGCTGCTGCACCACGATCTCGTCTGGTTCTGGAGAGTAGGGTACATCCGCCAGAAAGCAGGCTTCGGAGTAGTTTGGAGTGATGATGCTCGCTCGCTTTACAAGGTCTCGCATTGCTATTACCATATCTTGTGAATAGCATTGGTAGAGGGCTCCATCATCGGCCAGGACTGGATCTACGACCACATTCTTACATTGTGAACCAAAGGTATCAATCGCTCCGATTACCGTATTGACCTGATCCGGATTGCCCAGGAAACCGCTATAGATGGAATCGAAGTGCAGGCCCAGCTTTTGCCAATGTGCTATACTTTCCAGCATGAAGCTGGAGCAATCCTGCTCTTTGTAATCTGTAAAACAAGTATTGGCAGAAAGGATTGTGGTCGGAAGGGCATTTACGACTATGCCATAGGAGTACATGATGGGCAATACAGCCATCAGCGAGGTGTTGCCAAATCCAGAAAGATCATGGATTGCAAGAATTCTTGGTCGTTTTTGTTTCATAAATCATCCCCTGGAGCAAATCTGAAAAGTGCCTATCTGCTGTCAAGCTGATCCACTAAGAATTAGTGCGGTAAGCAACCATCCACTCGACGCAGACCTCGAGGCCTCTCAGGGGTCGGTTTTTAATTGCGATGGAGCCATCGCTTATCTTCATTATGTGGCTCAGGGTTGCGAGCCCCAGCCCAATCCCACCGCGTTCTCTGGTGTATGAGGCATCGACTTGCGTAAAAGGTTCCAGGATATACTCCATCTTTTCTTCGGGGAGGCCTATCCCCTCATCAGTTATGCAGATTCTGGCAAGGCCATCATTACCTGGGAGTGCTTCAAACTCATAGCTCAGAGTAATGGTTCCCGAATCGCTAAATTTGAGGGCATTGTCGTAAAGTATCCCCAGGATGTCATCCAGGTATTTGCTGCTGTAAAAGATGCTGGGTTCATTGTCTCTACCGCTATATTCCAGCTTGATGTCTTTGGCATCTGCCTTGGCTCTCATCAGGGGTATCTGTTTTCGGATCAGGGCATCTACATTGATCCATGAAGAGTGCATTTCAACTGCAGAACTGCTATAATAGAGGTAGTTTTGCAGCTGCAGAATGACGGAGTTTAGCCTGTGAGCCGAGACGTAAAGCTTGATCAGCGAATCCTGCT
>CAZZCS010000137.1:3723-5393 GCA_964652645.1 uncultured Candidatus Cloacimonadota bacterium | reverse complement strand
GGTGAGACCCTGTTGCAGGCTGCGTCGATTGCAATATTCGATTGCATGGAACCAGCTCACATAATAGACTGGATGGGCAGCACCCATTCCGTAGTTCTGAGTGGGATTGAACCCCATCACGACTGTATATTCTGCCTGTGTAATCTCATACTTATCCACATACAAGGGAGAGATGGTGACGTCTGAGACCCCGTTGTGAAATGTCCCTCCGGGCACGTAGACAAAAGATTGTACCTGATCCACGGCTCCTACGGGGTTTTGCCTGGCAATCACTCGTACCATATAAGTTCCGCCGATCATCATACCATCCGAGGCGGGCGTCCAGACAATGGCCTTGCCCGTCCCGGGGCTTACATATTCTCCGAAATCTCCGCTCAGGGCAGTGGGCAAGACGTCGAAGTTTTGCCCTCCATCGATGGAGATAGCCAGGATCACCTGGCAGGCTTCGCTGGAAGCAAGATCATAGGTGACATAAATCCTCCCAAAGCTCGTATAGACACGTACATTTGAAACGACAGGGGCACTTGCAAAGGCCAGGGATAGCGCCAGGAGGAAGATCAGGCCGAGCATTATCTTTTTCATCTTTTCCTCCCTACTTTACCAGAGCCATTTTGAGCTTTGAGCTCTGGTTTCCGGCTTTCATGATTACGAAGTAAAGGCCGTTTGAGAGCGAACGTCCCTGGGTATCCCGCCCTTCAAAGCGCAGGATAAAATGTCCCGCTTCTTTATGCTCTTTTTCGTAGGCAAAGACTTCCTGCCCCCGGATGTTATAGATCCTGATCCGGACAATCTGAGGGCTGTCGAGCTGGTAGGAAATGGTCGTAGTAGGATTGAAGGGATTGGGATAAACGCTTTTGAGCCCAGTGATAAAGGGAACGGAGGGGATACCGGGATCCATCTCTTCGCTTACATACAAAGAGACTGGGCCATAGTATGCCCCGCTACCATCGAGATCCAGGCTATGCAACCAGTAGTAGTATGATTCAGTGGGACGGACTTCCGAATCCTCATAATAATAGGTGTGTCCCGATGAAGTGTTTACCGGCTGAATGAGCCCCGATACAAGGATGGCACTATTCAGGGCATCGCGAGAATTTCTATACACGTAATAACCGCTGAGATTTGTCTCGGATTGTACCACCCAGCAGAGCTGAACCAAGTTTAGACCCGTCTGAATTGCTGTAAAAGAGGACAATTCCACAGGCAGTGTCTCGCTCATGATGGAAAAGATTTCTGAATCTCCAAACCCAGTGAGGGCAAATGCAGCAATAGTGAAAACCAATAAAACAATTGTGATGGCAAGATGTTTCATACCTATTCTCCCGAACCTTTCTGGCTGCCTTGGCAGCATGTGAAATTCTCAACCTCCGGTCCTCAGATCTAAACCGGCGCCTATACGAGATATTATGCAGGGTTGAACCCAATTCAAGTCTGTGAGGTACAAATAAGCCTAGTTCAACGGGAACGCCTCAAGTAAAAGCTGTCAAGGACTATTTTTGCTAACCATTTCTCTGAGAGCGGGTAAGGTTTTGTACTTGACTATTACGTTGATTTCCAGAGCTTGAACCAAGGGAGAAGATTATGAAAGCTACTTGCACTATCAAAGATGACAACGTCATTTACCGGCTCAGCGAGTATGAGCCATTGTATGAAAAGGCCTTTCAGATGTG
>CAZZCS010000137.1:0-3623 GCA_964652645.1 uncultured Candidatus Cloacimonadota bacterium | reverse complement strand
TACTCCTCAATAACGGAATACTCTAGGGATTGACTGTATAATCCTGGCTTATTTTGGCCAAAAAGACGAAATTACTGCCATCTTCATTTAAACAAGCGCTGGTATAGTTCCTCGAGTCATCGAAGGTAATGTCTTCCGTGGTCATGCTATTCAAATCCAGAAAATGCAGGGCAGAAGGATCGTAATACATCAGCTTTGTCCTATCGCCACTAAGACTTACCTGGATAGGAAGAGAATTCCCATTTGGGACGTAGCTGTGATAGGTAGTCCCAATAATCTGATTGGTACCGCTGAGTGCATCAACCATATACAGAGTGTCCTGGTTATTGACCCGGCTGGATGTGACGAATCTTCCCATTTTATCGACAGGGCAAAACACGAAATTGCTGCTTGGTGCAGGTTCGACTCTGAAGAGCTGAGTTTTCTCACTACCGTCTGTATTGCAGCTATAAAATGTCAGGAAGTTTAGATACACTACCAGATCTGCTTCTTCAAAGTAAAAGGCACGTTCTGCTCTTGCTGGCAAAAAGCATAATGTGTCCTGGAGGCTTACACCATCGTATAGCTGTAAGGTTTGATGATCAGAGCGGAGTACCGATAGTTTTGAGCTAAAAGGAAAGCCAACACAAGATCGAACCCCGGTTTGGATAAGACTGACCTCTTTATTGAGGATACGATAGAGTGACCCCCAGCTCTGATAGTACATTTCTCCGGGGATATCTGTGGGTTGCAAGTAGTTCCATTCTGAGTACTCAAAATGGTTCTCTTTGGAAATCAGCTCATACTTCTTGCTGGTTTTATTGTACAGAAAAAGGCCCTCTTCAAACATGATATAGATCTTTTGATTGTCCCCATAATGAGCCCGGTATGGGTATTTGCTAATCGAGAGCCCCATGCTGCCATGGTCAATAACCTCAAAATCTATTGAGCTCAGCAGGGTAGACAACTCTCCGTCACTTTCACCCAGATAGAAAACCCCATTAAATCTTAACTGCTCACATGAAGCCAAAAAAAGCGATGTCAGTAGCCAGATCAGCCCCAGAAAAAGCTTTGCATAGATTCTCACAGGAAATCCTCCCCCATAATTTTTAATGTGCGAGTCTTAAACAACACACGTGAGCATGTGAATAGTGGCCAATTTATATGTCAAGTATTTAATGTTGATTTGTAGAAGTTTAAAACTTATGCGCTTTAGCAATACTATAACCAGCTGATTCGTAAGTAACGAAATCAAAAACCATTTGACAGATTATCAGCCTTAAATTCTATGACGCTAAGTGAAATGAATTATCTATAGGAGCTTATAAATGAAACAGGGAATCCATCCTAAATACCAGAAAGTCACAGTTCGCTGCGCCTGTGGAAACGTCTTTGAGACCGGTTCCACAAAAGGTGACATGAACGTTGAAATCTGCAACGCCTGTCATCCTTTCTACACCGGAAAACAGAAGCTATTGGATACAGCCGGTAGAGTAGAAAAATTCAACAAGAAATACAATCGTAAAAGCGAACAATAGTAGCATATTCAGCTTTTTGCGCCATTTACCATTTCGATCTGAACAGGATTGGAAATCGGAAATGGCGTTTTTTATTGTAACATAGCAAACCTGAATTTTGAAGGAACCAGCATGACAGAAAAGAAACAGATCGCTGTAGGCGGACAGGCCGTAATCGAAGGTGTGATGATGCGCGGGCCGGAGGCTCTTGCCACTGCCATCAGACGCAAGGATGGCACCATCGAGCTCAAGAAACAGCCCTTTACCAGCCTCACCCAAAAGAGCAAACTCTGGGGCTTTCCCATCATCCGGGGTTTTGTCTCCCTGATCGAGATGATGATAATCGGAATCAAGACCCTTACTCTCTCCGCCAGCCGCTTTGAACTAGACCTCATCGAGGAAGAGAAAGCACAGGGCAAAGAGGTCAAAGAGGCCTCCAAATTCAAACAGACTATGACAGATATATTTAGCTATGCTTTTGCCTTTGGGCTCGCCTTTCTGCTCTTTGGCTTGTTGCCATACAAGCTATCGGACTGGATGCGCCTCTCCAAGCAGGACTTCTTCTTCAATCTCTTTGCGGGCTTGATCAGGATAGTCTTCTTTGTGCTCTACGTCTGGCTGATCAGCCTGATGAAGGATGTAAAACGCGTCTTTCGTTACCACGGTGCAGAGCATAAGAACGTAAATGCCTACGAGCAGGGCATAGACCTCCGCGTGGACAAAATCCAGGAGCAGACCACGATTCACCCCCGCTGCGGCACCAGCTTTATGTTCTTTGTGCTGCTGGTAGCCATTCTCGTGTTCTCCATCACTGATACACTGGTTTCAGCCTTTATCATCGGTGGCCCCGTGCCAGTATTGATCAGGCTTGGATACCACTTTTTGATGCTCCCCATCATCTCTGGCATCTCCTATGAGGTGCTGAAATTTAGCGGCCGTAATATCAATCACCCGATCGTGAAGATTATGACAGTACCGGGTATGGCTTTGCAGAGAATCACGACCCAGCCTCCGGACGACCAGATGATCGAGACCGCTCTGGTAGCCATGAAAGCTGCCCTGGACATGAACATAGACGAATACAACGTGCATTACCTTGAGGACAAAGATGATACCAAGAGATAAGTTAAACGGCCTGACCGATGAACTGGAAGGGCTCAAACTGAGAGTGGCAGATCCCTCCGAGATGAGTGATGCCAGAGGGTTCAGAACCCTTATGCGCAGATTCAAAGAGCTGAATGGGATCATAGATTGCTGGCTGCACTATCAGAGCCTGGAACAGCAGATCCTGGATGCCAGACATCTGATTGAAACAGAAAAAGACGCTGATATGCGCGCCATGGCCTCGGAAGAACTGGCAGATCTGGAAGCCAGACTGGAAGTATGCGATACTGAGCTACGCGATCTACTCATCCCCAACGACCCCAATGACGAGAAGAATGCCATCATCGAGATCAGAGCTGGCACTGGCGGCGAAGAGGCGGCCCTCTTTGTCCAATCCCTCTTCCGCATGTACTCTTACTACGCAGAAAGAAAGGGCTGGAAACTGCAAGTCCTGGATAGCAACCCCACCGAACTGGGCGGTTTCAAAGAAATCGTCTTCCAACTCAATGGCGAGGGAGTCTATGGCCTGATGCGCTTTGAGAGCGGAGTACACAGGGTTCAGCGTATCCCCGTCACAGAATCCGGAGGTAGGATTCATACTTCCGCCGTCTCTGTAGCAGTGCTACCCGAGGCAGACGAAGTGGATATCGAAGTGCAAGATTCAGACCTCAGAATAGACGTTTACCGCAGCTCCGGTAATGGCGGCCAGAGCGTGAATACCACAGACTCCGCAGTGAGGATCACCCACGTCCCCACAGGCCTGGTAGTTACCTGTCAGGACGAAAAGTCGCAGATCAAGAATAAGGCCAAAGCCCTCAAGGTTCTGATGGCCAAACTTTTGGACATGCAGATCACAAAACAGGAGCAAGAGATCGCCTCCCAGCGCAAGTCTCAAGTCGGAACTGGAGACCGCTCGGCCAAGATCCGGACCTACAACTACCCTCAATCCAGAATCACCGATCACAGAATTAACTTGACAAGCTACAATTTGGATGGTTTTTTGGCGGGCGACATTGAAGAAAT
>CAZZCS010000136.1:0-5415 GCA_964652645.1 uncultured Candidatus Cloacimonadota bacterium | reverse complement strand
GGGGCAGCGGGTGCAACCCTCGATGCTGTGGCAAAAGCTCCATAATCTTTTCAAACCAGGATATTGCCTCTTCAGCAGACAGCTCCCTGTCGCACTTAAAGTATGAAAAGTAAATACACCAGGCACAATCGCTCTGGATAAATTCCGTCGCAATCTGCTTTTTGACGGCTTCCAACCCAATGGATAAAGCCTTTGGGTATTCATTTGCCTTCTTCAAGCAAAACATGATATCTGAGATCAGGGAAGGATCTACCTGCCCAGAGCCTTGCTCGTAGTAAATCAAGTATTGAACTGCAGCCTCTTTGTACAACCCTTTGTTTTTGAATTCTCTGGCGTCCAGCAGTGTTTTAGAATCGTTAGATTGTTGCATACAAATCTCCTATTTCAGATCTAGCGTAAATTGTATCGAATCTGCGCTTGAAATCTTCCTGAGTGTTCCATATGGAGTGTTTACCTTGTCTACTCCGATATCAGCAAAGCTTTTAATCAAATCCTTTTCGATCTGTTCTAGCTTTTCTGATACTTCACAAAATTGCTTCTTAATCTTGAGATAGCTCTCTATCAGATTACGGAGCTTGTAGTTGTTCACTAGTAGGGATTCATTATGATCCCTTGCGAGAGTATGCAGGTGATTCAGGGGGGAAGCATAATCTGCAGGGCAATCCGAAAAATCACAGTCGCATTGATCAAATGATATCAGATCCGATAGATAACTCTGCATCTTGTTACAGCTAATGGCATTTCCCTTAAAACAGGATTTGAGCAGATCAGAAGGCTCGATGTTTCTACACATGCGAAGTAAATAATTTACTATGAGTACCCCATTTTTGAGGTACCCGCAGGAATACTTCAGAGCCAGCTTTTGCTGGGCTGTGATTTCACCAGTCGTAGAAATATGATGCTCCAGTTGGCTCAAGGCAGGACAGTGTTTTTTTAAGTGCAGCCATTCCAGATCGTTTTCCGGCTCATAAGTCGATATTGACTCGTAATTATTATAATCTGCTTTTTTCTTGGTTTCATCAGATATCTGGACCTCATCGTTGACTAGGCTTCCCAGTGAAAAGGCGGGATCCATCGATGATAATGCAGAGATAAAATCCTGCAAGCTCGTTAGCTGACACTTCTGCAGGAAATCTTCAAGGGCTATTGGCTGCAACTTTTCATCTACCATCTGGCTTCGATATCCTGTCAGACGATGTATACCATAGGGCAGTTTTACAAGATTTCCCAATTTGGAGCCTCGTGCTGTAGTTTGCTTTGGAAATACTTCCACACCTATTGGTAAAGAATTCAAGCTGATCTGAGCTGCTACTCTCTGAGCAAAAGATTTTGCTATTGCCGCGCTAATCCTTTCCTCAAGTAAAATCCAGATATGGTAACCTTTGTATCCGCTATACTCGACATGTGGCAAAATATGGTATACTGACAGCAACTCGCGAAAATCCCTGATAAGCTTTTCAAAGCCCTCATCCGTCCACTTGCGAAACTGATGATCGTGGTAGTCATCCAAATGCTGTTTATCAATATCCAAGTCAAATACTATCCACTTTACTTTGTCGGACATGTCCAATTGGTAATATCCTACAGTATATGTACCGTTTAAATGGTTCCTGATGGTATTGCTATTTGGGGGCTCAAATACTGGCGTGTATCCTGTCTTGCCAGATTCTGCAACCCACTGACGCGCAAAGCAATTCTCGCGGGCAGCAAAGAGATTCATATAGGCCATAATATTCCCATCAGAGAGCTGATAATCTCCCATGTCCCCTTGAGATGCTTCCTTGATGGAATCAGCCCTCGGAGCTAGCAATACTCCGTTCTGCTCCGCCAATTGGTACAGGTTTTCCAGCCCGTTACTATCCTGAGTATCAGACAAAAAGTCTGCAAAGTCCTGGTAATACTGTAATACCTGCGGATACTGTGATATCCTCTGGTTTATGAGAGACCGATATTGGTCTTCGTCCCCAGATAACCTCAGAATTTCCAGCTTTTTGAGCACAAACCTATGATTGTTCTGATCAACTGCCAATACCTTGTCTATCCACACTATACTATCTTCAATCTTCCCTAGTAAGAGAAGAAATTGTAGTAGCTCAAAGGATTCAGACTCGGACAAATCTGCCTTTTGCATGATCTGTAAGCACTGATGATAGGCATCATCAAATTCCCCATTTAGAAAGGCTTTATTAAATTTTAGCCGATAGAGATGAAAACTGCCACTATCACTACTTACGCTTTCTATGGCAATACTCTTTGTTTCCAGCATGTTTCTTCCTCACATTTTGTTTTTGTTAACGCAATGCTCCCTTTCTCGGGAGAAAGCGCCGTTACATTCTTCCATACGATGATAAATATGAGGAGTTTATCTTTCCATTTGACAAAAATAGTACAAGTAGTCCGATGTAGTCTCAGAAACATTTCTGTGAATGGCAGGAGGATTTGTGAAACTATCCTATGGCTCATACAAAATTTGGTCTAGAATCAGCGAACGGCTGGAGATCTCCGATTTGATGCTTATGGTATGGGACTTACTCTGTGATACCCATAGCGAAAGAGAGGACTGTTTTTACGCTCTATTGAAAGTCTTCTATATTATGGACAGTGCCCAAATGAAGATGTTTGAAGATGTCGTTAAAGCAGATAGAGATGAAATTTTTAAGGAACTGATCTCCATTATGGGGAAGGTGATACTCAAAGCAAAATTGAACCTGGATTCTTTCTCGGAATTGAACACCCAGTTAGCTGAAGAGGAGTTTCAGAGGTATCTTTACAAATCAATCCACTATATCTTGATCCATGTAATGGGAGAGTCTATCCAGGTTTTTCACGCTGATAACTTAGTACAAGAGCCAGAAGAGCATACCGATATTGAGGATAGTTCTCTGGCTACAGAGAGACAAAAGAGCACCATCCGAGAGCTTGAAATTGATGCTCAGATTAGCCAGAGAGCCAAAGAATTGTACTATTTCACAATAGAAAACTGGCCACCAAAACAGCTCAACGTATTGTGCCATTACTATGAGATCGTCAATGGAATTGATACACCACGCCTGAGTGCCGAATCCAGAAACAATATCTATAAACTTCACGAGAGATTGCGAAGCAAGATCTTTGCTACTGTAGATTCAGGAGCTTTCCCAAAACATGTTTGGAAGGCATTTTTCAAACAGTACATGCCACAAATTTGTCAGGAAACACCCATATCCACCACATATAAGATTGTAAAGACGGAGATTTCATCATGAGAATATGCGATATAAAACAACTCTTTGATCTGTATCTGGAATCGATCAAGCCTGCACAGAACATCGATTTAAAGCTGAAAGACCAGACAAAAGAAGTACAAGCCAGTCCGGGGACCTATACCGGGAATATCCGGATCTTAGATTGGGACAATAGACCTGTTCTTTACATAGTAATCGACGAGACCAATCTGGGCTATCATTGCCTGAAAGTCAGCAACTATATCCAATTTGCTTCCAATGATGATGTTATCCTGCCTTGCGATGGCAAAGAGATTCTCGTGGAAATCCCAAATGCCTTTTATCTCTCACACTCTGAAGTGTCCTCCAGCATTTTATACGAGCGGATCGGAGCCTTTGAAATGCTGGAATTGCAAAGAATAGTGCTGGATGGGACCACTGCACCTCAGTCCATCCGCCTTGCTTCACCTGAGTATATCACTCTGTTTCACAAAGCAGAATATGAGCTGACAAACAAGCTGAGATTCAGACACAATCCTCCATCTCCCCATCTTATGATCCCCTCACTCCAATGGAACTACTCCCCAGATCAACAATTCGCCGCTTCGTCAGTCCACTGTTTGAGTAGCGAGGCAGGCTTAAGTGATCCATTTATTGGGATTAATGCAGACGAATTTCCCGCTGCCAGCCATATTCTGAGCCGTGACCAGGAATATAAGGTATGGATGAAGATTGATGCAGAATTACAAGGAAAATATGGAAAAATCTTCAGTAATGAAGATTGCATTTTTGAAGGCATCCTTCCCTCTCTTGCACTTGTATGTGAGGCATGGGTTCTTGATCTTGCCGATTTGCACCAGAAATTGAATCTCGCGATAGTTTACTAACCAAAGGATAGGTATTTCTATGAATGATTTTTTGGCCTTGAAACACAGATATCAGAATGCATCCTCCGATCAGGATCATAAACGGATCTTGATTCAGCTAAACAGATTGACTTTTACCGGAGATCAGATGCTGCTCGAAATCTCTGATCTTGCGCAAAATGCCAGACATGCCGATGTGAGATTGCTCTCTTTCCTGGTCTTGCGGAAGTCGATTGATGCTGCCGAAAAAATATCTCACATCTTCAAACTGGAATTTGATATCTGCGACCAACTCGTGAGTAATGAGACAAGGGTAGTTAGGTTTCCAGCCATCGGAGCCGGTGGAGGTTCTTGTATTGCAGAAGCCCTGGTAATAAAATTTGCTGGATATCCAGAGCATGAGCCACTGTGTCTGGATAGGAAGCACCTTCATGATGCAAAGAAGATAGCCAGAGCTCTGGGATGCTGCTTTTTCGTCGCTTTCAATCAAGATTTTGAAGGCAATTCATGGATGTGCGCTGTGGCTGCTGCACTCTTGAGTAAAGACCAAACATCTCTTGATAGGTATCTTTTTAGCGGTATCTTGAGCGACAATGGGAAGATCCAAGCTCCTGCCAATCTGGAAGACAAGAAGATCTGCGCAGAATCCCTGCAAAAACGCTTGATATCTTCATCAGTTTCAAGTGTTCAAGAGTTGGAGTTCTGGATGAATGCCACCGAGATTCCGGTCCCTTTTATCCAGTTTAGCGGTAAAAAGGAGCACCTCGACCTCTGGTATGATAAAATGGAAGCAGCAATCAAAAAAGATTTCCCTTTCTATTCATTACATGCCCTGGAGGAGTGGTTCGGTCTGAAGATAGAAAATCTTACACTCTATCAAGAGGGTAGTATCAGATTTGACCAGGATTCCTGGAGAGAAATCCTCAAGACCGCCTATAATAAATTTGATCAGATCGAATTTGCCCTCCACCCCAAGAAGGCGATCCTTTGGTATGCTGGGAAAGTGAGCAGCCTCCAATTTGGCCTGGGTGTCTGTTATGGCTTTAAACGTCCTGTGTGTATCTGCCAGTACGATTCAAATTTACAAGAATACAAGGCAATGCTCCGGCTGTACGGAAGGCAACATCCGCGCATATTGAAGAATGTTTCCATCAAGCCACAAGAGACGAAGTACCTGAACTATGAACTAAATATTACTCCTGGTTCTGATGATCTTAAACTGATTATATACTTGGGCAGTCATAATCTGAAACAGGATGTCAGAGAATATGAAGTGGGTTCAGTTTGCGATGAATTGGTGATTCACCTGAAAGAAGATCAGGGATTTATCTCCTTTGAGCAGGATT
>CAZZCS010000135.1:0-5595 GCA_964652645.1 uncultured Candidatus Cloacimonadota bacterium | reverse complement strand
TCGTAGCATTGGAATGCTACGTTACGGGGATCTGCGTTCTATTCAAATCCCCAAATCCTCCTCAATGCAAAATGAGGCTTGACATTCAAAGAGATATCCCAGTCTTGACTTTCGTACTACTGTATTTATTATGCAGGAAATGGAACATCAAAGAGTAAAATAAAGGTAAGCAAGTTATCATCCGATAGTTTGGTGAGGAATTATGAAATATATCGTTATTGCCCTGATCCTGATCCCGGTATTGCTGTCTGCACAGCAATATACATTTGAAGACCTGGTAACGCTAGGCCTCAAAGAGAGCTATACTGCCCGCAGTGCGGAGCTGAGCCTGCAAAGCTCTGAATCTGCCCTGAATAGTGCCAGATGGAACCTCCTGCCCGAGGCAAACCTCAATGCGGGAGCAGATTACAAGCTTTATAACCCCAGCCCTTTGCCGGGCTCGAGTGATCTCAGCTCCTCCTTTGGCCTCTCGATTAGCAAGACTATCAGCCTGAACGACCAGAGCTGGTTTAGCTATCGCAATGCCAGGATAGACAATGAAGCTGCCGAAATCCGCAAGCAGAGCAGCCTCAGCGGCTATGTTTACCAGCTCTTTATCAGCTACATCGAAGTCCTGAATTCCCAAAAACAGCTCAGTTCACTGGAAGAAAACCTTCGCATCCAAAACCGGATTTGGGAGCAAAGTAAAGCCCTGCAAGCCCAGGGAAAAGCCACCAGTTTTGAGGTGAAACAAAACGAGATTGCCGTCCTGAACTCCCAGATCAGCATCCTCCGCATGCAAAACACCATCGATAAAAGCCGCAAAAACCTCTTTGGTCAGATCGGTATCCAGGACGAAGGCTATCCCCTGCAAAACCTGGAAATGCCCCCCAGAGACGACGTCCCAGCCCTCAATCACGCCTCCATTAGCTCCATCAAGCTTCTGGAAAAGGAGATCGCTCAAAACGAACTCACCGCGCGCCAGGTAAAGCTGGATTACCTCCCCAAAATCAGCCTGGGCTACAACCTCTCCCGCAGCGTCTATGGGCCCGATCTGGAATTTGACAGTTACAACACCAATCACGGCATTTCGCTCAATTTCTCCTACTCTCTATGGAATCAGCTCCGCCATTCCGAAACTGCCAAACGTTCCAGAATCAGCACTCAGATGGCACAACTGAGCATCAACGAAAAGAAAGCCGAGATCAGCCGCGAATATACATCTCTGGTAGAAGAACTGAACTATCTGCGCCAGCTCGACGAGCTTTACAACCAAAAGCTGGAGCAGGCCAGGGAACAGATCCGCATCGCAGAACAACGCTATGGCCTGGGCATGATCCAGCAGCTGGAGCTGGACAAGACCCGTTCCGAATATCTGGAAGCCGACATTGCCTACAGCACAAATCAGTACCAGATCATTGCCAAACAAGAGGCATTGAACTATCTCCTTTCAAATCAAATACTTGGGAAGTGGTAAAAAATAACCGGGAATAAAAATGAAAAAAGCAATCAGAATCATCATCATAATAGCGCTTATTGTGGCCGCAATCCTGGCCTATAGCGCCTTCAGAAAGAAGAAAAATAGACCCGAATGGCGCACGGATGTTCCGTCCATGGGAAGCGTCCGCGAAGTGGTGACCGCCACCGGCTCGCTCAATCCGCACATCCTCGTCAATGTCGGCACCGAAGTCTCCGGCAAGATCGAAAAACTCTACAAGGATTACAATTCCGTGGTAAAAAGGGGTGAACTCCTGGCCAAGCTCGATACAGAACTCCTGGAGACCAATATCGCCAGTTCCCGCAGCGACGTAGCCCGTGCCAAGGTGACCGCAGATGAAGCCAAGCTCGATCTATACCTGCTCCGGGAGCTCTTCAATAAAGGCATGACCCCCGAGTACGAAGTAAGAAAAGCAGAATTTAAACACGAGCAAGCGGTGCTGAGTTTGAACAACGCCCAGCTTTCCCTGCAGAGGGCTCAAAAGAACCTGGATAATGCCTATATCAACTCGCCTATAGACGGTGTAATCGTCTCCCGAAATGTGGACGAAGGCCAGACTGTGGCCGCCAGCCTCAATGCACCGACCCTCTTTGTGATTGCCAACAACCTGGAAAATATGCAGATCACAGCAGCAGTTGACGAAGCCGATATCGGCAAGATCAGCCTGAATCTGCCAGTGGAATTCACTGTGGACGCCTATAGCGGTGAAAGATTTCGCGGAGTGGTAAACCAGATCCGCCTCAATCCCAATTCCGAACAGAACGTAGTGAGCTACAACGTAATCATCAATGCCGAAAATCCCCAGCGCAAACTGCTGCCAGGCATGACGGCAAACGTTACCATCGTCGTCCAGAGCAAAGAAAACGTTCTCCGCATTCCCGAAAGTGCCACCCGATTCCGCCCCAGCAAAGAACTCTGGACCCTCTTTGGTCTCAAATGGGACGATGAACTGCTTGCTTCCGGCTCCCGTCGGGCGATGATGGCCCAATCTGCCGCTGCAGATACCGCCAAAGCCAAAGTGGCAGGCACTACCGCAACAGATAGAAAGCCCCCAGCCGCGGCCAGCAGTGCCGCTCCGGACAGCCTCCGGGGCAGAGGATCCCGCAGGGGTAGAAGCGAAGCTGCGCCCACCAGCGGAGGCGAAACCTTCCAGCTTGCTACAGGTACGACCCGCAGAACCTCTTCCCGCATGGCCCAGATCTGGGTGATCCAAAACGGTATCCCCACGCCCAGAATGGTACGCGTCGGCCTCTCAGACGGGGCAAACGTAGAAGTCCTGGAGGGAGTATCCGAAGGCGAACAAATGGTCACGGGAGTCATCTACAAAAATGCAACCCAAAGCGCAGCCAATAGCCCGATGATGGGCGGCCCCAGAAGGTTTTAATAGTGAATAAACCAATCATAACCACCAGAGAACTCACCAAGACCTACACCATGGGCGACATCCAGGTCCATGCCCTGCGCGGCATAGATCTCGAGATCCAGCGGGGTGAATTCGTCGCCATCATGGGTGCCAGCGGTTCGGGGAAAACAACCCTTATGAACCTGCTGGGTTGCCTGGATATGCCCACTTCCGGTAGCTACAGACTCGATGGCATAGACGTGCACACGATCAAAGAGACAGAGCTGGCCAGCATCCGCAACGAGAAGATCGGCTATGTCTTTCAATCCTTTTATCTCCTCCCGCGGACTACAGCCCTGGAAAACGTAGAGCTGCCCCTCATGTACAGAACGAAGATGAACACGCACGACCGCCATGCCAAAACGATACAAGCGCTCGAAACTGTAAGTATTGCGGATCGGGCCCATCACTTTCCCAATCAGCTCTCGGGTGGGCAACAACAGCGCGTGGCCATTGCCCGGGCAATCGTGAACAACCCCGTCTTCCTCCTGGCTGATGAACCCACCGGTAATCTGGATTCCAGAACCAGCGTGGAAGTGCTGGCCGTATTTCAGGAACTGCACGCCCAGGGCAAGACGATAGTACTGGTGACCCACGAGCACGATATTGCGGATTATGCCCAGAGGATCATCACCTTCCGCGATGGCAGGATCCTGACAGATACCAAAAACCCCAAACCCAGAAGTGCCAGGGAAGACCTGAAAAAACTGCCCGTGATCGAAGATGAGGACGAATAAATGTCGATAATTAGCATCTTAAAAATAGCTCTGAAATCCCTTACCCGCAATAAAACCAGGACCTTTCTCACCATGCTGGGTGTGATCATCGGCGTTGCAGCCGTCATCACCATGCTGGCCATCGGCCAGGGTGCCCAAAAGATTGTGAACGACCAGATCAACAGCATGGGTACCAATGTGATCGTGGTAACCACCAATTTTTCCAGCAGCAGCAGTACCGTGCGCCAGGCTGCGGGCAGCGGCTCCCTACTGCAAGTGGAAGATGTGGAAGCCATTGTCGATCAGATCGATGGAGTCATCTATGCCTCAGCAGTTTACAATACCTGGGGTCAGCTCAAGTTTGAAGGTCAGAACTGGCGTGGCGGCATCATGGGCGTGGATGTGGATTTCTTTAATATCCGCGATTTTCAGGCCGAACGGGGAAATCTATTCTATAGCAGCGACGTAAGTTCCGGTGCCAAAGTCTGCCTGATCGGCCAGACGGTGGCCACCAATCTCTTTGGCGAAGTCGATCCCGTGGACAAGACCATTCGGATCCGAAACGTGCCCTTTACCGTGGTCGGCGTCCTCAAAGCCAAGGGACAAAGCGCCATGGGTCAGGATCAGGACGATATCGTGATCGCTCCCTACACCACGGTTTATACCCGCCTCCTGGGTGCTCGCTGGCGCAATATGATGATCCTCGTTTCTGCAGCCTCCAAAGATATGATCCCCATCGTCCAGCAAGACATCCTGAACCTGCTCCAAAACAGGCATAGGGGCACCACTTCCGAGGAATTTGTAGTAAATTCGCAGACCGATATTGCCCAGGCAGCAGAGAGCGTTTCAAACACCATGACTATCCTTTTGGCCAGTATTGCCGGCATCTCGCTGCTGGTGGGAGGCATCGGAATTATGAATATCATGCTGGTCTCAGTTACCGAAAGGATCAAAGAGATCGGGATCCGCATGGCCGTAGGGGCCGGGAAGCGGGACGTATTGCTCCAATTCATCATCGAAGCTGTGATGATCAGCTTTATGGGAGGTGTTTTGGGGATCGGACTGGGCTTTGGTGCCTCCAAAATTGTGGGGCACTCGATGCAATGGAGCATAGCCGTGACCCCCTGGTCGATTATGCTCTCGGTAGGATTCTCCTGCGCAATCGGCATCTTCTTCGGCTGGTATCCCGCCAAAAAAGCGGCGAATTTGAATCTGATCGACGCATTGCGTTACGAATAAGTATTTATTTCAGGGGTTTGGGGCGGAGCCCCATGCAAATAGGGTGGTGGGTAGGCATAGGCAAGCTCAATTTAGGCTCAGAAAGCCGGCCCCCCAGCGATGGGCACCGGTTTTATCTAATAGTTCAGGACATCACAAAGAAGCCTGACAGCCGTCTCTATACATTGGGGGCAATGCAGTTCAAAGACGCCTTGCTCCCTCGCTTTTTGCCGTTGATCGGGATCGCTGACATCCAGCCCCAGGATTTCCCTGCAATCTGTGACGCCCAGCTCACGCTTCCAACTGGCGATAAAGGCCTTTGCCTCTTCTTCGATCTCAGCTTTGGCCTCGGGCGATACTTCCGCAAAGCCTTTTGCCAGTCCCAACACCATCAAAGCGCCGCTGAGGGCTCCGCAGGTCGCTCCCATCCGCATTCCGCCTCCAAAACAGGAAGCCAGTTTCAAAGCGCTGGATAGATCCAGCCCCAGATCTCCGGCAAAGGCAGAGATCACGGATTGGGTACAGTTGTAACCCTCATCAAACGTTGCCAGAGCCACCTCGAATTTTGTCTCTCTCATAACTATCCTCAAAGCAAATACACTGCTGCAATTCTTGTATTGCGGTTCATGCTGCCAGGGCCGGGATTGATCTTTAGATACCCGGCTCAGGAACAGATAATCACCTCGGATAGCATGAAAAACAGAGTGGATTTTGTGTCAAGAGCCTCGTAGGGGAGGATTCTAATGCAACAATTTGAATGTAGAATTTAGAATTGGCTGCGC
>CAZZCS010000134.1:0-5694 GCA_964652645.1 uncultured Candidatus Cloacimonadota bacterium | reverse complement strand
GGCTACCGATAATCTCATCGGAGTAAACGCCGAGGACGAGCTTGCGCTCTGGGAAATGGCCCTCAATCTGCAGCTGACTCCAGATCATAAGTCCCGCCTTTACAATCGTTTCGGCTTTGAAGAACTCAAAACAAAAGCTTTCCACACTCTATCCACCGGCGAGAAGCGTCGTGCTTCCCTGCTAGCCCTGCCCTTGCTCTCCTCCAGGTACTGGCTGCTGGACGAACCATTCAGCGGTTTGGACATCCTTTGGTCATCCTATCTTGAGAATCTTATCGAGGCTAAAGCAAGAGGGCAAAAAGGGATAATCCTCATCACTCACGAACCGGATAGATGGGCAGAAAGCTTTGATGAACTCTGGATCCTGAGCCACGGAAAGCTCACTAGGAGAACCCTATGAGAAGGCTGGTAAGCGGCATCCATCCCCTCAGTCTCATCCTTATCGTGGTCTGGCTCAGCTCCATGGCCCTCATCACGCTGAAGCTGATCAGCCTTTTTATGCTTTTTGGTATCTCGATCAGCATGACGATCCTGCTGAGCCGGGATCATGGGAAAAAGAGTCTGCTGCGGCTTTCCAAGCTGTTACCGCTGCTCATCTTTGTCACCTTTATGCAGATAATCTTCCGGCGGGGTGGGACGGTACTCTTTGCCTACAAATGCTTTGCGATCACCAGTCTGGGACTGAGCTTTGGGCTGGCTATCTCTTTGCGCTTTGCCATCATCATCAGCGGAGCCTCGATCCTGAGCAGACTGAGCTTTATCGATTTCAGAAATGCCTTTGCCTTGATCCGTCTGCCAGAAGAGATATCCTTCATGGTCTCGTATGTGCTGCGCTTCGTGAGCACACTGCGCCATAGATTTGATATCTCGTTATCAATGTTGAGGTTAAGAGGTCTGGAACTGGACAGACTGAGCCTGATCAAGCGTTTCAAGATATACCGGATCCTCGCCCTGAGCGTACTGGTTAATTCTCTCAGCCACAGCAGTATGCAGGCCATCTCCCTGGAGCTACGCGGATTCCGATCCAGCGGCAAAAGGACGGAGCTCTACCTCACCAGGCCGGGGATTGTAGATGCCTTTGTCTTGTGGATACTAATTGTTTTGAGTTTGTTTGTGGTCTGATTCCGTTGCCGGGTCTGAAGTTTATCAGTCTATCGAGAAAGAGTCTATCTGTTTGTCTTCCAGGTCGTAAACTCTGAAAACCAGCTTCTCATCTTCCCAATCTGCAATCACATAGTTATAGCTCTTGAGCCGCAGTTGAGAATGCCGGTTCAGGCTATTGGTATCGTAAAGCGGAGCCCCACCGCCAGCAGTGGTAATGTAGTAGATTCCATTAAAATACGAGCGCTCATAACCATGGTCGTGCCCGGCAAAGACGGCCTTCACGCTGTATTGCGAAAGCAGTTCCGGTAAATACAGGCTCAAGCCCAGTTCGTCGCCATGACGTCCGGAGCTGAAAGCCGGATGGTGCATGATAACAATAATGGGAGAGCCATCATACTCCAATAGCCTGTCTTTGAGCCACTGGTATTGAACCGAGCCCACATTGATCCGGATTGTGGTATCCAGGATCACAAATCTCAAAGAATCCCGCTCCAGCGTGTAGTAAGTCTTGCCATCCAATATAGGGAAGTTCTCCAAAAAGAGGAGGGGATCTTTTTCATGGTTACCCTTGGCGGGATAGAGGGTTGAGACATCTGTCAAGGGCTTGGAAATAGCATGAAACTTATCGTATTCGGATTGAGTTCTACCGCTATTGACCAGGTCTCCGGTATGGATGGCGATCTCTGGTTTGTGCTCTGCGATCTTTTGCACTACGCGCCTGTGAATATCGTCCTGAGTGCGGGTGTCTCCATAGATTGCTATTCTGGCCTGAAGTACACCAAGGCAAAACCATAAGCTAAGAGCAAGAGAGGCAATTCTTTGAAGTGACATCGAGCCGATTCTAAGAGATGGTTTTCAAATAGTCGCGGAAGCGTTTGAGATCTTCCCAGGCGGGGCGTTTCCATTGCTCGTTGCGCAGGAGCGCGGCAGGATGGTAGGTCACAAAAGCTGGCCTCTCAAAGAGGACATGATCCTGAACGCGCATATTGCCCATGGATTCCTTGGAATCGAGCAGGGTTTGAGCCGCTACCAGCCCCATCAGGAGAAACACTTTGGGACGGATGAGCTGGATTTGCTCCACCAGATACGGCAAGCAGGCAAGCCTTTCTTCTGGCTCGGGATTACGATTTGCTGGGGGTCTGCATTTTACGATATTGGCGATATAGACGTCCTGCCTGTCGATGTCGATCGCCTTGAGCATGTCCGTGAGAAGCTGCCCGGCTCTGCCTACAAAGGGTTTGCCAGTCTGGTTTTCCTGGTCCCCCGGCCCTTCTCCGATCACCATGATATCTGCCTTGGAGTTGCCATCTCCATAGACAAATTTGATCCTGCCCTCATGGAGTTTGCACTTTGTACAGCCGGAGTACCTGGCTTCCAGTTCTTCCAGTGTGGGAAGCGGAGCAGCCTCGGTTTGTGAACCATACAGCTCTTTGATACCGAGGTTTTTCAGGGTCTCCAGATATTGCCGCAGTGCTTTGGCAGACATCAGCTACAGATCGTCGTCGTCGTCATCGTCGCCGGGGCCAAAAAAGTCGTCATCGGCATCGTTTGACTGCTCTTCTTCCTGAATCTCTTGGATAAAGCGTTTGCTGTCATCATAAGTCTCGGCATCCATGATCAGATCGCTATCTTCATCGTCGAAGGGTTGTGATTCCTGTGCCATGGCAAGCTCGGCTTCGGCGATCTCGATAATGTAATCCGGAACTTCATTTTCAGCAACGTGTTCCATCGCAATCTCGGTTATCTTTTCCTTGAATTTCTGTTTCACATAGGGTGGCAGGTTGTTTATGCGCTGCACTTCCAGATTGGAAAGCATGCAAAACAGGTAGTTCATGTTGTTCTTTTCGAGGAAGGTTTCAATCTTCTTGTTTATCATATTATTCTCCTCTATCCAGAAAATCCCGGATAGGATTGTCGTATCTTGTTACGCGGTTTTCTTCGGCTTTGATGATGCACAGGACGTCCTGAATGGCCGAATCCAGATCGTCGTTTATTACCAGGTACTCATATTCGGAGATGCGTTCGATCTCGTTGCGGGCGATCCTGAGCCTTTTTTCGATCTCGGGCATGGAATCCGTGTTTCTCTTGATCAGCCGATCTCTCAAAATCTCCATCGAGGGCGGAATGATAAAGATCTTTATGTAGGGGATATCTGTGTTTCCGATCTGGGCAGTGCCTTGCACGTCGATATCCATAATCACGTGCTTTCCGGCTTTGAGGCGGGATTTGATATAGCTGATCGAGGTGCCATACCAGCGGCCAAAGACTTCGGCATGCTCCAAAAAGTCTCCCGCGGCTATTCGCTTCTGAAACTCTGTCTCATCCACAAAGTGGTAATGAACCCCGTTTTGCTCCTCGCCTCGCGGCTGACGGGTGGTATAGGAAACGGAGTAATCAATAGTGTCCGTGAGCTTCAAGATCTCATTGAGAATCGTGCTCTTACCGCCGCCGGAAGGGGCAGAAAGGATGATCAGAAAGTGTTTGTCCTGTACTATCATAAATCAAATTATAGACAAAAAGAGCCTGTGGCAGCCTTCTTGTCTATAAAAATGGGTCTTATGCTTCTACGATCTTTTTGTATTCGACGGCAGTAAGCAGATTGTCCAGTTCGTCTTTATTGGAAAGCTTGATTTTATAGAGCCAGCCGTCTTCAAAGGGGGATTTGTTGATCATATCCGGAGCATCGTCCAGATCTGTATTCTTCTCTTCCACTTTGCCACTGAGGGGGCTGTTGATGTCTTCCACTGCTTTCACAGCTTCGATCGAACCGCAGGGCTCGCCAGCGGAGACTTTCATGCCAACTTCCGGCAGTTCCACGTAAACGATGTCACCCAGCTCGTGCTGAGCAAAATCTGTAATACCTATAGTAGCGATATCACCGTCGATGTGAACCCATTCGTGTGATTCGGTGTAGAGTAATTCTTCCATGATCTGCATATCTTCCTCCCAGAAGATTTTTTACTTTTTGTTTTCCATGTCTTTTTGCAGGGATATTGTGTCAAGCAGAACTTGCATCGAGAAGACAGTACCATACTCCGGGCATGGGGCAGCGCCCCATACAAAAAGGCGGTGGGTGGGTTTAGATCTTTGCTTTACTGCTGATCCATGCTCTGTGGAGTTTGCCTTTGACGACAACTCAAAACTCCATTGCTTACACTCTGCCTTTCAAGTAATCCTGTCGCAGCGGCTCCTCAAACTTCTCAATGGCATAGCGCAGCATCGTGCGTGGCATCTCCTGGTAGTACCTGTCCAAAAACTTCCGCTCGGTCTGCAGATCTTTATTCCCGATTTCCCGCAGCATCCAGCCCACGGCTTTGTGGATGAGGTCATGCTTGTGATGAAGCAAGATCTTGGCGATCTTGAGGGTCGTGTCGTACCTGCCATTGCGGATGAAGAAGTGCGTGGCGATGATGGAGACCCGCTGCGTCCAAAGATGATCGCTTTTGGCCATCTCAAGTAGGGGAGTATGATCCCTATCCAGATACCAGGCTCCCAGGATATAGGCAGCGCTGCTATCGACCAGATCCCAGTTGTTTATGTACTGCAAGCTCCGCAGATAGAGCTCCACCAGCTCCTGGCGGCCAGCATCCTCTTTGCAGGATCTGTACCTTAGCACCATGATGTACAGCGTTGTGAGGCGGATCTCGTGCACAGGATGCCGGATCAGCTCTTCCAGATCCTTCAAATCGAGCAGGGATTTATACTCCTTACCTATCTTCTGTTGGGTGGGGACGCTCAAACCCCAGAAGAGGTCTCCTTCCCCATATTGGCCTTTGGCAGTCTTGAAAAAGCGCATCGCGCCGGGGATCCGGTTTTCGTCTTTTTGAGCTTCCATGGCGGCTACGAAACTCTGGGCAGCAGTCTTCATAACAATTCTCCTCAGCTAACAGCCCCTTATGCTTGGGGCTGCAAGCATCGCAAAAGCAATCCCAGAGCCGATCCTGTCAACATTTTTGTCGCGTTTGACCCATTTTGGCCTAGCGCAGGCGGGTAATAGCGCTCTACTCTGGGCAATTTTCTTTATAAAAACTATCTTTGTCAAGTAGTGGAAATATTTCCACAAAGAGCTACGGCAGATTTTGCCACAGTTTTTGGAGCATAAATCTCCACAGAGCAGGGCTTTAGGGTGGGCATTAATTCACATATACTCTCTCCTACCTTATTACTACGTTATTCTCTGTTAAGAGGATTTAACAATTTACTGCTTGGCAGTATTTGCCGCTTCAAATATCAATGGAACCAGTAAAGAAGTTTTTTTAACTAAAATATGATATACGTAATTCAGGGAGGAATTATGAAACAAACCTTGATGATGATATTATTCATCGGCCTTGCGGTCAGTATGATGTGGGGGCAGGGGACAGAGTCTTTCGATAATCTGAACGCTACCACAAATAGTTATACAAGTGGCAGTTTTACTGGCAACAACGATATAGTTTGGTACTACAATGAGGTTAGGAAGGTTACTGATGTAGCCTACTACATAACCTCTCCCTCAGCAGGCTTTAGGGATACTGGAACGCGATACATAGAAGCAGAAATAACTGGTGGTATTGGCTCCTTGGAGTACAAGTTACGGTCTTATTTTAC
>CAZZCS010000133.1:0-5694 GCA_964652645.1 uncultured Candidatus Cloacimonadota bacterium | reverse complement strand
GCTCTGGGGCATCGAAGATCAACATCTCTCCTCCACTATCCAGAAACAGCAGTTGTTCTGGATTGGGAAACACTTTGAAGCTGATGTCCGGCAGAACTTCGCAGATACCATATCCAAAGCTATCGAGCAGGGATACACGAAAGAGATGCTGGCTGATAGCCTCAAAGACCAGTTCAATGACCTCGCCAATCGCTCATCTCATTACTGGCAAGGGTTGGCAGAGCATACCGCTCTCAGAATCAGGGAGTTCGGAAGGCTGCAAGGCTACAAGAAAGCTAAAGCCAGATACTACAAGCTTGTGGTTATCCAGGATGACCGCACCAGTGATATCTGCATGGCTCTGGCAGCACAAGATAGGGTCTATCCCCTAAACGATGCAATCGAGGTGATGGATAACCTCATGGCTCTGGATACCACGACAAACAGCTTGGATGATGTCAGAGACTACATTAAGGCACTTGCACCTTGGATCAAAGACGATCAGATCGAATACGACTCAGTGATGAACCCGGTTGGTGTATCCGGAGCGCATACCCCGTTTCCACCGTTTCATTGGAAATGTAGGACGAGGACGGTTATCTGGACTGAGTAGAGACTTATATCTCGCTTCACTCCTCATAACAGCCTGAACTATCTGTTCATCTTACCATTATCCCTACCAAATTAAGCTAAAACAAAAAGAGGTTGACCGATTATCCCCCCTATTTGACTTTGCCCTAATAGAAATATAACAAAGATTGGGGTTGCGAGTTGTTTAAAGCTATTCTGGTTACATACCTAAACGATCTGCAGAAGATCATCAACCGGGGAGACGCCCGGGAAGAGTCCTTTTATCATTGTCTGAAGGACATGATCGAGGCCTATGCCAAGCTGAGTAAGATCAGCAAATGCGAAGTGGGTATCTTGCCCAAGACAACCGAAGCCGGAAACCCAGACTTCCGTGTCTGGGACGGCAAAGCCCACATCACTGGCTATATCGAAGCTAAGAAACCGGAAACCTACAACCTTGATCCCATCGCAGTTAGTGAACAGCTCAAGCGCTACCTTGTTACCTTCCCCAATCTCCTCCTCACCAACTTCTATGAGTTCCGGCTCTATCAGCATGGGATGTTTGTAGATAGTGTAACTATCGCAAGTCCAATCAATGCCACCCAGATGCACATCACTCCTCCAGTTTCGCATGTGGATGAGCTTGCCACCTTGCTTGACCGCTATTTCAGCTTTTCACTTCCTGCCATCACAGACCCCAAGAGCCTGGCTAATGCACTGGCAAAACGTACCCGCTTCCTACGGGACGAGATCATCACCATTGAACTGGCAGAAGAAGAAATGCAAGGCAAGAAGGTGCTGCTAAACTTCTATGAATCCTTCAAAAAGCTGCTGATCAACAACCTGACCATAGAGCAGTTCGCTGACCTCTATGCCCAGACCCTCACCTACGGCATCTTTGCGGCTCGCACCCGCAGTGAGGGTGAGTTCAACCGGGAACTCATCTACAAATACATCCCCGGCACCCTGGGCATCCTGAAAAGCATCTTTCGGTTTATCTCTTTGGAAGAGCCGCCCAAAGCTTTGGCAGTTTTAATCGATGACATTGCGGATATCCTCTTCAATACCGATATTCAAAAGATACTGCACCGCTTTTACACCGAAGGAAAGGGCAGAGACCCTATTGTGCACTTCTATGAGACTTTCTTAAGCGAATACGATCCCAAACTGAGGGAGAAACGGGGAGTCTATTATACACCTGAGCCTGTGGTGCGCTATATCGTGCGCAGTGTCCACAGCCTCCTGAAAAGCCACTTTGCCAAAGACGATGGACTGGCTTCAGAGGATGTCACCATTCTTGATCCTGCTGCTGGTACCCTCACCTTTCCAGCGGAAGCTATCAAAGTGGCTATAGAAGAGCACAAAGGCAAATACGGCAGCGGTAGCATCCATAACCTGATCAAACACCACATCCTGCCCCACTTCTATGCCATAGAACTCATGATGGCACCCTACACCGTGGGACATCTCAAGATCAGCTATCTCTTGGCGGAACATGGCTATGAACTAAGCGAAGATGAACGCTTCAAGCTCTATCTCTCCAACACTCTGGAACCGGACATACCCCTGCAAACCGAACTGCCAATCTCCCATGACATCAGTGAAGAATGCGCTCTGGCAAACAAAGTTAAGCATCAAGACCCGATTCTGGTGATCATTGGTAATCCGCCATATAGCTATAGAAGCGAGAATACCAATAACTGGACTGAAGAGCTCCTAAAAACGGATAAAGATGGTGCACTAAGCTATTTTACATTGGATGGGAGCCCCCTTGGAGAGAAAAATCCGAAAGCACTACAAGACGATTATGTGAAGTTCCTGCGCTTTGCTCAATGGAAGATACACAAGGCGGGCAAGGGCATTGTGGGTATGATCACAAATCATGGCTATCTGGATAATCCCACCTTCAGAGGTATGCGCCAAAGCTTGATGAATACCTTTGATGAAATCTACGTACTGGATTTGCATGGCAATACCAAGAAGAAAGAGATCAGTCCGGATGGCAGCAAAGATGAGAATGTCTTTGATATCCAGCAGGGAACGGCCATCATTCTGATGGTGAAGGGTATAGACACGAATGAGAAAAGGGTGAGCCACCACGAGCTATTCGGACTTCGTCAGATCAAGTATGAATGGCTGGATAATAACCAGTTCCAAGCCAAGACTTATAAGGAACTAAGCCCTACTTCGCCATTCTATCTCTTTCATCCTGAAGCTACAGGCAACGAGCATTATCTACAGTGGAAAAGCCTGCCGGAGATATTCCCTATCAACAGTGTGGGGATCGTCTCTGCCAGAGACGGACTCACGATCCACGATACTCCCAACCAAGTACGCAAGACCATTAACCACTTCGTTTCTATGGATACAGAGACTGCAAGAATGGCATATCAACTTGGAAAAGATACACAAGATTGGAAAGTTGGATTAGCTCAAAAAGACCTCAAGGATAGCGGTCTTGATGATAGCAAAATTGTTCCCATTCTCTACCGTCCTTTTGATATCCGCTACACTTTCTATACAGGCGTAAACAATGGATTCCACTGTAGGCCTAGAAATGAAGTTATGAAGCACATGATTCAGAGAAATGAAGCGTTTGTATGCTCAAAACGAGTTGAAGGTTCTCATGCCTGGAACCACATTTTTCTAACTAATTGTATTACCACTAACCATAGCGTTTCAATCAAGGAAGCTAATTATACAACTCCCTTCTACATCTACCCGGACGATCACAAAGACGACATCTTTGCCTCCACAGAGTGGGAATACAATATCGCTCCTGAGCTTATGGATAAACTCAGTAAGCTCTGGCCTCAGTTCCAGCCTGAGCAACTATTCTATTATGTCTATGCGATCCTGCACAGCAATCAATACCGTGAACGCTTTGCCCAATATCTAAGGATGGATTTCCCCCGCATACCGTTTACAGAGGATTATGAGCTTTTCAGTAAGTTGGCAGAAATGGGCAAAGAACTTGCTGACATCCACATACTCAAGAGTCCACGGTTAAGCCCTCCATTAGCACGGTATCAAGGTGACGGTTCCAATGACATGGTTGAGTTCATCCAATACGATGAGGACAAGAGTATCGTGCAGATCAACTCTAATAAGCACTTTGAGGGCATCACCCCGGAGTTGTGGAACTATCACATTGGCGGCTTTCAAGTGCTGCATAAATACCTCAAAGACCGAAAGGGTAAGAGCCTTGCCGATCCCATCCATTATTGCCGGATGGTAACTGCTCTGTCTCGGACAATCGAAGTGCAAGCCAGCATCGATGCTGAAATTAGTCATTTACTTGAAGGTTAGGACAAATGCTAACATCTCATGAGGGAAAAAAGACTATGGACGAACTAATTAGTTGAGAGATGAGCTTCTTTTACTTATCATGGTTTGAACAGCTGAAGTGGGGTATGGGATCAGGTTTGATCGGCTATATCGTCCCTTCAACTACTGCTTTGGAACTATCTCCGACCTGTTGAAGACCCTTGTCACTGATGGATTAGTTAAGGGGTGTTTTGATTTAGATGAACAGCCGAGTGGTTATCCTGATGAGTTTTTGTCACAAGAGCAACAATTAAAAAAGCTTCATCTCTGCTTCGATGAAAGCACTTATGTATTCCTCACTCCGACATGGCGAGACTTTGGCTTACAAATTTTGCAGAATATGAAGGAAGGCAGTGAGTTCTGAATACCATAAGAAAAGCCCAGGTTGCCCCAGGCTTTAAACTGTGGAATTCTGATCCTATTTCAATAACAATGCCTTCCTAATACTTATTTTTTCGGCTGCCTCAAGGCGAATGAAGTAAACTCCGGAAGCAACATTGCGATTATTTTCATCTCTTCCATTCCAGATCACACGATGCTGACCTCTTTCAAGATTAAGATCAAGAAGGGTTTTCACTTTCTGACCACGATTATTGAAAACACTCAGGTTTGCCCGTGAGCTCTGAAAAATGCTGAACTCAATCGTAGTTGAAGGGTTAAAGGGATTTGGCGTAACAAGTATTAATGGCCTACTGCTTTCAATCAAGTCTGAATTGCTCACCGCTGTTGAAAATGTAGCCTCTTGTGCAAACTCTGAACGTGCAAACGAGTTGTCTGCAGCCTGGCAAGTCCAGTAATATGTGGTATCCGGTTGAAAGATATTCTTTCTGATAACATAATTCGTGGTGGAGTGAATACTGCCGAAATTTGCCAATAAACCGAGTCCACTAGGTAATGATGACGGTGATACTATATCACAAGCTCCTGAGGATGAACCAATTTGAATAGAGTATGATAAACTGATTGATGGTTGTTGAGCATCCACAGTTTGGCCCCAAGTGAAATAATAATACTCTTGGTCTTCGTGAACCTGAAGGTTCGTTGGTACTGATGGTTCAGTATTTAGAGGTGTTCCAGAGTTTGAATATAGCAGAGACAATCCGGCTCCTCCGCTGCTTCTGCCCGTAATCAGGATGTCCAGATCACCATCGTTATCAAAATCGCAAACTCCAATGGAAGAAAAACATACACCTGTTAACTGCTGACTATGTGTGAATGTGCCGTCACTATTAAAATACACCGCTGAGTAAGGATTGAAAGGAGCAGTGAGTGTTCTGCCACCTGTTACAACTAAATCCAAGAAACCATTGTTATCAATGTCTGCCCATGCTATGGACGATAGATATACACCAACGAGAGTTGCACTGATATCTACAAAGCTTCCACCATTATTTTGATACACTCTTGTGACAATCTCACTCGAATTGGTTCGGCCTGATAGTGCGATGTCTAGCCAACCGTCATTATCAAAATCACCCCAAGCTACAGATGAATTACCAACAGCTAAAAGGTTTGCATCTATATCAGTTAACACTCCTTGATCATTTCTAAATATCTTTGATATCCTCGGTCCGTCCTGACTAATGCCAGTTATTAGAACATCCAGCCATCCGTCATTGTCAAAATCACCAAACTTTACTGACCCGGAATGAACATTGGGTAGCAGAATATCGCTCTCTTCAAACCCTTCGGTGTTGTTTATGTATATTTTGGTTACGCACTGGGTGTCATTGATGGTACCAGTCAAAATGAGATCAAGACGACCGTCGTTATTCACATCGCCCCAATCACAAGATGCATTCGCTACAGGAGTGAAGT
>CAZZCS010000132.1:0-5884 GCA_964652645.1 uncultured Candidatus Cloacimonadota bacterium | reverse complement strand
CTGGAGACACTGGTTCCAGAATGATCTTTGCCATCCCATTTGAAGTAATTCCAGCCCTGGGCAAATTGATCCAGGCCAAAGGTGATTACGTGCGCTCCTCTGTGGTTGTAGATAGAGCATTGCGCAGTAGTCTTTTGGGGGCTATAGACGGCAATCCTGGTATCTGGATTGAAGGGATTGGGATACACTTTGACGATGCTATTTTGCGGATCCACTGGAGGGGGTGTCTCTCCTCCCGGTTCGGATATTTCTGCTATGACCGGCCCGAAGAATTCCGCACTACCACCAAAATCAATGGCACAGAGCCAGTAGTAATAGATTCCAGCAGAGAGTTCTTGATCCGTAAAGGCATAAGAGCTTCCCAAAGAGCTATTATCCGCCTGGATGAACTGATTGAGATTCATGGCATTTTGCAGATTATCTGTGTGGTGTCTGAACACCTGATAGCCGCTGAGATTGGTTTCGGATGCCGTTTGCCACTGCAGAGTCACCAGATTGTTGCTATTGACCAGGGCAGTGAAAGAACTGAGCTGTACGGGGAGAGTTTCAGGATCTGTGCTCCCAATTGTCCATTCGCTGAATTCGCTCACGTTGTTGGCCCGGATCCTGTTAGCATCCAGGATCGAATAATCTGCCCAGATCTGCCAGGTGTTTTCCATCTCTCCCCGGCGAAGAATACGCCAGGTTGAGGAGTTCCCAAAGGGCGTTCCGCTGAGATCAAAGGTAATATTGGTAGTAAAACTCCCCAGATTGGTACTGAACTGCCAGTATCTGGGAGCAAGGTGCTCGATTCCATCCGGGATTACCCCATCTGGAGTATCGATTATCTGAATGATGGTAAGATCATTCAGATCCAGGCCAGGCCCACCCAAACCGACAGCAGAAAAATCAAAATCAACATCAAGCTCCGGGAAGGGGATATTACCTGGTGCAATTACATTCGCATGATCGTTTATTGCGGCATGCTCTGCTGCGACCAGTCCAACATTGAAGCTGTAGTAGCCATATTGACCCTGGATCACGTGATCTACCGTATCCATGATAAAATCCAGCTTGTTTCCGGCTTCAGCATTGGCAAAGGTGGCAAACCATTGTGGATCCGAAGTAGCTTCATCCACGATTCCCCAGCCTTCTACGGTGGAAGCAGCCCCAGAGCCCACATCAAGCTGCCAGGTTGCTACATGCTGTCTCATCTGGGCGGCATTCGGATAGCTTACATACACTTTCAGAATGCAATCTAACACTGTAAGCACCAGTACATTATTATGATATACAAGGCCTCTGCCTCCAGTATAGGTGCGAATATCACCCGCCTGACCTCGAATATTCCAGGCAGCAAGAGGATCTACCATATTCTTTTTTTGAAATCCGGTAAGCACAAAGTTCTCAAACTCCACTCTAAAGCCATCAGTATCTGCCACATAATCCAGATTCTCTTCCAGACAGTAGGTAGTCGTTGGCAGTGCTCCAGCGCCGCCAGGTGCAGCAGTAGAATAGAAGTCCCGGTAGGCATAGTTATGCCAGGCGTATCCCGGATTTTCGGAGTGAGTAAAGGGATTTCCGTCTTCCTGGAATGGAAACCCGGGATCGTCTGTATCAAACATCCAGGGAGTAGAAGGGGGGAACGGAACGAAAGATTCTACATTCTCCACACGGAAGGTAATCGGAACCGCTTGGGCCAGCAGGGACTGGCTGAATAATACTAAGATAAGAAACATCCAGATCATTCGGGATGATACGTTTTTCAATTTCATGATTCACCTCTTTTTCTTTTTTACACGAGCTGTAAGTTCAAGAATTGAGCCAACTGGAAGTGATTAGTATGTTATTGGCTAACTAGTTGTGATGCTTGGCGTTGTGTAACCTGGATGATTAAACGATACTGCTGAAAGCAGCAAATTGTGTGCTCAATTGAACACCTGTACCACAAGACCTGTGCGATATCGAACACTGAAAAGGTCAGTAAAGACCGTTGATAATCGGGGCATGGGGCAAAGCCCCATACAATAGGGGCGGCGGGTGGGTATAGACTACATGCTTCCTGTGCGTTCAGATTGGCTGAAATAGCGCAATTCGGTCTACAAAAGACACGTGATATGGTCTTCCCTATGGTATGTGGACACCACTCCATGGCCCATAGATTAACGATCTAATACATAAAAATCATCCTGGAGGATTTTGATCTACTATTCAATCCCAAATTTGCGCATTTTGCGGATCAGGCTATATCTCGAGATGCCCAGAGCCCTGGCTGCCTGGCTTTGATTGGAGCCCGCCTCTTCCAGGGCTTTTTTGATCTGGTAGATCTGAGCCTGATCCAGAGCCGAGGTGCTGAAATGTTCTTCACCGTTTAGAAAAGGGAAATCATCAAAGCTGAGCACGGCATCTCGATTGATGATCAGAGCTCTCTCCACCAGGTTCTTGAGTTCTCTCACGTTGCCTGGAAACTTGTAATGTACAATCTCTTTGATTATTTGGGGGTCGATGGAGGGTATCGTGATGCGGTTTTGTTCGCAGAAGCTCTGGCAAAAATAGTTGATGAGAGGTTCAATATCTTCCTGTCTCTCACGCAGGGGTGGAATATGGATTCGATAGGCAGCGAGACGATAGTACAGATCTGTCCTGAATGTATTGTCCCGGATTTGGGTCTCCAGATCCTTGTTTGTGGCAGCCATGAACCTCACATCAACGGAAACTTCGGTGCTGGAACCCAGCTTCATATATTTTTTCTCTTCGATCACTCTCAGCAGTTTAGTCTGCATATAAAGAGGCATATCGCCGATCTCGTCCAGGAAGATGCTGCCACCGCGTCCAAGCTCCAAAATCCCTTTTGTGTCCTGTACCGCACCTGTAAAGGCTCCTCTTTTGTGGCCAAAGAATTCGCTCTCCATCAGATTTTCGGGGATGGCAGCGCAGTTGATGGGGCAAAACTTATGTTTTTTGCGGGGGCTGGCATAGTGGATGATGCGAGCGATAATCTCTTTTCCTGTTCCACTTTCTCCGCTGATGACAATGGGAGTATCGGCAAAGCCTGCCAGATGGATGGCATCTTTGAGCATTTTTTGGCTTTGGGGGCTTTCGCCGATGAAGTTTTTTTCTACCAGGCTTTCCAATTCACGCGAGATCAGGGAGTTATCGTCTCTCAACTGGTTCATATTCTTTTGCATTTTGATAAATCGGGTAGTTCTCTCGATGGCAAGCTGCAAGTCGCTTTGGCGAAAAGGTTTGGGCAAAAAGTCGCAGGCTCCGGAGCGCAGTGCTTCGATTACAGTATCCATATTACCATGACCCGATATGAGAATGACTTCGAGATCGGGGTAGTCCTGCTTTACCTTTTTTAGCACTTCTATCCCACTCATCTGGGGCAGACGGACATCCAGAATCATGATATCAAACTGCTCCTGGTTCAGCAGACTAAACGCCATGGAAGGGGTTTCTGCGGATTTGACGGCAAATCCTTTCTTGCGGAGAAACTCGCTCAATTCATTAACGATCCGCTGTTCATCATCCAAAATCAATATCTTAAAATTCATCTTTGCCTCGTGCTAATTTTGTGGTGGCACAAGAGGTATCACAATCCTGAATGTGCTTCCCTGGCCGGGGATGGAATCAAAGGCAAGCTCTGCCTTCATACTTCGTACAATTCCGAGCGAAATGGCCAATCCCAAACCTGTGCCGTGTTCCAGACTCTTTGTACTAAAGAAAGTATCATAGATTTTATCCTGGATTTCGGGAGCAATCCCAATCCCATTATCTGCAATCAACACCGTAACATCCGTTTCAGAGGAGACAGATGTTACCTGGATGAGGCCACGATCCAGATCGTAACCCTGGAGACGTTCCAGAATGGCATCCCTGGCGTTTGTGAGCAGATTGAGGATCACATGCTCAAATTTGTATCGATTGCCGCAAACAAGAGGGTTCTGAGCGCATAAAACAGATTCGATCTCTACTTTGTGACTGGCAAACCTGTCTCTCACCATTAAGATCGCGTTGTTTAAGCTGTTATTTATATTAAAAGTTTGATCCGATGGGTCTTCGCTCTGCCTGGAAAAACGTCTGATGTGTTCGATCACCTCTTCCATACGAGTGATATCGGCAAAGAGGTATTCCAATTTTTGTTCCAGATATTCTCCACTAAAGCTGTTATCGAGGAAAGATAGCTTTATATTTTCCAGAGTAAGGGAGAGGGTTTGCATCGGTTGATTGAGTTCGTGGGCAATTCCTGCAGCCAGCTCTCCCAAGAGTGCAAGACGTGACTGGCGCAGTGCTTTTTGTTCCTGTTGTCGACGTCGTTCCACTTCTATTTCTACCCTTCTCTCCAGTTCCAGATTTATGGTATTGAGCTTTTCCCGGCTGGCATATAGTTTCCTGGATAGGCGTAGAACGCTGGTATAGCGCCAGATAATTGTGACCGTAATCAGCAAGATGAGGCTAAGGATTACGATCAAATAGTTACGCAAGCGGGCACTATTTCTGAGATCCATTTGGGTCAGTTCATTGTTCCTGGTCAAAAGCTCGATGTTGCGTTCCTTTTCCCGCAGGTCGTATTTTGCCTCTAGTTCCTGCATTTGCCGGGTTTTTTGTTGATTGAAGAGGCTGTCGCTGATCTCCTGGTAAGCTTTGAAAAAACGGAGAGCTCCATCGTAGTTTCCGATCTCCTCATAATAGTCCGCATAGATTTTATACAGGGTGCGCGTGAGACTGAAATACTGGGTCTTGCTCTGGATTTCGCTTGCCTTGCTCAGGTAATCGTATGTATCCTGATATTGCTTTAGCTTCAGTGAAACATCTGCCAGGTTTATGAGTGAGGAAAGTACGCTTTGCATGTCTTTGGAGCCAGACTTGAGCTGGTAAGCTTTGAGATATTGGGCTTTTGCCTGGCTCAGGTCATTGATAGCCAGGTAGAGCACTCCCAGGTTGTTGTAGGCGCTTGCCACTCTGTCCACATTACCCAGTTCATGATACAGTTCCAAAGCTTTGCGGTTGAATTCGAAGGCTTCATTGTAGTTCTTCAAGTGTCTGTGGCAAACGCTGATGGAATTGTAGGTCGAGGCAATTGCGGCTCTGTCTCCTGATTCCTGATACAGCTTGAGAGCTTGCATCTGATTTTCGAGGCTTTTAGGATAGTTGCCAGTTTTCAGGTAGAAGATACTCATATTTATGAGAGCGTTGGCGATCTCTTTTTGGTCTCCCTGCTCCCGTTTGAGATCCAAAGCACTTTGATAGTGAGTCAGGGCTGCTGTGAATGAACCCATTTTGACATAGAGATTGCCGATGTTGTTGTGGATGTGGGAGATATATTTGTGAGATAGAGATACCTGGGCAAGCTCCATGGCAATGTTGTACCAGTGTAGCGCTTCTGCCAGTTCCCCCTTTTGATCCAGGACATTACCAATGGCCACAGCAACAAAGACCTGGTCTTCCTTGTGCTTTCTCTTCTGCGACAAATCATAGGCTTGCTGATAGTAATTCAGAGCACTTTCAAAGCTCTTTTGCTGGAGATAGTATTCCGCCAAAGCTATGCAGTGATTTGTCTGATCTGCCAGACTTTTGTCTTTTTGTGCCAGACTTAGATTATGGTGCAGGTCACGTTCTGTAGAGGCAGAGAGAGGCATAAAAGTAAGAAAGGCTAGCAGCGCTACTAGCAGGTGCTTATTCTTCATCAAGAGACCTCTTCTCCTCGATCTGAGTGCCGCGTTTCTTTACTCTCATGAGTAGCATCTCCAATAATCTCCAGTATCAAGCACTATTATCATTTTTACATGTAATAATAAGCCATCTTCAGTGTCAATCAAATTCAATTACTGGGCCAAATCAACGATTAAGAGATAAAATCGAAGCTCGCATCAGGAGTGGGTGAGAGGCTCCCTATCAACCGGCC
>CAZZCS010000131.1:0-5892 GCA_964652645.1 uncultured Candidatus Cloacimonadota bacterium | reverse complement strand
CTGGCAGCAGGGCGAGGCCCCGATCCTGTCTGAGATAGCCTGCCGGGATGCGGCAATACTTCGAGAGCGCTTCTGCCAGCAGAGTGCCAGAGCCGCACATCGGATCCAGGAGCGGCCTATCTCCTTCCCAGCCAGAGAGATAGATGATGGCTGCGGCCAGAGTTTCCTGCAAGGGGGCAGGGGTAGATTGGAGCCGGTAGCCACGTTTGTGCATACTGATCCCCGTGAGATCCAGGGCGATTGTGGCCCAGTTATCTTTGATATGGAGGTTAAATACTATATCTGCATCCTGCGCAGAGAAGTCTGGCCTTTGGCCACAGCTCTCGCGGAAGCTGTCACAGATGGCGTCTTTGAGCAATTGGCCGGCATAGAGAGAGTGGCTGATGTTGCTGCGGCTCACGTTGCTTTCAATGGCAAAAGACTGCGAGACAGAGAAGAGTTTTGGCCAATCCAGGGCTTTGACCGCCTGGGTATAGAGGTATTTTTCACTGTGACACTTAAAGCTGACCAGGGGAGCAAGGACGCGCTGGACCAGCCGCGAGCCATATACTATGCGGTAGAGAGTTGCCTTATCGGCAGAAAACCTGAGGCCACGGGGGATTTCCTGGAGGACTGTGGCTCCGAGAGCTTCCAGCTCCAGCCTGGCATGGGCTTCGAGGCTGCCTGCCACCTGGGCAAAATACTTGTTCGTCTTCTGATATTCCATCTTTAGCTGAGACATATCTCCACTTTCATGCGCTGGGGATCCTCAAAGAAAACGGCATAGCTATCTTCTCCACTGGCGTGGGGATGCCTCTCCGGGTAGAGGATCGTGACGTTGCGGGCCAAAAGCTCGGAGTAGATCTCATCTATAAACTCTTTGCTGTCTGCGTGAAAAGCCAGATGATTCAATCCGCTGTGGCATCTGTGATAGGAGTGATCCAGGAAGCGTTCTTCTACCTGGACAAACACGATGTAGGTGTCTCCCAGGATATAGCTGATGCCCATGTCCCACTCCTGAAAGACTTTATATCCCAAGCGCCCGAGCAGCCAGCCCCAAAACCCGATGCTTTGCTGCAGGTCGTTTACATACAATTCGACGTGGTGGAGCAGTCCCTGTTTCGTGCTCATCTTATTCTGCCAGTAGTGCTTCCGTCCAGAAAGTGAGCTTTTCTGCCAGATCTTCGCTAAAGCCGGCTTCAAAGAAGCGGATGTTGCCTTTTTTATCGATTACACAGATGAAGGGAATGCCGTCGATCCGGTAGTCCCGTGCGAGTTCATTGGTTCCGATCAGCAGCTTCATGCTATAGCCTTTTTCGGCCATGAAGTCTATGGCCAGCTCTGGGTTACGTTCCCAGACGTTGATGGAAAATACGCTTACTCCAGCGGGTTTTGTCTTCTGGTTCCACTCGTGCAGGATTGGCATCACCTGCTTGCAGGGGTTGCACCAGGTGGCCCAGAAATCCAGCACCAACACCTGGCCGCGCAAGTCGGAGAGGCGAACTGGCTTGCCCAGTGCATCAGGCAATTCCCACTCTGGGGCGGGAGTATTGATCTGTTTGGAGAGGGCCTGTCTGCGACGTAGAGGGGCTTCGTTATCCCACTTGAGCTGAGCCTCATACATCAGCTTCAAGTACTTTTCTCCAGAGGCCAGAGCTTGCCATTCACGGTTGCTCTCGAGAGTTTTGAGGCTAATCCTGTCCTCGCGCAGCAGAGTTGCCAGGTAATCCAGGGCACGATCGTTGTTTTTCTTTGCTATATTGAAAGTTATGAGATTGTAATAGCGCTCGCGATTGTCCAGTTCTGAGGGGTTTTTGGCGAAGTATGCTTCGAAAGCATCCCAATTCTCCATCCTCTGCAGGAGATGCAGGTAGTATTGGATATAGGTCTCTTCGGTGTCGCTGGCGGCGATCCTGCCGCTGCTGACCAAGCCTTCGAGCACCAAATGGAAATGCTTCTCAAAGACCTTGAGGCTCTTTGCTTCGAGGCTAAAATCTATCATAAAGTTTGGGCTGAGAAAGTCCAATGCTTCAGGCTCGGCATTGAGGAGGAGCTTTTCTGCAGCGCTATAGTTCTTTTCATAGCGGTACAGGCTGATCACGCTACTGAGGCTAAAACTATCTTTGGGAAAGCGTTTGTGGCTGTCCAGGATCAAGTCTCTGTCCCCGGGCAGGGATTCCATTACAATATCCGGGCTCACGCTATAGCCCTCAACAGGGCTGAACAAACCCTGGCTGTAAAAGGCATTTACCAGTCTGTAGCCCCATACGGATTTTGGATGCTTGCGGATGATCTTCCGGCCTTCTTCCAGGCTCTTCAGGGGTCTTTGCAGGGCTCTGGCCCAGAGGTAGTGGTAGGTCAAAGAATTTGGATTCTTTTTGTGCAGAGCTTCAAAGTGGGCTTCACAACCAGCGGGATCGATGGTAAGCCATGGATTTTGGATGAGGCGAAGCTCCTCAATATCGGTAGTTTTGCCGATGTATTCTTTGATCAGAATCAGGGCCTGCTGCTCCGAAGTGGCAGCTTGAAGCCTGGTCATGAATTCTCGCGAGATACTCTCAGCATAAATGAGCGAGCAGAAAGTAAAACAGAGAACCAGGCAGATTGCGAATCTCTTAATCATCATTCCCCCAGATGTTTATCTGCCGGGTATTATAAAAACAGCCGCCAAATCCGTCAATCAAAAAGAAAACCATCCAATAATCGGGGCATGGGGCGGAGCCCCATATAAAAAGGGTGGTGGGCCCCCGAGCGAGAGTCTGTGAGCGCTTGGGGTGAATAGCGGGTGGGCATAGGTAAGATCAATCAAGACCCAGAAAGTCCATTCCTGGTGCATAAATATACGATTACCATGGATGTGCAGTGTTTTGAAAGACGGCAGCACCCAGAGAGCTCTTTTGAAAAGTTTTCACTTTTTCCTTGTCAGAAATAGTAGAGTTTTTTTAATGAAATCAAATCCGAAAAGGAGGATATAGCATGGCTCTATATTTAGTTTTAGCATTTGCCATTCTGATTATCGTCGTCGTGTCCAAGGGACTGATAGTCGTTCGCCAGGCTGAAGTAGTCATCATCGAAAGATTGGGTAAGTACTTCAAGACGCTGCCTTCCGGTTTGCACCTGATAGTGCCAATCTTCGATCAGGCTCGCCCTATTCACTGGCGCTATACCAGATCAGACTTCCGGGGTGCCACGGTCGTGACTCAGAAAGTGGAACGCCGCATCGATCTGCGTGAAACGGTATATGATTTCCCCCGCCAGAATGTGATTACCAGCGACAATGTTTCGATCAATATCAATGCCTTGCTCTATTTTCAGGTAACTGATCCTTACAAAGCCGTCTATGAAATCGGCAATCTGCCGGAAGCCATCGAGAAGCTGACTCAGACCTCGCTGCGTAACGTGATCGGTGAGCTCACCCTGGATAAGACCTTTACCTCCAGGGATGCCATCAATGCCAAGCTGCGGGATATCCTGGACGATGCCACCGATAAGTGGGGCGTAAAGGTAAACCGCGTGGAACTGCAGGAAATCCTGCCTCCCGAAGAGATTCGTGCCGCCATGGAAAAAGAAATGCGGGCCGAGCGCGATAAGAGAGCAAAGATTCTGCAGGCAGATGGAGAAAGAGAATACAATATCCGTACCGCTGATGGTGAAAAACAGGCCAAGATTGCTCGTGCCGAAGGTGAAGCTCAATCCAAACTTTTGGTTGCAGACGCCGAACGTAAGTCCATCGCCCTCATCGCTGAGGCTGTTGGTAATACCGGTACAGACCCGGCCCAATATTTGATAGCGCTCAAATATGTAGCAGCTTTCAATGATATCGTCCAAAACGGTGATAAAACTGTGGTAGTGCCTTACGAATCCTCGGCAATGCTGGGCTCCGTTAAGACTCTCCAGGGTATTTTTTCAGGTAAAAACTAAATAGTATAAGAACTACAAGCTCCCAAACTCACAAAGAAGTGAGGAGGGGGCTTGTGCCAAACAAGAGATAAACAGGAGGATAAATGTCCGAAATAATTTATATCAAAGGAAGAGAAATTCTCGATTCCAGGGGAAACCCCACAGTGGAAGCAGACATCCATCTCGAGAGCGGGATAATGGCCAGAGCAGCTGTACCTAGCGGTGCCTCTACAGGTGAACGTGAAGCAATCGAACTGCGCGATGGCGACAAAAAGCGCTACCTTGGTAAAGGTGTATTGACCGCTGTAAACAACGTAAATGAGATCATCGGCCCGGAACTAATCGGCATGGAAGTGACCACCCAGGCTCAGCTCGATCAGATGATGCTGGAGCTGGATGCTACCCCCAATAAAGCCAAGCTCGGGGCAAATGCTATCCTGGCTGTATCAATGGCTGCCGCAAGAGCTGCCTCCATGGAGCTAGATCTGCCCCTCTACCGCTATCTGGGCGGCACCGGAGCCCTCACCCTTCCCGTACCGATGTCCAATATCATCAACGGTGGTGCTCATGCCGATAACAACGTCGATATCCAGGAATTTATGATTATGCCCCTGGGAGCCGAAAGCTTCAGGCAAGCTCTGCAGATGAATGCGGAGACTTTCCACGCCCTCAAGGCCATTCTCAAATCCCGTGGCCTGGCTACTTCCGTGGGAGACGAGGGAGGCTTTGCTCCGAACCTTGAATCCAATGAAGATGCCCTCAAAGTGATAGTACAAGCCATCGAAGCTGCAGGCTATACCCCCGCAAAAGACATCTATATCGCTATCGATTCTGCCGCGTCCAGCTTCTATAGCAATGGTGCTTACGAGATTGACGGCAAAAAGCTGAATTCCGACCAGATGATCGACTACTACTCCCAGCTCGTCAGCAAATACCCCATCGTCTCGATCGAAGACGGACTGGCTGAAAACGACTGGGATGGCTGGAAAAAGCTCTACAATGCCCTGGGCTCCAAGATCCAGATCATGGGAGACGATCTCTTTGTTACCAACACCGAGATCATCAAACGTGGGATCAAAGAGAATTGTGCAAATTCCGTATTGATCAAGCTGAACCAGATCGGTAGCGTAACGGAGACTATCGATGCCATAAATACCGCTCACAAAGCGGGATGGACCTGTGTGGTCTCGCATCGTAGCGGCGAAACCTGCGATACCTTCATGGCAGATCTGGCAGTGGGTATGAATACCGGCCAGATCAAGACCGGATCCATCTCTCGTTCAGAGAGAATCGCCAAGTACAACCAGTTGCTCCGCATCGAAGAGGAACTGGGTTCATCTGCGATCTTCCCTGGCAAGAGCGTAATCAAACAACTCGTATAATAGACCCTATATCCAATATAAAAAGACGGGACTCAAGACTGGGCCCCGTCTTTTTTATATATCTGGTTTGGCGTGCTCCGCACTCGATAGGTATCGGCTGCGCCGATGGTTTATTCGGTGCCTTCGGTGTTCTCGGTGGAAAAAAAAGATCCCGTAAATCCTGGTTATCCTGGGGATCTGTGTTCTATCTCAAATCCTCAAAATCCTCTTTTTCCTTTTTTCTGTGTTCTATTTGTGTCGCCCGCAAGGGGCTAATTCAAAACGCATCGTCAACGAGGGGCTCCGCTGCGCTCCGCACCCTCGCTATGCCACCCACGACTACGTCGCGGGGGCTGTCGCCCCGCCGGGGCTCGCTGCGCCATTTTCGCACAAGCTCTGAAGCCAGTGCTACAGGCACTTCTCAATCCCACCCACCACAAACGTCAAATCGTCAAAACGCCACAACGATACAAACCCTAAAACCTTACAACCTTCTCAACCTTCTCAACCTTCTCAACCTTCTCAACCTTCTCAACCCTACAACACTAAAACCCTACAACCCTAAAAACCCCCTTACCCTTTGCCTCGTCTTCGCCTCAGGTTCCCCTCGAGATGGCCTCGAGTACTCGAGGGGATCTCGAGGCGAACCTGA
>CAZZCS010000130.1:0-5911 GCA_964652645.1 uncultured Candidatus Cloacimonadota bacterium | reverse complement strand
AAATCTGCCCAGGCCAGGCCTCTCAATGCAAACGGACGTCCCACGCCCCAAGCCGTAGCGGATTATACCAAGGCTATCGAAAGGTGCGGGATCATCCTCACAGAACGCAAAGACAGCCCCGATACAGACGACGCACTCTACCTGATGTCTCGAGCCTTGTTCTACAAAGGCAATAGCGCTTTCCAGGCCAAAGAACAATTCGAAAACCTGATCAGAGTGTTCCCCTCCAGCCCCTTTGTTCCCGAAGCATATATCTACATCGCCCGGATAAACCGGGAGATAAACCGCCCCAAAGAGGCAGAGACCCTGCTCGAAGAGTTTGTCCGCAACCAGGAATTCAGAAAGCAGCATCCCCGGGCTTTGCTCGTGCTGGCAGAGTTTGAGATCCTGGATAAAGACTATCATCGAGCCCAGTACTGGCTGGAAAAACTGCTCCTGGAGTATCCCAAGACTCCCGAATACAATGAAGCCTTTTTCCTCTTTGGGAAAAACTACTACGTGCAGGCAGAATACGCAAAGTCTCTGGAAGAATTCGAAAAGCTGATCAGAACGAGGGGCGTCGCCAAAGAGATAAAGCTCGAGGCAAACTATTACATCGGCCTCAATCTGTATCATCTGGGTCGCTACGACAAGGGCTACCGCATCGTAAGAGCGCTGATCAATGGCGAATATCGCAATGACAGAATAGCTCTGGCCAGAGTGCTGAGAGCCCGCTACCAGCTCGCCATGGGCGATAGAGATGAGGCGATAAAAGAGTTTGAATACGTAAACCGGACCTATCCCCGCACCGCCGCATCAGCAGAGGCTTTTTACCACATGGCGGAGGATCAGTTTTACCAAAGGGGTATGCTGGCGGAGGCGATTAATTCTTACAATCGGGTTCGTTCGGAATTTGTAAATTCTGATCTGGCAGCCATTTCCCAGGCCAAATCCACTGCCATCACTCAGCTCAATCAGGCCCGAAACCTGAACAGCGAGACGAACCTGCAGCAGTTTCTGGATTACCACTACCTGGCCGCGGACAACTATCTCAGACCCCTGGCTTTACCGGATTCCACCCTCTTGATGTACCAGAGAATCCTGCGGGAACAGGATAAATTTGCAGCCATCAGAGATAGCCTCCTGACCAAACAATACGGTCTTACCACCAGCATCGACTCCCTACGCACGGCCCTTGATATCATGGCAGAAAGTGATAGCCTGGCTGTGGCCGCGTCGGACTCCTTGACCCAAGAGACAGAAGCCAGCCACGAGGAGCCTGTTGACGCAGAACAGAATATTGAACTGGAAGATGCAGAGCAGACAGAGCTTGATCCCTCAGAAGGGGATAGCGCTGTAAACCCGCAAGCCGAGATCCAGAGGTTGAACTCCAGAATCAACGAACTTCAGCTCCAGGAGACGGGTATCCAATCCCGCCTGGATGTGATCAATGGGCATCTAGAGCGCTATAGCACAGAGATTGTGCCCTTTACCCTCTTTGTGAAGGCAAGTTTTTACAAACGCCAATTGAATTCCAGCGCCGATGTCGATAGCATTCTGGCCTATCTTACAGAGGAGTACCCGGAGAGCAAATATACCAATGCCGTTCGCCAGTTGTCCCTTGATCAGCCCATCAGGATGGTGGATAGAAGGCAGGAACTGGCAGAACAAAAGCTGGATTATGCTCTGGGACTGGTCAAGACAGAGCCGGATTCGATGCGGGTGTTGCTGCAGGAACTGATAGCCAGCGATTACGAAGACTTGGCTCTCAAGGCAAATTTTAGATTGGGCTGGCACTTGACCTTTGAAGTGCCCGATACCACCACGGCAAAATCCTATCTGGATGAAGTGCTAAAATCTCCAAAATCAGGCGATTACGGTGTATTGGTCAGACGCTTCTACGGAGGCACAAAGTTCCTCTTTGCCGATATCGCAGCGGAGCTGGACAGCCTGGCCAGCGCGATCGATTCCCTGATGGTCATCATTGAGTCTGAAAATAAGGCAGAGCCCACGGAACCAGAAGAAAGCCTCGAAGAGACGGATATACAGGCCGCCGATCCAGCCTTGGATCTTGAAAAGTCTGAGCCCGTTGAATCCGAGGAAGAACCTTCTGTTGAAGCTCTGGAACCCACAAGCACTTCCCCAGAAACCAATAGCCCCTCTCCAGAATGACATCACGCCCTTTCCAGAGGCAAAATACCTGGCTAAAGCTGGCCATATTCCTGCTTGTACTACCTGCTGCATTTTTTGCAATTCCTCTACACCTCGTTCTGCAGATTGGACTTTTTGTCCTCTACTTCGCCTTTCAGCCCACTTTGTATCGCGATCTGCTACTGGCCCTCCGCAAGCTGCTTCCCTTCCTGGCTGGGTATTGGCTGTTTGGAACCCTCTTGAACATCCAATTTATAGAGATGCTGATCTTCAGTGCCAGATTGATCCTCCTGATCCTGGGGACTGTGTATTTCTTTGGTTCACTCAATCCTGCCGCGATTTTGGGAGACACTATCTGGCTCCGATCCATAGCCTGGATTCATAACTCCTTTCTCTTCATGGTCGCCACACTGATGTTTATCTACAACTACCGCAGACTCTTACAGGAGCACCCTATCAAGGCCAGAAGCGGAGTCTCGGAGCTCTTGAACCAATTTGCCTCTGTCATGAAAAAGAACCTTGAGCAAGCTCCAGAGATCGAAGCCAGGACGCAGGCCCTGCAACATAGAGTCGAAGTTCACGAACTACTGAGCAGCAGCAATCTCCTGGGACTGATCTATCTCTGCCTCAGTATGCTGATTTACGCCCTTTAGGAGGTCTTATCCCTAGATACTTGATGAAGATGATGTACGACGGCACCGGCTATCATGGCTGGCAGATCCAGAATAACGGCCACAGCGTTCAGGCAGAGCTGGAACAAGGACTGCTACGCATGAGCGGGAGTGTGATCAAGGTCGTCGGAAGCGGCAGAACAGATGCTGGAGTCCATGCCCTGGAGCAAACGGCACACTTCGATTATGAGGGAGCCATGCAGCCCTATCAAATGGTGCTGGCCCTGAGAAACCTGCTCTCAGACGATCTGAGAGTCTTTGCCATCGAGCAGGTGGAGGAAAGCTTCCATGCCCGCTATGATGCCTGCGAACGGCAGTACAAATACTTACTGGCCAAAGACAAGAACCCCTTTACCCGCAACTACATGGGCTTTGTCCCAAACCAACGCCTGGATCTGCTCAAAATGCAACACGCCGCTCCGTCCTTTTTGGGGAGTCACGATTTCTCTTCCTTCTCCCGGGCAAACCCCAATATCCCAAACCGGATTTGCAACCTCAAAGAACTATCCCTCACCGAATATGACAATCACTTTGAGTTTATCCTCAAGGCCGATCGCTTTCTGCACAACATGGTGCGCAGAATAGTGGGAGCCTTGATCAGCATCTCCCACCAGGATTTGAACCCAGATATCGTCGCTAAATGGTTCGCCGATGCCAGCCCCAGACAAAACCTGGTTTTCACAACCCCAGCTTCAGGCTTGTACTTGACCAAAGTGCTCTATAACGACTGTAAAAAATGCAACGTAAAATAGCCCCAAATCGCAGTATTTACACCTGAACCAGATTCAAGTATTATGGTAAGGTGCGTATTCTGATATGCTTATGTTTTTTTTTGACTTGGCCCCAAACTTGCGTATAATAGTAAAGACACACTTTCGATCATTTAAGATCCGGAGTGTTTAGGAGTGTTAAAAATGAGAAGATATATTATATTATTGCTTTTGATTTCAGGCCTGGTTTTTATCTCATGTGATCGCAGGGATACCCAGGCGGAGTACGTACCCTTTGGGAGTTTTGTGATCAGTGACAATTTCGATTTTCGCACAACTGATCAGATAGATTTGAACCTGCAAGTGCGCACAGGCGCCAATCAGCCAGTACCAGGCGTGATCTTCAGTGTTTACACAGACGATCCGGCCAATGGGGGAGACCTCATTGCCAGAGGTGCTACAAACCTGAACGGCGAGTACAATACTACCAAAAGCCTTGCCAGGAGCTATACCCATGTCTGGGTATCGGGTAATTTCGAAACCAAACGTGTCCCGATCGTAAATGATAGAGTCACTCTCAAGTATGGCGGACAGCAGAAGATGGTTAGTGGAAAGTTCGAGCTCCCCAGCTCCAAATCTTACCAGTACCTGCCGGGGATGGCCTATGATGCCAATGGACTTCCCTCCCCGATGACCTCTGAAATAGTAACCCCCGGTCTCATCAGCAGGATTAATTATCTCTTGCCAGATGGCTCGTCACTCCCGGATAGATATCCGATATTCTTTACTCCCGGGCTCAGAACAGTGCTCAAGGTGGACGAGCATGCCGAAATCTTCCTCACCTTTGTAGATGAAGGAGCCGGGTATAAAAACTCTGTGGGATTCTATGTCTATCCTCAGGGGACAGTGGTAAACAGCCTGGCGGATATTGGCCCCATCACTCTGATCTTCCCGAACGCCTCCAAGGCTGGTGCGGGTGGAAGCCTCAATATGAACGATACCGTCTATCTGGGTGAAGTCCCAGGTGGTATGATGATCGGCTGGTTCATCGTAGCAGATGGCTTTGTAAGCGGTTCTATGGTAGATTCCACAAAGCCTCACTATTATTCGGATAACATCCTAAACCCGGAAAGCAATCCCTTGCTACGCCAGCACGTGATTCAGGCCTACGATTGGGAAACAGAGAGTATTATTCTTGCCTTTGAAGATCTCAACCGTCAAGGTGGCGCTGATAACGACTTTAACGACTTGATCTTCAAAGTACGGGCCACTCCTTTCTCAGCTCTTGATATCACGGGTTTGCCACCGATCAACCCGGATGACGATTCTGATGGTGATGGCATCCCCGATGAGTTTGACGACTATCCCAGTGATCCCGATGCGGCCTTCAATAATTACACCCCTTCCCAGTATGGCTGGGGAACCCTGGCCTATGAAGATCTCTGGCCCCAGTTGGGTGACTACGACTTTAACGACCTGGTCATAGATTACAACATCAACCAGGTTACCAATGCCTCAAACCAAGTGGTAAGAGTCGAGAATAGATTCAAGCTGGCAGCCAATGGTGCCCGCCACAAAAACGGATTCGGGGTACAATTCCCCTTCTCCTCGGCTAATATACAGAGCTTTAGCACCAGCCATCCAGGCCTGGTGACGCATGAAACCGACGGACCCAAGGCGGTCTTCAGGTTGTTTGATAATGCCTTTTATCTGATCCCTGAGCAGCCAGGTAACAATTTCATCAATACCAATCCTGCCCTGCCCTATTTCGAACCGGTGGAGGTGACTCTGAATATCGTGCTAAACTCCCCGATTCTGATCAGCAGCTTTGAATTTCAAGCGCCCTTCAATCCCTTCTCCTTCGCCACTCTGGAAAGAGGCAAGGAAGTTCACCTTCCCGGCTATCCACCTACCCATCTGGCCAATATGGCCTACTTCAATACGATGGATGACGGCTCTGACCCTGGGGCAGGAAGATACTACTATTCCAAGCAGAATCTGCCCTACGCGCTGCACGTACCCATCAAATGGAACTATCCGCTCGAGAAGAACCAGGTTTCCAGGGGCTACCTCAAGCTAAAGGACTGGGCTCAGTCCAATGGCGTCAGTTTCCCCAATTGGTACCTCCCGCAACCAGGATATACAGACCCCACCTATATCTACTACAGACCCTAAACATAAATCTCTCGCAAAAGATGGCCTCTATAGCTGTGAATAACGGTTGTAGAGGCTTTTCTTTTTGTACAAGGTTAAACGAACTGCTCCGTATCGTAGCATTCCAATGCTACGGTTTTGTTACGCGTTACGCGTTATGCGTTACCCGTTATCCGTTATGCGTTACGAGTGCTGCGCTCTATCGATTTACAATTTATGATGTACAATGTACGATTGGCTGCGCCG
>CAZZCS010000129.1:0-6018 GCA_964652645.1 uncultured Candidatus Cloacimonadota bacterium | reverse complement strand
ATCTGGATAAAGAGGCTCCAATGCCAAACACGAGAAGAGACGGAAAAGTATTTTCGCAAGCGGAAATTGATGCGGTATGGAAGAAAGCGATCTATTTATCGGGATCTGGAGCCACTGAACATCGTAAGGATAAATGTGGTTCGATTATTCAGTATGATAAATATGGCGACACCAGTACCTCCTTGGGTTGGGAAATTGATCACATCAATCCCAAGTCCAATGGTGGTACAGATGATATAACGAACTTGCAAGCTCTAAGGTGGGAAAACAACCGCCGTAAAGGGGACAAGTATCCCTGGACAGTCTGGGACTGTTAAGGTAGTATAAGAACCAGTTATTCATGACAAAGAAGAGGTTTTCTCTGATAGGGGAGTTGTGCGCGGAATTTGATAAGAATTACTCATAATAAAAGCACGGAGGGCGTGCTTTGTGGGGGAACATTGGAGATTGAATCTCAGGTTTCTGGCTGTGTTACCTGGGTGACATACTCAGTGATGTGTAGTCTGTGCAGAAGAATGTGCGAACCTGGAAACCTCCCATTCTTCTAAACAGTGTTTACGATGATCTTTCGGATCCTTTTGGTGATTACCACCAGAAATAGGGTAAAACCTATCATAATGGTGGATAGTGAATTGATCGTAGTAATAGTACCTCGGCGGATTGTGCCTTCTACGTAAATGGGGAGGGTGTCAAACCCGCGACCAGAGGTGAAAAAGGTGATGATAAAGTCATCAATGGACAAGGTGAAGGATAATAGAGCTGCAGCTATTATTCCTGGCATCATCAAAGGTAGCTTGACTTTCAGTAAGATCTGGAAAGGTTTTGCCCCCAGATCCTGGGCTGCCTCGACCAGGGAGTGATCAAATCCCTCAAGACGGGACTGGATCACGATGATGGCGTAGGAGACGCAAAAGGTTATATGCGCTATCAGGACTGTAATCATGCCGGTATTGATCCTGGCAAAATTGAACAGTAGTGCCAGTGACACACCCATCAGGATGTCTGGTATCACTAGTGGCACATAGATCAGGGCAAGGATGCCCTTGCGTCCCTTGAGACGCTTGTTTTCAAGCCCCAGAGCCGTGACAATGCCGATCACTGTCGAGATTACGGTTGATAGACCTGCTATCAGCATAGTATTGAAAAAGGCTTCTTTGATGGCCTGATTATGTAGGAGGAGAACATAATATTTGAATGTAAAGCCTCGCCACCCGGTTATGATTTTGGCATCGTTGAACGAGAAGATTATCAATATCAGGATCGGGATATACAGAAATACCATAACAATCGTAAAGATGCTGAGGTTCATCGTCGAGAACAACCTGGAGAGCCTTGAGATACTTGATCTTACTGCCATCTTTGCCTCCGATTTGTGTATCCCATGTAGAGTAATATGAGCATGATAGTTACTAAAAGCAGTAGAATCAGGGACAGGGCAGAGGCCATCGGCCAGTTTCTTGGGATGTTTTTGATCTTATATGTAATAATCTGCCCAATATAAAGAGATCTTTGGTTGCCGACTAATTGGGGTATCAGATAGGCCCCGAGAGCAGGTATAAACACGAGGATTGAACCTGCAAAAATGCCCCCACCAGAAAGCGGGAGAGTTACCTTGAAAAACGCTTTCACTTCATTGGCTCCCAAATCCATAGCTGCATGAAGCAAGGTAAAATCTATCTTTTCAATCACGCTGTAAAGTGGTAATATCATATATGGCAGATACACATAGACCATAACCAGAATCACTGCAAAATCTGTTCGCATGATTTCCAGGGGAGTGGATATCACTCCAGATCGCATCAGAAGATCGTTTAGTACCCCATTATAAGATAAAAAAACCCGCCAGGAGAAGATTCTGATGATGAGATTTGTCCAAAAGGGGATAATGATCAGGACAAGGAGTGTATTCTTGACTTTCTCTTTACTTCTGGCAATGAAGTAAGCCACAGGATACCCCAATAGAAGACATAAGACAGTCGTGAAAAATGCAAGCCTGAAAGACAGGAAGAATGATCTAATAAACACTCCGTCAAAGATTTGAGCATAAGAAGCCATGGATAGCTCAAATTTTACATCGTAGATATCGGGGGTAAGGAAACTGTAGATCACTACAATGAGATAGGGAATCAGGAAAAAGAATAGCAACCACAATAGAGCTGGGGCTGTAAGAATCCAGCTGGCTATGTTTTTCTTCCTGCTCGCCTTTCGTTCCAGCTCGGTATAAACACTCCGCTCCAAATGGAGTTTTCTGGTTTTATGCATCGATCAGAGACCTACTAGTTTTCTTTGAACTGCGGGAAAACGGTGTTGGCTGATCAAACAGGTTTTCCTGATTGAGCTCCTGTTCATCGGGAACCTCATCAATAATCCAGGTATCAGAATCATGCCAGAAAAGCCAGACGTTTTCTTCCCAATCAAGGGCCTTGTCGTCAAAGTAAACTCGTTTATGCTGGCTGAATACTCGAATTTTGACATCACCCACCCGAACAATATACTGAGTATGCGAACCTAGATAGAGGATGTCTTCGATACACCCCTTCAGCATATTGATGTCATCCTGGTCACGTGGCTTATACCGGGAAATGGCAATCTTTTCTGGGCGAAGTGAAAAGGTAAGCTTCTGCCCGATATTTGGTTTCGTCTTGAAGGTACTGTCTATGTCGATGAACTGCCCGTTACCAATGGAACACCGGAGCTGAATATAATCTTCCTCGATTAAAGAGACTTCCCCGGTGATCAGATTGGTTTCGCCAATAAAGTATGCCGCAAAGATGCTGGCCGGTCTCTCGTAGATGTCGTCTGGTGGCCCTTGCTGCACGATTTTACCCTCGTTCATTACAGCGACAGTGTCAGATATACTCATAGCCTCGCTTTGATCGTGAGTTACATAGATAAATGTAATCCCAACCACGTCGTGGATATTCATGAGTTCGATCAGCATATGCTGGCGCAACTTGAGATCCAGGGCTGCCAGGGGCTCATCCAGCAGCAGTACCTTGGGCTTGTTGATCAGTGCTCTTGCGATGGCAATGCGTTGTTTCTGGCCGCCGGAAAGCTGATCAGGATACTTCTTTGCCTGATCTTGCATTTTGACCAGGCTTAGCATCTCATGGGCTCTTTCCTTGATTTCCGAGGAGGGTGTTTTTTTGATTCTCAAGCCAAAAGCCACGTTGTCATAAACACTCATGTGTGGAAACAGAGAGTAATTCTGAAAGATTGTGTTTACCTGCCTTTGGTAGGGAGGGAGCTGCAATATATCCTGAGTGCCGATAAAGATCCGGCCTTCTCTTGGAGTTTCAAATCCGGCTATCATTCTCAATAGTGTAGTTTTTCCACAACCGCTGGGGCCCAAAAATGAAAACAATTCACCTGGTTTGATCGTAAGACTTACATCATTAACTGCAACAAAGCCATCAAAGGCTTTAGTTATATTTTCTATGCGGATCTCTTCCAAATCCTCTCATCCTTCATTTAATATATAGTATCTTCCTCGTCACCAAGGATCTGCCTTCATGAGACAATTTTACGAAATACACACCACTGGCAAGTTTTTTTCTCTCTTCACTGGAAAACTGCCACTGGATATGCTGTTTAGTCGATGTAATGGGCCCTTGAAACACCCTCTTTGTGTGTTGACCCCTAAGGTTGAATATATCAATTGCATAGCTACCCTTGGATTCAGCGTTTTCCACAATGAGATTTAGATTGTCAGAGAATGGATTTGGGTAGATTGAAACGAACGGGGCTACCAAAGCGGGGCTGTTTCCAGAAACTGGCTCAGTGCTCAGAAAGATTTGGAAGTTGTCTATGTATACTCCATCTGCATTGCCACTGGAATTTGCAGTGAGCAGAAAACGGATTCTGATAGATTGATCCATATAATTGTTTAGAGAGTAGGATTTCTGGATCCAAGCGCTAGTGCCCGTAAAATAATCGATGCTCTGCCAGGCCTGGCCATTTTGTGAGATCTGGAGGGCAAGATAGTCTCCATCCAGGATCAATGCATGTTTGATGGCAAATTTCAGGTTTGCGTTTAAAAAACCAGCCAAAGCTATTGCCGTATCGTACATGCAAGTAGTAGTATTGTTGTTCGAATAGTTTCCATCTGGGCTATCGGAAAGGCTGTAGCTTCCGCCATAGGCATGACTAGAACTGATTCCCCAGTTTCCCGTGGCAACCCAGGATCCCATACCACCTTCAAAGTCGTCCCAGATCATGGGGCTGCTCATCAGAGTCACAATCGTATTGGGATTATTGAACTGCCGGTATGTAATGAGCGCTTCGTAACCTTCTTTCTCAATTGAAACAGTATAAGATCCGCTCATGAAGTTCGTGAAAGTGGCGATACCCATTTCGTCCGTGTAGATGGGGTTCAATGGCAGATCCGGAAATGAGACCAGGGCCTCCGAAATCTGAATTCCATTATCATCATAAACGAAAACATTGAGGTTCATGGGAACTGAGGGAGTCAGCTGAACCTCTTCGATCGTCACGGTATCGTTGCTGATCGTTATAGTTCTCTGCTCTGCATGATACCCCTGGGCATGGAAGTGGACGGTGTATTCACCGACGGGTAAAAAACGATAAAAGGACCCAAAGGATGCATTTGATTTGTAAGGAGCTCGGGCTGGAAGTCTATCATCAATTTCAGGAATATAAATGGTAGCCACTACTGGCTCGCTGGTTTCAGCATCCAGTACATGGCCTGTGAGAGTGGAGCGATTCTTTCTGTCCACCAGGATCCTGGCGGCTTCAAGATTATTAGTTGTAATGCCAGGAACCTGATTAGCAGGTGGGATAAACTGGGTAGCCAACTCTATGGTATAGGCAAAAATACCATGATGTCCATAAGCCCAATCGTCCGTATTACCAGCAGCGGGATAGAGTTCCCATGAATTTGATGGAGAATAATGACCACTGATCTGCGATGGAATACTTTCTGCAATCTGTACACCCAATGCAGAAAGAGCTGAATGATCCGGGGCATAGACATCGCTGATGAAGCCAAACGGATACAGGACAAGCTCTCCATAAGAGTGATAGCTGATTCCTGCCACAAAATGCCTGGTTTCCAGAAAGTCGCGTACAGCATTGGATTCTGGTTCAGAAAATGGGCCTGGTCCATGATATGTAGGATAGTTTGGATCGTCAGTGCTGCCGACATAACCCCATTCATAGCCGTAATTACGATTTAAATCCACTCCATCGGTGGTTTGGATAGTCTGGTTATTGTCATTATCGCGGATATTCTTGCGCCACCATGTATCTTGTTGAGTGAGTACAATTCTATGTCCATCAGGGTTGACGATAGGAATGAACCACAGTTCTGAGCTATTTACAAGATCAGTGATTTGTTGGTCACTACCGTAACTCTCCAGGAAGTGGATCAGGATATCGAGGCATACTTCAGTGCTAATCGGTTCTCTGGCGTGGTGTGCTCCCATGAAATAAAACGCAGGCTCATCCTCATCTATATCTGCATTGTCTGAAAGCATTATGGCAATGATGTCGTGCTGGAAGTTGCTATAGTAGTTGATGCCCTGCTGAGTGTAGATTTTCCCCCAGGATTCTCCGATGGTTTGCACTCTGAGCATGCCTGGATACTGAGCCTGAAGGTCGGCAATCAATTGTAGCATATCTGCATAAGTACGGTAGCCGGGGATGTCCTTTGAGTCCAGGATCAGGTTCTGCTTCACTTCAGCTTCGGTTGTGATGATATGAAGATCGGGAAAACGATTCTTGAGCTCCTCATAGGAGTCGTTATTCAGCACGAGGTCAATGTATTTTCCAGGAACGTAAGAGGCGATATCGGCAGATTCGCGATAGAGCTGATGCGCCGCTTCCTGAGATGGACTGGGGATTCGCGCAATAAATATGGAGGAGGTTGCAAAGGTAACCTGAGCTGTGAATAGGAAAAATAGAAACAGTAAGAATGATCTGTTCATCGAGAAACTCCTTGGTCTTGGGCATAAAAAAACAGTGGGGAATACCGGGCGGTATCCCCACTGCTCGGAGGGC
>CAZZCS010000128.1:0-6019 GCA_964652645.1 uncultured Candidatus Cloacimonadota bacterium | reverse complement strand
TAGCTGCGCTCTATCGATTTACAATTTACGATGTATAATGTACGATTGGCTGCGCTCTATCGATAACCCCGTATCTACCAAAAAGCATAATAGGGGCTTGGGTCCCCGGGGCTGAGCTTGCGATGCCCTGGGGTGTTCAGACGTGGCTCGCCCTAAAAAGAAGACGCGGGGCCCTGCAGAGGAGCGCAGCGAGTCTGTGGGGTGTTCAGACGTAGCTAGCGTTCCAAGCGATTCATTGGCCTTTCTCACAACCCTAAAATGTCAAGACACTACAACTCAACAACCTTACAACTATCTCATCATCAAACTCTACAACAAAAAGACGCTTGATGAACGCTTTGACTCAAGGAAGAAATGGATAATGCCTGGAAAGATTGAATATGTGGCTCCAGAAGCTATCCGATCCACTCGGACTTCCTTGCTTATGTGATTCCAGGTACAATCTGCGAGAACTATCTTTACCGGACTTAAGCCCTTGATGAATAAAATCATTGACTAAATAGCACTCTTCAAACATATTGTAATAACTACAAAAGTATAAGCAGGAAAATACATGACAAAGGCAAAGATATACGTCCGGCTCAAGCCCAGTGTTCTGGATCCGCAGGGAAAGGCCGTAACCAATTCGCTTCATTCCCTTGGTTACGATAGCGTTCGCGATACCCGCGTCAGCAAATACATAGAAGTGGTTTTTGATGAAGAGATCAGCGATGCTCTCTCCCAAAAAGTCAATAGCATTTGTGACAAACTTTTGGCAAATCTGAACACTGAAAACTATAGCTTTGAGCTGGAAAAGATGGAGTAGATGTCTTGCGAGTAAGCGTTATTACCTTCCCCGGTTCAAATTGTGATCACGATGCCTACGAGGTCATGCAGGCCCGTGGGCACAGCGTGGAGCAGGTCTGGCACAAGGATACGGACATCAAGAATCCCGATCTTATCATCCTCCCCGGTGGCTTTTCGTATGGGGACTATCTGCGTTGCGGAGCCATTGCCCGCTTTTCGCCCATTATTGCCGAGGTGATCCGTTTTGCCAATAGCGGCGGCCTCGTCCTTGGGATCTGCAATGGATTTCAGATTCTCACGGAGATCGGCCTCTTGCCAGGCGCTCTGATGATGAACGAATCGCTGAAGTTTATCTGCCAGCATCAATATATCCGGGTCGAGACGGATGCCACTCCTTTTACGCACAAGCTAAAAGTAGGAACCGCGCTGGACATCCCAATTGCCCACAAAGAAGGCAATTACTTTATCGATGCAGAGGGTCTCAAGGCCCTTCAAGATGGGGATCAGATCGTGTTTCGTTACTGCGATGCCAGTGGCCAGATCACAGACGTATCCAATCCCAATGGAGCCCTCGATAATATCGCCGGGATCTGCAACGCCAGCCGCAATGTCCTGGGTATGATGCCACATCCGGAAAGAGCGGCCTCCGATAGCGTAATCAGCCAGGACGGGAGCAATATATTTGCGGCTCTTGAAGCGTTTTTTAGCTAGGATAACAGATCTTTTTATCCCGCCGGTTTGCCTCGGTTGCCACCGTCGGATCCAGAGAAGTGAATACCCGCTGTGTGAATCTTGTTTGGAAGCTGTGACATCCCTTGGTGAAGAGGGAATCTGCTCCATTTGCGGCTCTCCCATGCTGGAGAAAGAGTGTGAAGTCTGCTGGGATAGCACTCTGCACTTTGATGTCTGCCGTTCAGTTTACCGCTTTGATGGGAGTATCCAGCAGCTCATCCACGCGCTCAAATATGACGGTAATACCGCAGTAGCAAAGTGGTTTGCCCTCAAGGCTGCAGATTATATCCGCAGCAACCCGCTCTATGAGAATCTGGATCTGATTATGGCAGTGCCTCTGCATCGAGTGCGAAAGCGGGAGCGGGGCTTCAACCAGGCGGATCTGATAGCCAGACAGCTGGCAAAGTATCTGGGAATCGGCTTGGCGGAACCGATCCAGAGAAAGCATTACACACTCTCTCAGACTCACCTCAGTAAGGAGGAAAGGCTGAAGAACCTCAAATATGCCTTTGGTCTGAAGCCAAAGCAAGATTTGAAAGGCAAAAAGATTTTGGTGCTGGACGACGTCTTTACCACCGGTTCCACCGTAAACGAGATCAGCAAGGTCTTGCGTGCTGCGGATCCGGGTCAGATCATGGTATTGGCCATGGCCCGGGCCTGAGATATTGAACATGATAGAAAGAAAATACAACGAAATTAGCGTGAAGCTGGATGAAAACGAAGCTTCCGAGATGATCGAGAAGGTCGCCCGCTTTATCGCAGAGCGACACCTTGCTCCGGCAGGGATTCTCTTCATCGAATCGGTGCGTCCCTTGCATGGGATCGGGAGTCAGCTCCTATATTTCATCCTGCCCTTTGCGGAGATTATCTTCGACTCCCAAAAGTACCAGCGTTTTGCCCTGATGCTAGAAAAGGAAGACTATCTGAAGCGTCTGGTAAACCGGATCGATGAGCTGGATGAAGAGATAAACCGGGAGCGCAGAATGCAGGCCCACTGGCGCAAGATGCGTCGCAGAAACAAGATCAAGGGCTGGTTCAAACAGATTTTTACTCGAAATAAAATATAACAAAGCTGAAAAGCGGAGGATTATATGCAATATGATGAAAAGCGCCTCACGCGGATTGTAGCCACAGACTGTGGCTCCACGACGACTAAGGCAATTTTGATCGAATGGGTGGACGGTGAATTCCGCCAGACCATTCGCGGTGAAGCTCCCACGACGGTGGAAGCGCCTCTGAACGATGTGACAAAAGGTGTGATCAACGCCACTCAGGAGCTTGAAGAGCTCGCCAGAATCAAATATAACAACCCCAATATCAAGTTTATGGAAAATGGCGAATTCGTCATCCCCCGCAAGGGTGATATTGGCGTCGATGCTTATGTCTCCACCAGTTCCGCCGGTGGTGGCCTGCAAATGATGGTGACCGGCGTGGTTGCCTCCATGACAGGTGAAAGCGCCGAACGCGCAGCTTTGGGTGCCGGTGCAATCGTGATGGATCTTATCTCCAGTAACGACAAGCGGATGAACCACGAAAAGATCGACCGAATCCGCCAGTTGCGCCCCGATATGATCCTCATGGCTGGTGGCGAAGACGGTGGAACCGTGAAACACGTAGTCGAAATGGCCGAACTGGTCGCCGGTGCCGATCCCAAACCAAGGCTGGGCTCCAGCTATAAACTCCCGGTGATCTATGCCGGAAACAAAGACGCCCGCGAAGAGATTGAAAACACCCTCGGCCAGAAAGTGGATCTGATTATCACCGATAATCTGCGTCCCAAGCTCGAGACCGAAAACCTCGGCCCTGCCCGCGATAAGATTCACGACATCTTTATGGAACACGTGATGCAACAGGCTCCCGGCTATAACAAGCTGATGACCTGGACAATCGGGCCAGACCGTGAACCCGTCCCGATCATGCCTACTCCAGCCGCGGTGGGAAATATCATCCAGGCCATCGCCAAAGAAGAAAACATCGAAGTGGTGGGTGTGGATATCGGCGGTGCTACTACCGACGTATTTTCCGTGTTTACAGAAGATTACGTGTTCAATCGTACCGTGAGTGCAAACCTCGGTATGAGCTATAGTATCTCGAACGTGCTGGCCTCGGCCAAGCTGGAAAACATCCTGCGCTGGGTACCTTTTGATATCGACGAGAGCGAACTGCGGAACATGATCAAAAACAAGATGATCCGTCCCACTACCATCCCTTCCCTCCTGGAAGAACTGGTGTTGGAACAGGCTATCGCCAAAGAAGCTCTGCGTCTGGCCTTCCAGCAGCATCGCGAATTTGCGGTGACGCTCAAGGGAACCCAGAGACAGCGCGATATCTCCGAAGCTTTCAGTCAATCAGTCTCCGGTAATTCAATCGTGGATATGATGTCTCTCAGCCTCCTGGTAGGCAGCGGTGGTGTGCTTTCTCATGCTCCTCGCCGTCACCAGACCGTGATGATGCTGATCGATGCCTTCCTGCCCGAAGGTGTTACTCGCCTCGCGGTGGATAGCATCTTTATGATGCCGCATCTGGGAGTGCTCTCCGAGATCAGCGTCAAAGCCGCGACCGAAGTGTTCAAAAAAGACTGCTTGATCTATATGGGCTCTTGCGTGGCTCCCGTCGGCAAAGGCAAAACCGGCAAGCCAGCTCTCACAGCAGAGATCACTCTTCCCGATGGCAGCACCTTCAACGAGACGATTCCCTACGGCGAATTGCGCCTCCTGCCCTGCGGAGTCGGAGAAGTTGCCAAGGCAAAACTCAAAGCTCATGGTGGCCTCATCCTGGATAAGGATAAGAATCGTGAACTGGAAATAGATATTCACGGCGGTCTGGTCGGTATCGTGCTCGATACTCGCGGCAGACAACCTTTCACATTGCCTACGGATGCAGCCTCACGCGTGCCTCTGCTCAAGAAGTGGATGCGTGAATACCAGGCCTACCCAGAAGCAATACTGAAATAGGCGGAAAGAATGGGACAAGCTTATTCAGCCGGACTCACCGTTACCGATAGCATTATCCTGCGTAAAGATAGAATCTTACCCCTGAAGGGTAAAGTACTCGTCCAAAAAGGCGATAAGGTCAAAGCCGAAGACGTGGTGGCAGAAACCCTGCTACCCGGTAAGGTCGTACCCTTTAACCTGGCCAATAAACTCGGCGTAACTCCTGCTCAGTTGGTCAATTATATCAAGATCAAACCGGGCGACCAGATCAAGAAAGGGACTATCCTGGCTCAGACCAAAGGCCTCTTTGGCATGGGTATCATGAAGAATGAAGTTCGCTCTCCCTTCGAAGGTGAAGTGGAAAGCGTCTCGCAGATTACAGGCCAGATCCTCCTCCGCGAGCCCCGTATCCCCGTGCAGGTAAAAGCCTTTATCGATGGCGTGGTCGACGAAGTGGTGCCTGAAGAAGGCGTGTATATCCAGAACAAATCTGCCTATATCCAGGGCATCTTTGGGCTGGGAGACGAGACCACCGGTCAGCTCAAGATGCTGGTCAGCAATCCTGAAGAAGAGCTGGATGCCGGAAAGATCGACGAATCCTGCCGCGACAAGATCATCGTCGCAGGCTCAATGGTGCACTACCACGTGATCGACCTGGCTCGCAAACATGGCGTTCGCGCCATCATCACGGGCGGTATAGACGATCAGGACATCAAGAAACTGCTGGGTTACGACATCGGAGTAGCCATTACAGGCCATGAAAAGATCGGACTCACCATCGTATGTACCGAAGGTTTCGGAAAAATAAACATGGCTCGTAAGACCTTTGATCTGCTCCAGCAATTCAATGGCGTCAAAGCCTCTATCCACGGCAGAACCCAGATCCGTGCCGGAGTTATCCGCCCCGAGATCATTATCCCGCTGCAGTTTGAAGAGACGGATCTCGTCGCTCCTGAAGCCTCACTACCAATCCTGGAACCAGGCGCTCTCATCCGCATCATCCGTCAGCCCAATTTTGGCATGATTGCCAAAGTGAAAGGCCTGCCGGAACCTCTTACCAAGGTCGAATCCGAGACCCTTGTTCGCGTGCTCGAAGCAGAATTTGAGGATGGCACTCGCTTTACCATCCCGCGGGCAAACGTAGAAGTAATCGAATCATAAACATATAATCCGTTGATAAAAGGAGGAGAGCGATCTCCTCCTTTTTTGGTTTGGGGGTTTGAGGGTTTGAGGGTTTGAGGGTTTGAGGGTTTGGGGGTTTGAGGGTTTGAGGGTTTGAGGGTTTGAGGGTTTGAGGGTTTGAGGGTTTGGGGTTTTGAGGGTTGTAAGGTAGCATTCTAAGGCTACAAAAATGTTACGCGTTATCCGTTATCCGTTATGAGAGCTGCGCTCTATCGATTTACAATTTACGATGTACAATGTACGATTTGCTGCGCTGTATCGATTTACAATTTACGATGTACAATGTATGATTGGCTGCGCGATTTGTTACGCGTTATCCGTTACGATTTGTTGCGCTCTATCGATTTACAATTTACGATGTACAATGTACGATTGGCTGCGCGATT
>CAZZCS010000127.1:0-6031 GCA_964652645.1 uncultured Candidatus Cloacimonadota bacterium | reverse complement strand
AGCCGTATGCGGGAGAACCGCACGTACGGTTTGGAGGGAGGGGAGCCAGTAATGGGAACTCCCCTACCCCTATCTAACACGGTGGGTAGTTCCGTGTGTATCAAATAAATTATGCAACATTTCTTGCGGGCGAGCCACGTCTTATACCTCAGGTCTTCACAAGTTCAGCCCTGGGGGCTCGCGCCCCTACTAGCATGGTGGGTAGTTCCGTGTGAAGGGAAAATTATTCCTCCGGAATTGCCTCTGCGTAGTAGGTAGCCTTCAGCTTCTTATCATCCAGATAACTGATTATGGAGGCAGAGAGCAGGAAGCCAGCAGCAACTACAAATACTGCCCTGATTCCAATAAACTTCATCAGGATCAGCCCCAAGCCAGGCGCTATCACGCCGCGGATGCCGGTCATGGTGACATGCACGCTCTGATACATGGCTGCATCCTGCTTGCCGGCAAAATAGATGGAACTCATATTCCAGGAGATATTTACCGCTGCCATGGCAATGCCAAATACCAGATATGCCCCCAGTACAATGGGGATGGAGACCGCTGGAATATGGGCAAAGAGCGAGGAAATGATGATCAGCACAGGGAAGATAAAGAGCATGGCAAAAGCCATGGAGATAAATTTGAAGGGATGCATCCGATCGTGAATCTTACCTATATAAGGCGATAAAAATAGCAGGCCTACCTGGGAAATGATGCCCTTGGCCAGGAAGTTTGTGGTATAGCTCAGCTTCAGCACGTCCACCAGATAGATGGGGATGATGGGCGTCATCATGATAAACCCCATCCCATAGATCGAATAGCTACGCTCGAAGGCTGCAAACTGCTTGTTTTCCTTCAGCAACCTCAAGGTACGTCTGATGGGATCGAGCATGACTTCGCGGAGGTTTACCTTCTCGCAGCTCTGCACCGCTTCCGGCTTCTTTATCTTGATGATAGAGAGGAGGATACAGCTGATCAAACCCGCAACACCGGTGACAGCCAGGATCACCCGAAAGAGATTTTCCTGAGTATCCAGAATCCTCCCAGCCAGAAAGGTGAAACCAATCGAGACCGCCATGCCAAGGCTGATCGTATAACCATAGATCTTGGCCCTGCGGCTGAAATCTATGTTCTTTTGATAGATGGAGTTCTGGGCGGGGATGAGCAGGGAATTGAAGGAAAACATCAGAGCCAGCAGCACGAGATATTCATTCATCGTCGTGACCCAGAGGCCATACACGAGAGTTAGCCGTCCCAGGATGCCCACGACGAGGAAATAGCGGGATTGATGGCAGGATTTTTCAAAGATTCTGCCCCACCAGATGGAAAAGAAATTTGATACAGGCCAGATCATCATCATGATCATGAGCTGCCAATCCGCTGCCAGCAGAGCTTTACGGGCGATGATATCCTGAGTCTGCCCCAGGCTGGATACGACGCCATTGAAGAGTGCTGCCCATAGTAGCAGTACTGCTGTCTGCCGTTCCAAAGGAGAGAGGGTCTTGAGTTTCATATCCAAAGTTAAAGCCGCCGTAGCACAGTTACCACAGCGGCTGTTGAAAGTAATTATCCTATTATTTGAGCAGCATTACCTTGCGGGAAGTGCTGAAATTATCGGAGCTCATCCGGATGTAATAGATCCCGCTGGAAACATTGTTTCCGCGATTATCGTTGCCCTGCCAGGTCAGATTGTGATTTCCTGCCGGCATCTGGGTATCCAAAAGAGTCTTGACCAATTGGCCTTTCACATTGTAAACCTCAAGGCGCACCTTGCTGCTCTGGTTCAGGCTGTAGCTGATCGTAGTTTCAGGATTGAAGGGGTTTGGATAAATGCTATTCAGGGTGGTCTGAACAGGAGTGCTCAGGTTTTCGCTAATGCTTACCGGAGGTGCTTCCAGATCCACAAGACTTACTTTTTGGGCCTGAATCACTTCCTTGGTGTCCAGATCCTGGACGAAGGCTACGAACTCACAATGAGCGTCCACCCAGGTGGCACCTTTTGTGAAATCCAGAAGATAGCTATGCTCGCCAATGGAGGCGTTTAGCAGGTCTATCTCTGTGCCCAAATGATTTGGAACCATGATCCGGTTTACAAAGTTCATGTGGGTCTGACCCTGCCAGGCATATTGGATTTCGGATTCGGTGAGGGCCAGGTGCAGGACGAGATTGGAGTAGGGCAGATTGGCGTGTTTCTGGATCCTGATATCCATGCTGTAGTCGTTGCCGTTGCTGCTGCCATAGATTCCCAGCTCAATCGGAGTCTTGAGATTTACCCGTTGGTTAAAGAGGGGGAGATAGGAAGGCATGATGCTGGTAGTGTTGCTGCCGCCTACATAACGCAATAGACCGTCAAAGACGCCTGTGGGGTAGCCTGTGATGCCATAATAGCTGTTTCTGGCATTGGATGCATCGTTGGCATAGGGATCGCCGTTGTGGTTTTCGATCACGGCCACGTTGTAACCAGCTGCCACCATATCATCTGCGGCCATGGCAGCGCCAGGGCAATAGGGGCACCATCCGCCGGTTCCGATCTCCAGCAAAACCTGCTGCTTGGGGCTTGTCCAGGTAGCGCTATAAGCTGCCACTACGTTGTTGCTCGGATCTCCATCCACCACATCTTCCAGAGAAGCGATGGAGAAGACAAATTTATAAAGCTCATTTTCATATTCTGGCAGATAGAAGGGGGCGTCAATTGTTAATTGAGTTCCCGCCGCCAGAGGTTCTGTATAAAAATCTGTACTTTGGAAGTCCAGGATTGCACCTCTATACACGGTCATGGATACGGTGGCAGTGAGATCTCCCATACCATAGTTCTTGATCGTAACCGTTGGGTTTATGGGTTCGCCAGCCTCTATCTGGGCTGGTACAGACACGGAGTGGATTCCCAGATCGTACTGGAAAGGAGTGTAGAGCTTGATGTCGTCGATAAACCAATAATCCACGTTGTAAGAGGAGCCGGAGAAGTAAAAGGCAAATTGAAACTCCGAAGAGCCCACATCACTATTTGTGATATTGATTGTTTGGAGGATGGGTCCGATATTGCCAGTAGGGCTGATAGACCAGGCTGTATTCCAGGCTCCGCTATTGGAACGGGTAGCTACGCCCACAGTGAAAGGATTGGCATAATGATCCACAAAATGACGAAAGTCGAGGTAAATACTCGTCTCTCCTGTGGTATTTACCATGGGAGAAATAAAATATGAGGTACCATTAAACTGCGGTTCCCAGCTAAATCTCAGCTCTGGAGAAGTTCCTCCCGCGCTGTTACCCACAAATCTGCTCCAGTTTGAAGCATTAGAACTTATCGACCATCCGGTAGGCGGAAAGGTCGCAGATGTGAAATCTTCTGTGAGCCAGATCTCTCTGTTCCCAGCGGCATACATTGCCGTGGTGCAGAGGATGAGGCCTAGCAAGAGGACGATTGATAAAGACAATCTCTTATGTTGCATGGTTATCTCCCAATTTATAATATCGGAGTTTAGGCAAATTCATGTGCCAATTACTGTCAAGCAAGAAAAGACCATTGATCATTCGGGGCATGGGCGGAGCCCATACCATAAGGGTGCCCGGGTCCCAAAGCGTGAAATCGTGAGCGCTGGTGGTGAATCGTGGGTGGGCATAGGTACGATCAATCAAGGCCCAGAAAATCAATCTCTCGTGTATAAACGCTCGCTATCCATGGATGTGCAACGGTCTTACAAAGTGAAGCACAAATAAAGGCTCTCCCGCGAGGAGAGAGCCTGAGGATTGTGATATAGTAGGGTCTAATTTACTTTGTAGGTCTTATCTCCAGAATTGAAGAAGCCGATGATTTGCTTGGCAGCAGCGACGCCGGCATTGACGTTTGCCTCGGCGGTCTGAGCACCCATTTTCTTGGGGGTGTAATAGACGCGATCGGCGTACTTTTCCATCAGTTCAGCGGAGCAGCCCGGTTCCACATCGGAGACAAAGCAGAATTTCTTCTTTTCGGCAAAGGCTTTGAGCAGAGCTTCCTCGTCGATCACTTCCTTACGGGCGGTATTGACGATGGTGCAATTGGCTTTGACGAGGCTGAGCAGATCCCAATTGATGGATTTCTTGGTCTCGGCCGTGGCTGGAATATGCAGGGAAATATAATCTCCCAGTTTGAAGATATCTGCCACGGTCTCTACAGGTTTGACGCCTTCTTTGGCCATGATCTCGGTAGAAATGAAGGGATCATAGGCAAATACATCCATGCCGATGCCCTTGGCGATCTTGGCTACGTAACGTGCTACATAACCGTATCCATAAAGGACGAGAGTCTTTCCAGCTAGCTCGGTGCCGGATTTACCGTTAAACTTGCCACGCGCCATATAGATCATCATTCCGATGGCAAGCTCGGCCACGGCATTGGAGTTTTGACCGGGAGTATTCATCACGATCACGTTTTTGGCTGTGGCTGCTGCCAGATCGACGTTGTCATAACCGGCTCCGGCACGGACAACGAGCTTTAGCTTGGGAGCGGCGTTGATCACTTCGGCATCGATAATGTCGCTGCGGATGATTATCGCTTCGGCATCGGCCACGGCCTTGAGCAGGTCGGCTTTGGCTGTGTAATTTTCCAGCCAGACCTGTTCAAACTGAGCCTTGTCCAATTCGGCTTTGATCTTTTGAACTGCTTCGGCAGCAAAAGCTTTCTCGGTAGCAATAAGGACTTTTGGCATTGTTTCCTCCATAATGGATTTTTTTATGTTTGTAGTCTTTTAAACGCTGCTTTTTGAGTCAAGTAAAATGTTCTGCAGGTCTTACACCTCCCGTCGAGATGATATGCGGGTGTTCAGGTGCCAGCGTAATGGTCTCTTAGAAAAACCTACCACATGAACTCGTGGGAATTGAACTCTCCGGCAGCAGTGTAAGACACCCGGCTCACTACTGCTTCGTAGAGCCTGAATCTATCATCTGAAGTGAGATCAAAATCCAGAGGAAAGCTACAAGACGTCAATCAAATAATGATGATGGTCACATATAGTTATTAATAAAATGTGCTTGTGATGTATTCTGCTAGTATGTTCAAAGAATAGTTGACAGAATATGCAAGTGTAATAATTATGGGATTGATAGCTGAATGGTAAACAATGCTACGGCGGTTAGCACCTAAATATGTTTGATAGACTCGTCCATATGGACAAGAAAGGAGAAGTAAAGTGAATAAGAAACAATTCACCCCCCCCCCCTCAATCGCGAAAATGCTAAAAGTATTTTCATTAGCATTGCTTATGTTTTCTTTGGTGCAAACAAGTTACGCATGTGATATGTTTGCTGGAATTTCCAAAACTAGGGTTACCGATCATGCACTCAACCATTTAGCCGTGATTTCTCAGGCTTATATGACTGAGCTGTATAATACTGGACACGATAACAGCGATGGTTGCGGGTTTGGAATATACTTCGATGACCCCCAGGACGTAGAAATCTACAGAGATGCCAATTCGATTCGAAACTCATCGGTTTATAATTATGTAAAAAATGAGATATTGGTACCTTATATCTTGCCATACATACCAGTTTACACATTAATGGCCCACGCCAGATTGCGTTCTTCAGGGCCAGAAGGCGGAGTGCATCCCTTCAGGTGGAATTCCCGGCTTGGTGACGGCAAGGTATATACTTTTATGCATAATGGATCCATTGCTCCTGACGATTCCTTAAGGTTAGTAGCTGCTCTTAATGATGCAGGCTTTTCAAATGATTGGATTCAAGAAGCCTATATGGACTGCCACAACGTATCTACGGCGCCTGCCCCGGGAGAAATGGTCGATAGTGAGCTGATGTTTTACTTAATCATGGGCATGACAGAGCGTTATCGAGATATCTATACTGGCATGAATCAAGCTCTATTTCTGATCGACGAAATTGAAGACTATACATCGCTAAATTACATACTTACGGATGGAACAACGATGTACAGCTATAAAAAGTCTAATACCGGAAACGACAACACACTACACTATCTTGATATCACTTGGAGCAGACCCATGTTGATCATTAAGTCAATGGGCGTCTCAGATCCCCCTCCAATTGATCACAC
>CAZZCS010000126.1:0-6048 GCA_964652645.1 uncultured Candidatus Cloacimonadota bacterium | reverse complement strand
TAAACGAGCTGCGCATTTCAATTGAGAATTGAGGATTGAGAATTGAGAATTAGCTACGCTCTATCGATAACCCCGTATCTATCAACCGTGTTAGTAGGGGCGAGACGTGGCTCGCCCGTCAATTAGCGCGGGGCCCTGCAGAGGAGCGCAGCGAGTCTGTGGGGTGTTCAGACGTGGCTCGCCCAAAAGAATAGAACGCCTCGGGTGCGACAGAATAATTTGATGTGATTGTGAGATTGATGGTGTCGCCCCGCTGGGGCTGGACCGAATTCCCTTTCTGTACGGGGGCTCACGCCCCCGCCTATGCCGCCCACGACTACGTCGCGGGGGCTGTCGCCCCGCTGGGGCTTGCTGCGCTCTATCGATTTACAAGTTACGATGTACAATGTACGATGAGCTGCGCATTATGTTGATAAATCTGGAATTAGCGGAAATATTGTCGCATCCTGTAAGTATATATAGAGGGATTGTTTTTTTGTTGGTTATTTGGGGACCACTGACTAATGACTATCGACCACTGACTCCGGACTGGGGACTAATGACTATCGACCACGGACTGGGGACTAATGACTATCGACTACCCGACTACCTATACACCCTGTCATTGATTCGCAGGGAGGTCACATAGATGATCTCGCAGGCTCCATTGCCTCTATCGGTGCGGACGAGGCTGCTATTCCAGGAGGATGTGAATCCTTTTTTGCCTTTTACATTTACGAAGCTCAGATATCCCTCCACCTCCACCAGGTCTCCCTTTTTGGCCAGCTTGAGGGCTGTACGGATATTGTCTGTGGCGGGGATCATGTGGTTGTTTGAAAAGTGAGTCTCGATATAGGCGAGATCAATCGGAGCGCCATAATCGTAGCTAAACATGCAAAAGCGGATCATTTGCTTGAATTTAAGGTATTGTAACTGGGAGGGGACATTGCCCCAGACGATCGAATAATCGTAGGGAGAAAGCCAGTTCATGATCCCACCCCGGTATCTTCTCGTGCTCACTATCATACCGGCGATTTTGTATTCGGCCTGGAGGCTGATATTGATCGTATATTGTCCTCTTTTGATGGCGGGCAGGGCGTGATCTTTCAGAGGAATCTGGATCGGATCCCGGCTGTAATCAATTGTGCCCATAGCAGGCTCATATTCTGCCTCTGTGAGCATCGAATAGCCTACATAGAGCGCTACTATCACCGAGACGGCAAAGACGAGGAGAACGATGGTATGGACGATTTTCATAGTGAAAATGGGTCACCGGGAGGCGACCCATTCTCAATAAGCTGTTTTAGCTTAGAATTTGTAGCTAAGCCCGATATTACCGGACATAGAATTGGCGTTGTAGGTTCCTGCCAGGTTGTTTGCTGTGGCTGCCGAGGCTTCGATTTTACGCTCGGGGAACATGACATATTGGAAGTTTGCATCTACTGTGATCTTACCAAAGCTACGTCCCCAACCGAGGTTGAAGCTGTATTTTGTGTTGATATCAGAGATGGTGGGCAGCTGAGTCTCTTCGGGGATCGGGGATTCGTCCCAAAAGAAGCCACCGCGCAGAACGTTGCAACCGAGGTTGTATTCTGTGCCCAGGCTGATTCTGGAGGTATTTTCCCAATCGAAGATCAGTTCGCTTTCTGTGACTCCCAAGACTGGGATTGCTTCATCCATTTTGACTACGACTTTGTCCAGGCGTTCCCACATGGTGTAGCTGTAGTCCAGACTTACAGTCCAGCTTGGATTGATCTTGTAGGCCAGGCCAATACCGATATCTCCGGGAAGCTTCAAAGTGGCATCGATATCAGATTTTCCGCCCAGCTTGGCTGGTGGCACAGGATTTCCATCGCCATCAAGAGATGCTGGTTTCCACAGATATACGGAGGCATCGCCTTCCATGGGGATTTCGGTGGGCAATTTGCCAGCAAGGCCAATCGAAAGGCATTCTGTAGCCTTGAACAGCAGGCCCATATTGGCACCGATGCCGAATCCTGCTCCTGATAGCTCTGTGGTAATAGGAGTATAGAGATATCCTGAGGTACCGGGTGTAAGAGCTGGATTGAAGCTGATTTTGTCTATCCCAATGGTGCCATACATCACACTGATACCCAGGCCTGCAGAGAGATTTGGCAGGATCTGGTAGGCAACGCTGGGGTGAATGTCGATCACAGCTATGCTGCTGCTCATCTCATCGGTGGGGAACCCATCGACATAAACAAAGGGAGTTCCGGGGAGCGTGTAAGCATCCCAGGTAGTGCCCAGGCCATAGGGTACATACACACCGAGGCCATACTTGAGGCGGCTGTCTTTTGCCATGGTAAGAAATACATTAGGGAAGGCACGCAAGGACTTTTGGGATTCATATTCCTTGGCTTCATAGCCCGGAACAGCGACGATGGCTGTGCCTGTGGCATCCCAGGTGACTGCTGGAAGGATAAAAGTACCACCCAAAGCGATGGAGTTTTCATCCATAAAAGCCATTCCTGCAGGATTCCAATACATGGCACTGGCGTCATTCGCTACTCCGCGGAATGCTCCACCCATTGCAGTGGCGCGTGAGCCGACTCCTGTTAATGCAAATCCACCGGCAAAAAGGGTGCCGGCAAGGCCAATGAGAACTAAGAGCATCACAACTAAACGTAAAGCCTTCATTCTTTTCTCCTTAATTTTAGATTTGTGTATTTTAGAGAGTTAGGTGAATCGTATTCAGAAGCCATTATTGAGTCAAGAAAAATTAATATCGAGAAGATATTTTCAATCTTTGCGCTCTGCTTTTGATTGGCCAGAGCACTTTCTCCAAGCAGAGGAGTCCAAGACTCAGTTCTGCTTTTGAGACCAGTTCACAAAAGTGCGAACTCCTGCCTCGAAATCTGTATTGGGGGTATAGTTCAGCAATCTGCGGGCTTTGTCGATATCGGCCCAGGTGCGCAGAACATCACCAGGCTGCATGGGCTGGATATGCCGGATGGCTTTCTTTTGTAAGACCTTCTCCAGGGTGGAGATCATGCTGTTCAGATCCTGGGTTACCGATTCCCCGAGGTTTATGATTTCGTAAACTGATCTGTCATACACATAGTCTATGGCGCCCAGCACTCCGGAGATGATATCCTGCACATAGGTATAGTCCCTGCTGCTGCTGCCGTCTCCATAGACGGGGATACTCTGGTCTTGGCGGATCAAATCGCAGAACTTGTAGATGGCCAGATCTGGTCTTTGACGGGGGCCATAAACGGTGAAAAAGCGCAGGCACACGGTGGATATATTATAGAGCTGATGCCAGGTGTGGCAGAGCAGTTCACCCGCTTTTTTGGTGGCGGCATAGACGGAGATGGGTTTATCCACGGGGTCGGCTTCATTGTATGGCACCTTATCGTTGTTGCCATAAACCGAGGATGAAGAGGCAAAGATCAGGCGTTTGACGCCATATTTCTGGCAGGCCTGCAGGATGTTTACCGTGCCATTTACGTTCACTTCGGTGTAGAGCTTTGGGTTTTGGATGGAGGGGCGCACTCCGGCCATGGCAGCCAGGTGGATCACCAGGTCTATGGCCTCGCTTTGGAAGGCTTTATCTATATCAAGCGGGGAGCGGATGTCGCCCTCTATGAGCTGAAAATCAGGATTTGAGAGGCATTGATGCAGGTTTTGGCGTTTGATATCTGGACTATAGAAATCGCAGAAATTATCCAGGCACAGCACTTTTGCGCCGTGCTCCAGGAGCGCTTCACAGAGGTGGGAGCCGATAAAGCCAGCGCCTCCGGTTACGAGGATATGCCTTGCCTTCATGGGTTTAGATGCTCTCCCGGATGATCTTGGCGCCCAGGTGTTGCAGCTTCTCTTCGATGCGGTCGTAACCGCGGTCTATGTGATAAATTCGGGAGACGGTGGTACTGCCCCTGGCTGCAAGGCCAGCTAAAACGAGGGCTGCAGAGGCACGGAGATCTGTCGCCATTACCTCGGCACCGCTAAGGGTTTCCACGCCCATCACGGTAGCGATGTTTTTGTTCATCTTGATGTTTGCCTGCAGGCGATTGAGCTCTGCCACGTGCATGAAACGATCAGGGAAGACGGTATCTTCGATAAAGCACATCCCTTTGGCATGCGCCATTAGCACCATGAATTGGGCCTGTAGATCGGTGGGGAAGCCGGGGTAGGGCAGGGTGATGATGTTTACGGGCTTGATCTGCTCTGGAGGTGTGAGGTGGATCTCGGTGGCGCTGCACTTGATCTTGCATCCTGCTTCGATGAGCTTATCGATCAGGATCTGCAGGTGAGCAGGTTCGCAGTTTGTCACATTGATCGGGCTGTCACTCAGGGCTCCGGCGATGAGGAAGGTTCCGGCTTCGATCCGGTCCGGGATCATGCGCATCTGCACAGGAAAGAGGTGTTTTACGCCTTCTATCTCCAGGCTGGTACTGCCCTTTCCGCTGATTTTGGCACCCATTTTGTTCAGAAAATCTATGGTGCTGTCCACTTCCGGTTCCATGGCAGCATTGTGCAATCTCGTGATTCCCTCGGCATATACAGCGGCCATGAGGGTATTTATCGTAGCGCCTACACTGGATTTTTCAAAGCGGATATCGGCTCCGATGAGTCTGTCTGCTTTGGCGTGGATATAGCCGTGCTCGATATCAATGGTGGCTCCCAGGGCTTCCAGTGCCATCAGATGTAGATCGACGGGACGGGTACCAATCGCGCAGCCGCCCGGGAAGGAGACTTTTGCCTCTTTGAGCCGGGCCAGTAAGGGACCCAGGACGTAGATGGAGGCGCGCATCTTGCTCACAAGTTCGTAGGGAGCTTCAAAATAGCATACATCAGTGGCATCGATGGACATGGTGCTGCCCATATATTCCACCCTGGCACCCATGATCCGGAGCAGGTGGGCCATTGTCTTCAAATCGATCAGATTGGGTACGTTTTCGAGAATTGACTTCCCCTCGGCCAAAAGGCAGGCAGCCATGATTGGCAGGATGGCATTTTTGGCTCCGCTCACTTCAATAGAGCCGCTGAGGTGTCGATTGCCCTCAATAATAAATCTATCCATGATGTATCCTCAGATGTTTTTTTTCAAGTCCGACTAAAGGGCTTACTTTGTCAAACAGTATTTTGGATTGTCGAGAACCGGGTTGCCGAAATCTATCTGGCAGTCGCAGGGGAGCTATCTGTTTAGACGCGATCTGAGCTTGTTGTGGCAAATGGAGTTGTCCTACAAACCCCTTACGGAATCTGTCGATATTGATCCAGATACAAGCCTGAAACTCTCCTTTCAATATATTATTTATAAAAAACTTATTGACAGAATTTTTAAAGAAGATATTGGTGGCTGGCGTGGCAATTTACAAGAATGGACATATTTGATCGCTTTATCCATTCAGGATGCCGGGGAGGAAAATTTGAAAGCACAACTATTGGCTCTGGTTTTTACGGTATTATGTCTTTGCCTTGTCTGGGCAAAGCCGGCGTTACCAGATCAGGCGACTGCCAGGGAACTTTTTCTTCCCACCAGTTCATCTACCCTTAGCGTTCAAACTGAGAGGGTGCCGACCTGGAGTTTTTACACCCCTCCGGTATCTGTGATGACTTCGTACTGGGATTATATGATCGGTTCCTACGACACAACTCCGATCAGAACAGTTCAAGGCGGTTATGGTGGTTATTTTATTACGTACATGGGTCAGCGTACACCCACCTCCCAAAGAAGGGTATTCTATACCAGGGTAAACGCCGCGGGGGCGATAGAAAACAACATTGAGATGACGAATCAGATCAATAGAGAAGGCTATTCTACCATGATTTTCGATCAGGAAATCGGCAAGCCCATCTATTCCTGGCAAGCCAATACAGATGCGGATGCGGAACTGGAAGTATTCTGCATGACCGATGCCTATTTAGATGGGATAAGCGGGTTGTTCAATGAGTGCCAGACAATGATCGACAACCCTATCACGATTACTACTCCTTCTGGCGCTATATTTCAGGACAATGAATTTCTCTGGCCTCAGATGGCGAGCGGGCCTTCTCCATTGGCCAAACATAGAAGAGTGTACATCATGGGGAGAAATGCTG
>CAZZCS010000125.1:0-6074 GCA_964652645.1 uncultured Candidatus Cloacimonadota bacterium | reverse complement strand
GATCAGAGATGTCATAATCTTTGGTGACATCGCACTGAAGGCAAAACCTGGCATTGAGTTCCTCGGCGATGGGCAGCACCCGTTTCAGCAATGCGGAGGAGGCATAAGAGAGGCCGATATTTGCCCCTTGCTCCACGAGGGTTTTGGCTATTCCATAGGCGATGCTGTGGTCGTTTGCCACTCCGAAGATAATGGCATTTTTACCTGTAAAATTCATTTTGATCCTCCTTTGGGGAGTGTCTCGAGCTCTTTGAATATGGCATCCATCAAGTGAGTCTGATTTTGTCTTTCCATGACCACTGCGGCACGAGTGAGCTCATAACGGGCCTTATCGTAGTCCTTCTCTTTTATGGCGATTCTGCCGGCTAACCACATGTCGTAGCCCAGAGCAGTAAAGAGGGCGTTTGCATAATCGATCCGGGAGGCAACCTTCAGGTACTTTCTGGCCTTGTTCAGATTGTTAGTTTCGTAGTAGTGATACGCAAGGCTATAGGCTGCTTGCGAGACGACCTGGGGCATATTGTCCCGGCGCATCCGGCGAAGAGACTTTTTGTAGAGCTTGTTCAAGTCCCTTACGTCGTTCTCGTTTATCTGTTTCAGGTAGGTGTTGGCTTGCACCTTATAGCTTAAAATCTGGAGATTTGCATTGTGAGTATAGTCCTGGCTTACGATTGCCTTTTGTGCTATTTCGCTCCAGGAGCCGTCTGTAGAGAGCTGATGAAGCTCCAGCAGGACTAGATGATGGCGTCTGGATGCTCCAGTATGGGCAACCAGCTGTTCCATTTCACTGATGATGCTGTGATATGGCTCTGTCTCTCCGAGGCTTAGTTTGATCCTGGCAGTACCAGCCATGCTCTGCAGTAAACCATCGATATCGGCAAATTCCTGATACATTCGCATGGCATGGTCGTACATCAGCAGTGCATCCTGATATTGCTGGTTCAGTTCCTTGCCTTGGGCCAGAGCCAGAATCTGATCCGAGCTGCTCTTTTGCAGAGGATGGATACGGCGTGGCAGGGAGGAGCAAGAGACCACAAGCAGGGCGGTGAGGAATACGCAAATGAAGAGTTTAATCTTCATCAGGCATCTCCATCATTCGGCCTGGGGATGGGTTTGATCCGATCCGGGAAGGGGTAATACCCGAGCGCAGTAGAGGATTGTTATTCAGGGCTTCCAGGGTTTTGCGCGCATTGGCCAGAGTATCGTTCAGATTATTGATCAGGAGCAAGAGCTCTGGATTGTTGCGATTGAGAGTGTTCAGCAGCAGGTAAGTCTCTCCCAAATTGGCATTTAGGGTTTGGATAGTTGCTTTGATTGGGGCGATCAGGTTTTCGCCCGTGGGGTCTATCATTTTCACAACGAGGCTATCGGGGTTTTCATAGTTTCGGGCAGTACGGTTGACAGTTTGCATCAGAGAATCAACTCCAGCCATCTGGTTGTTCACCTGTTCTGTAATGTCTGCCACGGTGTTCAATATCCTGTAGATAGTGCCTGCTCCGGCATTCTGATCACGGTTCAAATTGCTTACAAAGTCGTTCATTTCCTGTAGGATGGAATTGATCTGGTTCATGCTTACTTCTGTTTGCTCCGTGATATCTGCAACAGTGGTGAGGATACGGAAGATGGCGCCTTTATCTGCGTTGTTATCTCTGTTTAGCTCCGCTGATAGGTTGTACACATTATCGATGATCGCAGATATGGCATCGACAGATCGGGGGGAGATTTTGCGGAAGAGGGCTCTGCCCTCAGGGAAGTCTGTGGAGAGGATCTTGCTGCCATCGGCTAGGGGAGTGCTGCTCTCGGGGTTGTCTACATACTCCAGAAGGGTACGGGCAGTGATGGGATTGTTTGTCCTGGAGATCACGCTCTCTTCCATCATGATCCTGGTGTAGCGTTTCAGGACGTAAAACTTGATCTCGATATCTCCTCTATCGGTGAGGTTAAAGTCGCTAATCCGGCCGATTTCAAAGCCTTTGTACAGGATCGGGGTTTGGGTCGAGACGCCGTTGGCATCCTGTAGTGCCGTATAGTAATAGAAGCGCTTCTCAAACATGTTTTGCTTGATAGCAACGAACACAACCGCCAACACCAAGAGCACCAAGGGTATGGCGATGAACAGGAACACTACCTGTCTGGTATGCTTAATCTTATAACTCATAACACTTTTATCCCAATGAACTGTATGGAATTTCGATAGCGAAAAATTGTCAAGAAATAGCTACTCTTTTCACAAATATATGTTTATCAGGATCAAAAATCATCATCTGATCCGCAAAGGGAGCAAAGAATTCCTGGTCTGTAGATGCAATCAGCATCGGGATTTGAGGCTTGAGCTTGCCCAGTACCTTGCAGAGGTTATCGCGTTCAAACCTGTTCAGGAGATAAAAGGGGTTGTCGATCAGGAGGACTTTTGGATTCAGGATCAAACTGCGTATGAAGCACATCTGTTTGATAATGGCTGGCCTCACAAAGGCAGGCCTCTGTTCCAGATCCAGTTCCAGTTCAAAAAGCTCCATGTATGTTCTTAAGCTTTGTTCAAATAAGACACTATCGTGATTTTGAAAACGTATCTTGTAGGGAAGGTAGAGGTTTTCTCTGATGCTGAGGTTGGATAGCATGATGGCAGCATCAAAGACATACCCAAAGGTCTCTGGGATGAGATGCTCCTCATAATAAAGCCCCAGGGGAGTGTCATCCAGATAGATTCCGCCCCTGGTGATCGCATCTGGATCGACCAGGCTTTTCAGAATGGCAGCAGAATTGACCTCGCTGGGGTCATACAGGAGAGTGCTGCCTTTTAGATCGAGCTCCAGGCTCAGATTGCAGGCATCTCCCAGGCAGAGCTGTTCTATGCGGATTCTCATGCAAACAAAAACCTGAATGAAAATGTGATGATCAGATCCGCGACTATTATGTAAAAGATCGTGTTTACTACGGCGCGGATCGTCCTCTGAGGCACTTCAGTGCTGGCCTTGTACACCTGCATGCCCTGATAGGAAGAGATTAGAGCAATGATGAAACCGAAGATCAGAGGTTTGAATAGAGACATGATAATATCCGAAAACTTCAGCACCGAGAGGAAATCATTCATAAAGGCCCTGAATTCCAGTTTGCTGAATAGCGAGGAGAAAAACCAGCCTCCCAAAACTGCAATGATATTGAAGTAAACCGTTAGCACCAGCATGGCCAGCATTACTCCCAAGAGACGCGACACCACCAGGTATGAAATGGGGGATACTCCAAAGGATTTGAGCAGATCAATCTCACGATTTACCACCATATTGCCCAGTTCCGTACTGATAGCTGTTCCGCTCCTGGCGATGACGACCAGGGCAGTAATAATACTGCTTAGTTCATTTACTACGACGGTTACCAGTATGATATGTACCCAGATGCCCTGGCCAAAATTACTAAGTAAATTGTAGCCCTGCATGATGATAAGGCCACCAATCCCCAAGGCAATAAAGCTGATCAGGGGCAGAGCTTCGTATCCCGTAAAAAGAATCTGGCGGAGAACTACCAGCCCGCTTACATGCGTATTGCGACGCATACCAAAGAGAGCTTGCAAGGTTTCGTGCATAAACAGAAAAAAGCCCAATCTGGACTTTTTTCCTGTACTAGAAATCATAGCTGTTCTAAAATTTGTGATTTATTTTAGTATCAGAGTCTTCTTTGTGGATGTGAAACGGGTGGCGTATGATACCACTACCCAGTACTTTCCGCTGGGGACATAATTGCCGGAATTGTCCACCCTTTCCCATGGGAGCTGGATACTCTTGTCAACAATACCATTGTATATGTTGCAAACGACATTGCCGTATCTGTCTTCGATATGGACGCTTGCGCTAAGCGTTTCGCTAAAATCAAGATAAATCACTGTATTGCTATCCATTGGATTGGGACTAATATCAAAAACTCTCATCTGCCCTGCCACGTTTACAGCCAATAGAGCTGCACTAAGGAAAAGCATCGCTGCTATTACTGCGAGTCTCAAGTAATTCTTCTTCATGTCAACCTCACCCTTATTCTTCTTCTAAATAACGTGATGCAATTATTATTCCCAAGCTACTGTTATATTGTGGTTAAGCCGGGTTTTTCGCAAGATAATCCGTTTTGAGCCAGGGCAATAGCGCCCAGTACTCCTGCTTTATTTCCATAGTGAGCTTTTTCGATGCCAATGTGCTCTGCCAGAATTGCCGGGAGAAGCGCATAGGTGCGGCTGATCAACTCCTGGAGGGGATATTGCTGTAACTCTGAACCTCCTCCTCCCAGGATCAGATAATCCGGCTCTGTGATCACGATCAGATTGGACAGAGCAATCGAGAAATGCTCGATGCCCTCAAATAGAACCGTTTTTGCCTCATCATCGTTTTGAGCAAGCATCAGCAGTTTCAGCAGGCCCATGTCGATGCTCTTGTATCCTCGCTCACTCAGGCGGTTACGCATTCCATTCAATGATGCATAAGCTTCCAGACATCCCCGTTTGCCGCAGTTGCAGGGGCTGCCATTGTGAACGCAGGTCACATGCCCCAGATCCAGGGCAAAGCCTCTGCTGCCCCTGAAGATCCTGCCATCACTTACCAATCCACATCCTATCCCGCTACCGATGGTTACTCCGACTACGATGCTTCCGGCAGGATAACGCAAAGCTTCTCCCAGGGTCATCAAATTTGCATCGTTATCGTAGAAGACAGGCAGAGCTACATCTTCGGATACTATCAGACGTGGGGAGATGCCTGTCCAGAATGGAAGGTTGGGATTGACGCCGATGAGTTTGTCCTGCTTGTGATCAACCTGGCCGGGAGTTCCGATGCCAATGGCCTGTATCTGATCCCAGCCAAAGTTGCTGCTGATAGCTTCTTTGATCTGGCGAAAAATACTTTGGAACTCAGGCAAGCTTTTCTCGCGCACAGGTACTGCATCAAAAGACAGTAAACCTTGTTCACAGGTGCCGACGCCATACTTGATGCTGCTGCCTCCGATGTCCAATCCTAGATATAGCTCCATAAGCTCAATCCTTTTCAATGACTGATTGTGGTGAACCACCTGGCTCAAAGCTCTGCTTGATGATCAGGTTTACACGCTTTTCATTCTACTCAGCTCTGCTATTACGTCAAGAAAAACGTTGCCAGGGGTAAACATTTTGCGCCATGGTCTGAAAACTGCATTTACAAACGGCAAAAAAACGCAGGTGTGAACTCATGCACAAGATTCTCTTAATATGCTTTCTAGTTCTGATTACCGCCCTATGCTGGGCAGAGATCTATCTTCCTGGCACTCAGATCCCAGTTGATTCCAAACTCTATTCCGAGACCATGAGTAAAGCTGAAGCCAACATCAAGAATCTACCTCAGGTCAAAGCCTATAGACGACTCTTGAAACAGCATCCGGATATCGTAATGGCCTATATGCTGGCCTACGAACTCAATGCCGTCCTGGCCGAGGCAGAGCCCAGGGATATTCTGGATAACTATCATACAGTGCTGGATCTTCTCCAGGATCAAGGAACTGAGTACACTCCGGAGTTTTTCCTCTCCTACATAGCCAAGCAAACAGTTTCGGACGAGCGGATTCAAGCTTACCGCAGGGTCTTTCTGGATGATGGTCTGCGCGATCTGATGCAGGAGCATAAAGAACCCGTAGAACTCTTCAGAGCAATCAGTCTTTGGTGTTTGGAACGCCTGGTCTTCAAACAGACATCTGGACGGGACCAGACTCCTCTGGACATCACCCAGAAGTCCCTGATCGGTCGATGCGAAGAGATGCAAATCCTGATAGTAGCAGCCTGCAGGACAGCCGGCATACCCTCCAGACCTGCCTCCACGCCATATTGGGCTCATACGGATAACAACCATGCCTGGGCGGAAATCTTCATCAATGGTCAGTGGCACTATACTGGGGACATGGACAGCGCTTATTTCCTGAATCAGACCTGGTTTAGTGGATTGATAGACAAAACTGTGCTGATCCTTGCGGACGGTTCTCTGCCCTCCGAGAGCGATGAAGTCGTGATCCGCGGAAAGTATGAATCCGTGATCAATTCCACTCCGGACTATGCCAGAGAACGGACTGTA
>CAZZCS010000124.1:0-6191 GCA_964652645.1 uncultured Candidatus Cloacimonadota bacterium | reverse complement strand
GTACATCGCTTTCGCTATAGGCAATCTCTCCACTGATGGGCTTTGCGCCTTCCGCAATTACGATGATGGCAAAGCCTTTGCCTTTTACGATGCGTGAGTCTATGGTCTTCATGATCTTATTCACGTCGTAGGGGATTTCCGGGATCAGGCACACCTCTGCACCACCGGCGATAGCGGCATGCAGGGCAATCCAACCAGCATAACGTCCCATCACTTCGAGAATCAGAATCCGATGATGGCTGGCAGCAGTAGTGACCAGCTTGTCCACGGCATCTGTGGCGACATCTACGGCAGTCTGAAAGCCAAAGGTAAAATCCGTATCGGAGAGATCGTTATCAATAGTCTTGGGAACTCCAATGATCGGACAGCCCATCTCATAGAGAGCTTGTGATATCCTCTGGGAGCCATCCCCGCCGATATTTACCACAGCCTCGATGTTCTGGTATTGAAGCCGGTCTATCAGATCCTGAGAACGATTGATAGTCGTCCAGGTACCATCGGGATGCTTTACCGGCCATGCCATGGGCCCACCCTTATTTGTGGTTCCGATAATCGTGCCTCCCATTACGTGGATACCAGAGACGCGCTCCTCGGTCAGCTCGATTATCCGCATCGGATCGCGGAGGACCCCATCAAAGGCATCCATGGAACCCAGCACTTCCCAATCAGGTTCCTGGGCTGCTCGCTTCACAATCCCCCGGATCACAGCATTCAGTCCCGGGCAATCGCCCCCACCCGTTGCTACTAATAGCCTCTTTGTCATATTCATCACCTCGTTCACAATCTTGTTACTTGTTGCCTATCCCACAGGATATCAATCACATTATGGGTTCAGATTGTCAGTTCCAGAATTGAAGTTTACAATCTTTGCCCAGTCTATCTCTCCATCATTGCAGTAGTTTTTTATAAATTCCGCTGTAAACAGGTTGATCTGCTTCGTGTACTGTTTTTTAAACTGAGAGTTTTTGATTCTTGCCTTATGTCCGAGTGGCTCTATGATATCTAAATAAAGGGTGTTTGAACCTGAAATAAACTCCCAAAATCTCTGACCACAGAGCTTGAGATACTCACCCTTATCGGGGCTATCATCTTTTCCATAACAACAGCCATTGACAGCTACGACATTCTGGCCTCTAAAATTTGTACTCAATACCTTTTTTGCGGTTCGAAAACAATCAAGCATCTTCTTTATCTGGCTGCTATTGCCCCAGTTCGGGCCAGATTTGATCGATACCAGGTATCTTATGTCGTTTCGGATGAAGTCCAGATCAATGCCGACCGATGCTGATTTGGAACCCCCGTATATTCGATTATTGATAAATATAGCAAGACCTTCCAAAAACTCGCCGAAGATGGTTTCTTCTTGGGAAGATAAGTAGGCATCAACGATAGATCTAACAAAATCGGAAGCGAGATTTATGTTTTTTGCCTTATACAAGTATGGATTCTTACGTTTAAGGACAGTATCCAATCGAAGCTTATGTAATGATTCATTACGTTTGACATGGAATCTGTCAATATTCTGAGCTACATACTCCTCGATTTCTTCAGCGGACATTACATTCATAACTAACTCCATAATCGAAAATACTTTTCTGTGAGTGCTCAAATTTACTCTTAACCATCTCATAATACTCCGGATTGAGATCAATACCTACGGCCTTGCGATTTAATCTGTTTGCCACCAGAACCGTCGTGCCAGAGCCCATGAATGGATCTAAAACGATATCTCCAGGAGCGGAGAATAACTTGATAAACCACTCAGGTAAAGCAGATGGAAAAACCGCACTATGATTTCGATTTCCACACTCGGTTGCCATGTGTAATACATTTGTTGGGTATACCAATTCTTTACCTATCCAGTTGGATATATTTTTCGCAAAGCCACTTCCCACTTTTGAAGCATCCCGCATTCTGTCCTTCTCGCTCAAGTTTTCCAGGCGGTTTTTTGACCAATCTCCAATAGGAACCTTGACCTCATCCTGAAACATCTTGAAGGAACGGCTTTTATTGAATTGTAACAATCGTTCCCACGCATCCCTAAATCTATTGGGCCACTTACCGGGGTAACAATTCTTTTTGTGCCAGATAAATTCTTCTGTCCACAACCATCCACGCTTTCGCATTTCCATTATCAACTCCAACACGTATGTATGTCTTTCGCCATTGACGGCTTTCTCTTTGATGTTCAGTATGTATGTGCCGCTAGGCTTTAGCACTCGCTGGAGTTCATCGCAAATTGGGAGAAACCACGAGTTGTAGAGCTCAGGTTTAAAGCCCCCGTACGTGCTTGTTCTGCTATCTGCATAAGGCGGAGATGTTACGATGAGATCAATAGATTCATCGTCGATATCCTTGAGGACGGATAAGGCATCCCCCAGATAAAGTGATACGTTCCCGATATTAACTGTTTCTATACTCATACTGCTAGTATGCAGCAAGGCCTTTTAGTGTCAAACTCTTTTTTAGGCAACCGTATCTCATGTGCCCAAGAGCCAAGTTTCTCCAAAATATCACTTGACGTAAAATGTCACAAGCTTAGAAAGTTGACCATGGAAAAGATATTGATTGTATCGGCGTTTTTTATCCTCGTAATGGTGGGATTACTAAATGCCAAGTCGCAGGTCGATCCCTCAAAGTTTTGGAAAGATGGATATTGCATCCAGACTACTGTCGAGACCCCGGCTCCTGCTGCCAGGGTGATTCGGGCAAAGCTGGATAACAAATGGCAAGAGCTACCCCTGGTCGATTTTCCTCCCCAATACTGGAAGTGGAACAAAGAGCGCAGGATGGAATACATCGAGATCTTCCGGGAGATGTTTAGCCTGGGCCGGGAAGCCAGCCGCAAACCTCAGCTCTCGGGGCCGCACAATGGTATGGTTGCCACCTGGGGAGCTGCCCGCAAGGATTCCAGGTTCAAGCTCAATAATGCCGTAAAAGGCATGGGTTTTTTACCGCGGGAAGACAACATAGCTGGGCTGATCGAGCTGCTCCAGTCCAATATGGAGGCGACGTTACCAGAAAAACTGGATATTTTGGATAGTCTCTATGTCCATGCAGAAGAGATTTTCAGCCACGACAAATTAGTCTCCCTGGAGCTCTACTCGGAACCAGGCTACAACACTCAGACCTTCATCAATCAGATGGTCAATCCCGCCTGTGTAACGGTCTTTCTCGATATCCCCACCTTCAAAATCAAACAGATTTCGCGGCTCTTGCACCCCAAAAATCCCAAACTCAGCCCCTACGAGAAGCAGGTAATCAGCTACATAAACCTGATCCACAGCTTCTTCCACGGTAGTTTTGACAAAGACTTCATCGCTGTAATTTATTACAATATCGAGATCTACGATAGTTCACCCGGAAGGGATGACGCCAAGGGAACTAAGATCAGTAAATAAACCACCAGTCCAATCAAAGAGGTAAATAATGAAACAGCTTGTGTTCTGCAGCTTGCTGCTGCTCCTATTGTGTTCGATCTCCGCCCAGTCAAGCTTAATGATCGACACGGATCTTGGGCTTGCCTTTCCTGGCTACAACGACGTACAAATTCCCAACGACGACGATATCCATACCCGCTTCTCACTCAAAGATGATCTTTCCCTCGACCCCGTGGTGAGTGCCAGGCTGGTGCTGCACTACAACATCAATCCACGTCACAGAGTATCGCTACTGGTTGCGCCCCTCAAGCTGAGCCCGGAAGGCAGATTTGACCGGGAAATCATCTTCCAAAACAAGACTTTTGTGGCCGGAGAAGAGATCAAAGCCGTATATAGATTTGATTCCTATCGTCTGCAATACAAATACATTTTCCCCGAACCCAAATGGATGATTCGCTCCGTAGGTGCCTCGCTCAAGGTCCGCGATGCAGAAATCAGCCTCGCTAGTTCCTCGCAAAAGGCCAGCAAACTCAATACCGGCCTGGTTCCGCTCCTGAGCCTCGAGGCAGGATACAGAATCAACGAGAAACTGGATGCAGTGCTCGAGGCAGAGGGCTTGGGATCTCCCTTTGGACGGGCAGAAGATATCTATCTGGGCATTATCTATGATCTGCATGAGAAGATCGGGCTCAAAGCCGGTTACCGCTTCCTCGAAGGTGGCTCCGATGGCGACGAAGTATATACCTTTGCCCTGATCCAATATGCAGTATTGGGTTTCAGGATCAGACTCTAAAGGGAGGCCAATCTTGAAAAAGACGATACTTTTTACAGTGTTACTTGTCTTGCTCTGCCCCGTGCTGCATGGTCAGTTCTGGCATTGGGCGCGTTCTTATGGATCCGAAAACCTGGAATATGCCTGGGATGTGGATGTGGATATCTGGAATTCGATTAATGTGGTGGGCTCCTTTACCGATTCCATGATGATCGGCGACATCACGCTCTATGGTAATGGTTTGGACGATATCTATGTGATCAAAATGAGTGAGACTGGCACCGTGCTCTGGGCCAGATCTTTTGGCAGTGATGCCGATGATACAGCCCTATCCATCTCTTCCGATTATACCGGAAACATATATATCACCGGCTATTACTCTGGCGATATGTATGTGGGCGACACCCTGCTGGAATGTCAAGGCATGTGGGACGCCTATCTGATCAAGCTGGATTATAGCGGCAATGTAGTCTTTGCTACCTCCTTTGGAGGCAATCTCAATGATATCGGCTATGGCGTATCCTGCGATGGGGCTAGGGTTTTTGTAACGGGGTGGTACGCTTCTACAATGAGCTTTGCCAATGGCCTCGAAACCACCAGCGCTGGAGGCAGCGATATCTATCTGGCCTGCTTCGACCTGGATGGAACTCCTCTCTGGGTGCGCAGTGCGGGTACAGAAGGCGTGGAATACGGCTTTGATGTGACCTCGGATTATGCCGGAAATGCCTATGTAACAGGTGTCTGTGGAGACCAGACGGATTTTGACGGCCTCCTTCTGCAGGGCAGTGGTGGCTTTGTAGCCAGTTACGACCTCAACGGTCAGGTCCGCTGGGTAAGCAGAATGCAGAATGCCAGCGTGAGCAGCATCGGTTGCAGTATGGAAGGCCAGGTTACAGGTCGGTACTCCGGTACTGCCTATTTTGGTAACCACAGTATCAGTAGCATCGGAGGTAGCGACGATGCCTATTATGCCCGTTTCGAACTCGATACGGGGAATTGGATCGAGGCGGTAAGCGCCGGAGGCCCAGGTGCAGATATGGGACGCGGCTGTGCTGAAAGCGGTGCAGGTGCAATCCAATTCTTTGTCGGCACCTATTCCGAAACAGCAGATCTCTTCGGCTGGCAATCCACCTTCTCAGGTGGTTTTGATTCCTATCTGCATGTAATTACTCCCTACGAGGTAGCTCTCCCATATTTGCCTGAAATTGTTTTCTTTGGGGGTGAGTACGATACCATCGTTAGTAGCGTGGCAATGATGGGTTCCGGAACTGCAGTTGTCTGCGGCTGGCACTCTGGAAGTACTCAATTTGGAAATCACACAGTAGATAGCGGTAGCCCTTCAAATACCAATATGTTCGTAGCCAAATTTCTCTTTTGTGTGGTAGAGAACGAAGATTTAGTTTCACAAGCGATTACCTCCCTGCGCGCGTATCCCAATCCTTTCTCATCTGAGCTCAAGATCAGCTACAAAGCAGAAGTAGCAAGCTCCCTATCCATCTCGATCTTCAATCTACGTGGACAGCAGGTGTGCAATCTCTTTGAGGGAAACACAAACAAAGGCGAGATGGAGCTATCCTGGGATGGTAAAGATGCCAGCGGTGCCAGGTTGCCTGCCGGTATTTATTTTATCCGGGCTCAAAATCAGGCAGGGAGCAGTACCGTAAAAGCACTGAAGTGGTGATGATGCCCCATACGAAAAGACGATTCAAAATAGAACACGGATCGCCAGGAGCTTTTTGAGTTAAAAGTTAAACGTTAAACGTTAAAAGAGCTTCGCAGCCAAATTGAGAAATGGGGATGGAGAATTAGCTGCGCCATATCGATTTACAATTTACGATGTACAATGTACGATTTGCTGCGCTCAATCGATAACCCCGTATCTACAAATTGTGCTAGTAGGGGCGAGACGTGGCTCGCCCGTCTTTGGCGCGGGGCCCAGCAGGAGTCATTTGCGCCCTCCGGAGTGTACTTCTCATCCTGCATGCTACATGGCGCATAGGACTCATGCGGAAATGCGCTCCAAAAAGCCCCAGCGGGGC
>CAZZCS010000123.1:0-6216 GCA_964652645.1 uncultured Candidatus Cloacimonadota bacterium | reverse complement strand
CTGGGGTAAAACTGGATTCTTGGGGTGCTGGATAGCGTCGCTTTCGCACAGACAATCCCGATAACAGCGCTGGCAAAGACATCGCTGGCCCAGTGTTTGCCAAGATAAATCCTGGATAGAGAGGTGCTAATGGCCAGGCCATAGGAGCCATAGACAAGCCATTTCTGCTCTGCAAATTGATCTGCCAGAATGGGAGCAATAGCCCATACCAACGAGGCGTGACCCGAGGGGAAAGAATCTCTCTCTGGGTCAAAATCCCGGTCATTCCAAAACCCGTTACCCTGATTGCTGGAAGGACGGTCTCTCTGGGTGGCCAGCTTCAGGGTATAAGTAGCAGAACTGGCCAGTATAGCACTCTTCAAGCTCAGAAGTCCGAGCTTGGATATCTCTTCGTCCTTCAAAACCAGGCCTGTGCCGACTACTGAGATCAGAGCAGGGAACACGTATGTCTTCTCTCCAAAACCGGTTGCGACAGTCGATAGGTTCGATAGCCTGTCGCTTTGGTTTTGTCTGAGAGACCTATCAATCTCTTCATCCAGAAAGAATAGACCTGTTCCCAAGCTTACCAAACCTATGCTCAGGAGCCAGTCTTCTCTGTCCCACTTTGGAGGTGCCGAGATGATCTGCTTTGCACTTTGTGGATAGGACTCCACATAACCCCAGACAGAGAACGACTCTGCATATATGAGGTTTACAATCAGCAGGGCGATAATGGACAGTACAATCCTGATAGGGCTGAGTCTATGCTTGCAAAGAGAGATTATCCCGAAGGACTGGGCGGGGGCAGCAGTCCTTCGGGCTATAGATTTCACTTCCACAATCGATTATGTGCTCTTATCTGAGACATAATTTGCGAGTCTTGAGAGGCAATTCACATATGAACCAAGCTCATTGTCATACCAACCGAAGATTTTGGCATGAGTTACCGGCATTTCCAGCTCAAGATTGGCTTTGAGGCCCTGTGCCACTAACACTTCCGGAGGAATGCTGATGAAGCCTGTACGGGTGTGGGTTTCATGGGCTTCGATTGTGACTGCGGCCATGGTACCTATCAGATCTGCCGAGACATTCTGTCTTTCGGAGTAGACCAGAAGGTCTTTTTGAGAACCTCGAGCTGCATCTGCATACACAGAATTGATTACTTTTCGGTTTATCAGAGGCTCTCCCAGAGCATCAAGTTTGGTATAAAAGGTCACATTTAGATTGATCAGAGATACCGTATTGGTAGGGATGCGCACGCTATCTGCCATAAAACCAATGTGTTTGATTTCAGGCATTACTTGTTCCAGAGCTTTGGTAACGCCAGTAGTGGAGAGGATGATATTGTTTATCACACTACGAGATTTTCGGAGGTCGGAAGCCCCGCTTTTCGGTACGCTATCCAGGATGGATTGAGTATTGGTAGCGGCGTGGATAGTGCTCATCGAGGCAGTCACTATCCTGGAAGTAGTTTCATTTTCCAACAATGGTTTGATCATGTGTGAGAGCCCTGTGGTCGTGCAGGAAGCGGCGGAGATTACGTGGTGCTGGGCGGGATTGAAATCCAGATGGTTGATGCCATAGATTAAGGTTTTTGCGTCTTCTGGTATTTTGGAACTGCCTTTGACCTTGAAAGGTGCGCTGCAAATCACTTTGAGAGCACCAGAATCCAAATGACCGCGCAAGCTGGGCTTGGATCCATCGGCAGAAGTGGTGGGATCGAGGAAGCTGCCGGTGCAATCCACGACGATCTTTACGCCTTCCTCAAGCCAGTTTACATCTTTGGGATCTCTGGCTTGCTTGAGGATCTTCACGGGGATACCGTCAATCTCAAGAATGGGTTTTGAGGCGTCTATTACTTTGATTTCGGCTTTTTTCCCTACGATTCCATGGAGAAATTTATGGATAGAGCCATAGGTGCTATCGGTCTCGATGACCTGGATCAGATCGTCCAAATTGTTACCGATTTCGCGACCGCAGTTTATTACGATTCCCTGATAATGACGCAGATGAATCTGATTCCAAAGTAACAGCTTTCCAATTCTGCCAAGACCATTAATGCCCAGCAGATTTTGGTCTCTCAAACTGAGTTTCATTTTGATACTCCTCTATGTTTTTTTTGTTAACTCAATGATAGGACACTCTGTAAGGGGTAGTGTCCCAGATAGATAGTTCCACCGGTTGCATCCAGAGAAATCTGGTCACCAGGTTTCAGAAGGACTCTATCTATCCTGCATGTGCTTTCTTCTTCGTTTACTACTAGCTCCCTGCAGTTTACCACACCGATCAGCCCCAGCCTGGTGGCTGTGACGGCTGCATGAGAAGTGATTCCACCTCTGGAGGTGAGAAGACCCTGGCATTCAAACAGCAGATTCAGGTCTTCGGGAACCGTGTCGGGTCGAACTAAGATCAGAGGGATGTCCCGACCCTGATATTTTTTGATATCTTCCTCGGAGATCACGATGATGCCGTTTATCGCACCTTTTCCGATCCCGATCCCGTTGCCGACCTTGTTCAGATTGCATTCAGAAGTCCCCAACACCTTGTATTCCGGATTTTTATGGATTATTTGATTTCTGGTCTGCAAGATAAATAGCAGATCCTCGGAGTTGCCTTCGAAGGTAAACTCGATCTCCTGGTGCGGGAAATTCTTCTCCTCGATGAGCTGTCTGGCATAGCGTAGTAAGCTATGATAGATCGTAGGAAAATCACGCTCCAAAGAGAGTTCTGCCTGGTGCCTGACCCTGTCGAGCTCGGAGATTGGCATCGTATGAACAAGCCCTGCCACGACGTCTTCTCCCTGGCTGCAAAGAGTGAAATCTCCATTGAGGCAGATACCCGGTTCATGATTCCAGTCAGCATGGGTAAAAAGTACTCCGGTGCCACTTTCCAGTGAGATGTTTCCCAAGACCATCTTCTGGACAATTACGGCAGTGCCCCATTCTTCTGCAATGTGGAGTTTGGAGCGATAGAGCTTTGCACGAGGAGTGTCCCAGCTATCAAGTACATGCGATATAGCCAGATAAAGCTGTCTGAAAGGATCCTGTTCCAACCTCACGCCATGCCGATCGAGAACCGTCTGGTAATCACTCACCATTTCCTTCATTTGAGCGTTGTCAAACTGGGTTTTCAGATCGACTCCATAATGCATTTTGTAGTCTAGCATCACTTTATCAAATTCATCTCGCTCTATTCCATGCGCCATGCCCCAGCTTTGGATCAATCTACGATAGCAATCCCAGGCAGTCCAGGAATAGTTTGGCCGTTGCGATAGTCTCTGGGTGATCTCATCATTCAATCCAATATTCAAAAAGGTGTCCATCGCTCCAGGCAGGCTCATGGGTGCTCCTGAGCGCACAGACAGGAGCAGTGGCTTGTCCGGGTTGCCAAATCTGAGCCCGGTATAGCGTTCCATGTGCTCCAGGTTTTGCTTTAGCATCAGATCAAATTCGTTCGAAATATCGGGATGCGCATTGATGATATCCCTGTTCCGATAAAGATCTGTGGTGATTACGAAACCTGGCGGTATGGGAAACTCAAACTGATGTAAACGTTTCAGGAAAAAGGCCTTTGAGCCCAGTAGTACCTGATTCTCAATTCTGGCATTTTTGGCGAAGAGATGCACAAACAGCCGATCAGAATCGTAGGACATCAGCTTGATTATATCTTCTCTGCTAAAGAGCTTCCGGGTTTCGTTCAGCGATTCGATAATTCTCGTGATAAAACTATCCAAACCCTGGATTATAAAGGAGGATGAAAGAAGATTACGGTAAAACTCCTCAGCGATCATTTCGGACCTTTTTCCGGTCTCGTCATCAAACTTCATGTTTGCCAGAGCATAGTCATAAAAGCGGTAATAATACTCGTTTACGATCTCGTTTACGCAGTCCTTCAAAAGATGAAACACATCCAGATATTGCTCGATGGTGGGATTGGAAACGTTTTGGACTGCACTCAGCATAGATATGGCAGAGCTGAAAGCATCGCTTGTCACCATCTCTTGCTTCATGACAAAATCGTAGAGTTCCAGGATCCGCTCAACTCTGCGAAGAGTCTTACCATTGATGTATTCCAGATTTAGCTGGCCCATGCTACGCTCAAACAGCCTGCGAATTACATTTTCCATCCTGAATACCACACCCATGGCTTCGAGTTTGGTCTCCCTGTAAGTGCCATACATAGATGGTATCCCTGCGGCAATGTGTCTTTTGTAATATATGTTTTCCCAGGGTTCTGAAGGCTTGGGGTCCAGAGTCAAAGCGTTCAAACGACCGATATAGCCAAGCATCTGACGGATAGAGCTATCGTAGTCTCTTCTGTTCAAACTAGTTTTCAGACGATTCTGTTCTTTTGTATCAAAGAAACTGTAACGTGATAGGTACTTTACAATATCATAGGGTTCCAGATTGTACTTGTCCTTGAGCAGGAAATGGCAGTAGCAGAGCAGTTTTAGCCTCTTACCGTACAGGTCATCATCAAGGCTGCGACACAGATCTTCGGTGCGCTGCCAGGAGAGGGCAAGAAGCTCCTGTACACTGAGCTCGTTTTTGGCGAGAAATGCATCCAGAACCTGGTTTTGCGCTATGAGTCTGGGGTTTGATTTTTGAATATCCTGCCAGACATCCTCCGGGATAATGGTCTTCAATGGTGTCGGATCAAGGCTATGCCAATATTGGAGAATTTTCTCAATAAGGGCTATATGCGAGTTGTTGCTTTCCGTGTGGATCTGTTTGCGGAGAAAGTGAATCAGCTTGTCCTTACGATGAGTCAGTTCGTCCAGATTCGTGCTGGCATCTCGAATCTCTCCTTCGGCTCCGATTTCATGGAAAAATACGGGAAACATCCTCAGTAAATGCTTACTTTGCACGAATACAGGTCTGATATTGGATGCTAAAAATGCCGATACATCTTTTTGAAAGAGGTCTGTATCTGCGATAAACACACCCTTACGGGTAAGGCTGATTATGGTGAAAGCGAGTAAATCCTTGTTTGCCTGGGGGTTGATAGCAATGAGATCCAAAAGGATTCGTAGATGCTTGACGTGGTTCTTATCTACTTCAAGCTGCCAATCGGAACTAATCTTTAGTTCCTGAGCAGGGGTTAAACCCAGCTTTACCAGGTGTCCCATCACGATTTTGGGCATATTGGGATCAGGATGCTCCAGCAGGCTTTTACCCACAGTTGATATGCAATCCAGCACGATACTCCGGTGAGATGAACTGAAAGAAATCAGTGTGGCAAAGATGGAATCCAGGAGGTTTATCACTTCTGAAAGCTCAATATTTTGGCCCAGGGAAGCTAGCTGCCTATTCAGATCCCAGAGCAGATGATCCATCAAGTCGATCATGGTTGGCAGGCCCAATAGGAAAAACAGGTATTGAATACGGGCTTCCAACATGGGGATCTCTCTGAGAAAATCTCTGTACAGGGAGGCTATCTCACTATTGGCGGGGACTTTTGCCAGTTCGGCAAGATCTTGTGAGGCACTAATATACTCTCTCCAGTGCTCGAAGAAAGCCTCTCCAGGAGGCGGGGTGGAGCCCAATTGAATCGTACTGAAGCTCGCCATCCAGCCCTGAATATCTGAGCTCTTGTGCCAGAAGTCCAGGGTTGCCAGCAGTATGCTCTTGAGAAGACTTATGCAGTCTTGGGGGCTATCGCAATCGTTGCATATAGATACAAGCGTTTTACGAAAATGACTGCTCAGCCTGATGGCTATACGTGGGTACTGTTCGCTCCATTGAGACAGCATGCTGATGATCTGGGGGGCAATATCGGATTGGTTTTGCTCACAAAGCGCGGTTCCAAACTCTAGAAACTCCTCTATAAGCCTCTTTTGGTCGGACTCATTGACACAGATACTCTCGACTTTTCCGAATAAATCCAATATTGTCTGCATGATCCGGGCGTGCTCTATATGCGAACTGAACCACCATAGATCGCCCAAAAAACTAGCCCGCATCAATATCAGGGTATCTTTCGGATTTACATAAGGGTGATAGAGCTCCTCCAGAAAGGCTTTTAAGCGCTGGTTTATCCCAAAGAAGTCCTGGGATATGTCCAGCAACCATAAAGCATGATCTTCATACTGAATATTCTGAACCTGAGTAACTCTAAGGTTCTCGCTAAGGGCCTTAGAAATAATCTTATCCAAAAAGTCATCCCCATTAGTTTTTTCCTCACGCACACTTACATGACAGCTTATTTAACTGTGTTTTCTGTCAAGGATAGAAACTG
>CAZZCS010000122.1:0-6386 GCA_964652645.1 uncultured Candidatus Cloacimonadota bacterium | reverse complement strand
CTGAAAACCGCCACGCAAAACAATTGACAAAAGAATATGCCCCGGATTTGTAGCCACCATTATGAAGACAATATTGCTGTTGAGTATCTCTAATATCTTCATGACCTTCGCCTGGTATGGTCATTTGAAGTACAATCATTCTCCACTGGTCAAGGTGATCCTGATCAGCTGGTTCATCGCCTTTTTTGAGTATTGCTTTCAGGTTCCGGCAAACCGCCTTGGCTACGGTTCTTATAGCGCCTATCAGCTAAAGACTATCCAGGAAGTGATCACGCTGGTGGTGTTTAGCGCTTTTTCCGTCTTGTATCTGAAAGAAGAGCTGCGCTGGAATTATATCGTGGGCTTTGTGTTGATCGTGGCAGCGGTGTTTTTCATCTTCAAAAAGTAGGTGCCAGGCGGAGCAAACTATCAAATCTAGAGATATGAGTAGGCCGCAGAGCAGGTATTTGACAAAGAATCTTAGGAAAAGCTGGGTTTTGTAGAATAAAGACCAAAGTAATTATAAATAGGGAACAATTATTGCGTACTAATAACAGGTGGATTCGGATGCCAAAAAGGTAACATCCCAATACCCGGGAATTCTCTAGGAAGGAGACATAATTTATGAAATTCTTTGTAATGCTTACACTTACGCTGCTAGTCCTGGGCTTGAATGCCCAATTTGCAGAGCAGTGGGTTTTTTCCAGCAGCATCGGCACTTATACCGAGATAAGTGCAGGAACCGTAATGGGTACTGCCGTAGAAGGTTCTGTGGGTGCTGCTTCCCTCGATGATGTTTTATATGTTTTACCCGCTGGGACCATCCCATGGCAGTTTGAGTTTGATGGGGAATACTTCAGCGGGCTCACAGTTTCTTCGAATGGACAGGTAATTCTGGGCGGCACCACATATCTAGGACACAATCCTCTCAGTTCAACGGTGGCAGCCAGCGGAGGCATCGCATTAGTTGCAAGGGATTTACAAGGCCTGGTCACCGCCGGAACCCTGGGTGAAATGCGCTATCAGATTGTAGGAACCGCGCCTCTTAGAGAGTTTGTAATCCAGTGGAAAAACTTTAAAAAATACGGAACTGCAAACAACAACGAAAGCTACAACTTTCAGCTTCGTTTGCAAGAGAGTACAAACCGCATCCGCATAGTTTATGGCACCATGACGGTCAATACCACCAATGGCACTCCCCAAGTGGGTTTGCGCGGCAGCAGCAATGCAGACTTTATGGGACGTACCACGACTGCAGATTGGAACCAAAGCACTGCTGCCACAGTAAATACTGAAACTATGACGCTTACTACCTCTGTGGCTCCAGCCTTTGGGCTTCAGTACGATTTTGAGCTGGCATCTCCTTCCACTCCACCCAACCCCGCGATTGCCATCAGCCCCACAGATGCAGCTTTGAACGTTCCGATCCAGCAATACCTGGAGTGGGCCAGCGGTGGAGGACAGACCCTGGGCTACAAAATCAGTTTTGGAACCGACAACCCTCCCACAAACATCGAAAACGCTACAGATTTGGGTAACGTCATGAGCTATCAACCCTCGCTTGTCCTGGCCTACGATACTGATTACTTCTGGAAAATAATCCCCTATAACGAAGCTGGAGAGACGGTAAATGTACCTGTTTGGAGCTTCCGTACCAAGCCGGATCCTACCATCTATCAAATCCCCTATTCTCAAAACTTCAATTCCGGTTCCCTTCCCCCGGATTGGACTGCCTACACGGCTGGAGACGCTTCTATCAGCACCCTGGGCGGTTTTGTCACGTTGACCGTAGGAAACCCGGACGATCCCGGCATTGCCTGCTTGAGCGCACCTCCTCTGGATGACGGCATAGCCTTGAGCAATCTGCGTTTACGTTTCGTATCGCAAGATGCCGGCCTCATCAAAATCGGGATGGTGGCAGATCCCTATGCCATCCAAAGCTTTGAGCTGATTGATTCTATCCAAAAACCAGGCGGAACTGCGTGGGTGGAATATATCGTTCACTTTGACCACTATCAAGGCAGCCACCGCTATATTGCCTTCCTAGTGGATGAGGTTGGCCAGCAGAAAATAGACAACGTATTTCTGGAAGTGAGACCGGTCAACGATCTGGCTTTGGGAACTCTGGGTGGAAACTTGAACCCGCATGTGGGTGTTACAGAGTTTTATAGTGTAAGAGTGCGCAATCTGGGCACCAATCCCCAACCTCAATATCAAGTGAAGCTTATGAATGGTGCTGTGGAACTCGCCTCGATTCAGGGTATTGCCCTTGCAGCCTCCGAATCTGCTTTAATCCGCATTGCCTGGACTCCTACCAGCCCCGTAAACCATTCTTTGAAAGCAGTTTTGGTGCTCAGCCAGGATGAGGTGGCGGCAAACAATTCTACTGCCGTGATGGCCATCACCGTAAGCTCCGATCCAAACTATAGCTATGTAATGGGAAACGGGACGACTTATGCAAATTATCCTCTGGATACCACAGTCCGGTCCTCAAAATATCAATGTATATATCAGATGGAAGATCTTGGCACTCCCATGACTATTACAGCACTGAGTCTTTATACCATCTTCGCGGAGACCACAAGCCAGATACCCGTAAAGCTGTGGCTGGCAAATACGACCCAAAGCAACCTATCCCAAGGCTTTATCCCGGTGCAAGAATTCACTCTGGTCTTTGATGGGCTGGTCAATTTCACCACCGGATCGACCAGCGTCCTCCTGCCTTTTTCAGAGCTTCCCCAGTCTTTTCAATACAACGGGGGAAACTTGGCTTTGATGGCAATGAGAGGCTATACCGAGACCCAACATTCCCCCCAAAACCGATTTATCAGCTTCAATAATGGTTGGGCCCAAGCACGCTATATCGGCTCGAACCTTGATGATCTGCTCCCTGGTACCCAAGGAGGAGCAGTGGTGGACAAAGCCCCAAAGATTGCTCTTCACGGCAGTCTATCACAGGTGGGACATCTAAGGGGAACCCTTTTGGATTTTAACAGCCACCCCATCCAGGACATCACGATTCATTTGAGTGGTGCTCCAGACCTTATCACAAACCAGTTTGGCGCCTTCGAATTCCAGAATATCCCCGCCGGGGACTATACGCTTTCATGCTTTGTGCTGGGCTATGACGAATATTCCCAGCAGATTAGCGTGCCCGCGGGTCAGGTCGTGATTCAAAACATCTTGCCACAGCCGCTTTTCAGCGTGGGATCTGTAGCAGGAATCGTCCGTAATACGCTGGGTACGCCGATTGCTGGAGCTATGATCTATAGTCAGGAATTCTATACCCATAGCAATAGCACTGGAAATTATGTCTTGAACCTTCCCCTGGGCACCCATACCATTAGCGTTACCGCTCCGGAATATCACGAGCAAAGCTATAACAACGTGCAAGTATTGGAAAACGAAACCACTACGTTGGATATAACCCTGGTCCACGAGTCAGACAACGATGATCAGGTGGTACCTGTTCCCATTACCTCAATCTCGGGCAATTTCCCCAATCCTTTCAACCCCAGCACCATAATAGAATTCAATCTTGCCACAGCTGCCAGAGCGAGACTGGAGATCTACAACCTGAAAGGTCAATTGATAAAAACCCTGGCCAATACAGAGCTGCAATCAGGTAAACATAGGCTGGAATGGAACGGTAAGGATGAAAGCGGACGCAAGGTAAGCAGCGGCTTGTATTTCGTCCGGCTCACTCATGAAGGTATCAGCTATAACAGAAAGATGATGCTGATGAAATAGACTATTGCACAGAGGCTTCAGGTTTCACACGCAAGTGTGAAACCTGGGCTGAAGTCCAGACCACCAGGCAGAGCAGATATCTATCACCAGCAGGGTTGAATAAGCTCCTAATCTCCACCTCTGGCACTAACACTACCCCCAGCAGCTGAAGTTTATTGTTGACGTATTTAATTCACCATATAAGTATGGTAAAAACATTGTTGTTTCAGCGTTACCAATGCTGGAGGATGGATATGATTATCAGGATTAGTGCTTTTATTTTAATGTGTTTGCTCTCTGGATTCATCGTCTTGAGCGGTGAAGTGCTAGAGACTACGCCTCTGCCTCCCATGGTATCTCGCGAGATCCAGCTGGTCAATTTGGGAATGCACCGCTACTATCTCAGCCTGCAAGAGCCCATTGTAAATATCAGCCCCGAAGAGGCAGAGAAAAGGGCCATCGACCGGGCCAGACAGCACCTCGTAGAACACGTCTGCGGCATGGAAGTGAGCAATTGGCTATTCAATGTCGAGGGCGAGATTGCCTCCCAAGCCATAGACAACCTCTCCAAGATCACCTCCATCATGTCCCGAGGCTATATCACAGAGATGAGCATCACAGAATCCAAAAACGTGATTATCGGCTCAAATCTGGCCAGACAGGTCTCTCTGGAAATGACGGTAAAGCCCCAAATCGGAGACTGCGATCCCTATTTCAGCCTCAGGGTCCAGCAAAATCGCAGCACCTTCGAGGAGGGAGAAAAGCTCAAACTCTCCATCACTCCTTCCCAGGATTGCTATCTCAGTATCCTCAATCTCTATTCAAACGATACCGTAAGCATCTTATTGCCAAATGAATACAAAGACAATTATGCCAAAGCCAATACAGCCTTCCAGTTCCCTTCCGAGCGGGACAGCTTTAGCATCCCCTTGAGCCTCCTGCCCGGCAAAAACCAGGATGTGGAAACCATCATGGTCGTGGCTACCAAAAAACCGATAACCCTGATCCGAACCGGCACGATGTCCAGCTACAACACTGTGGAATCCAGCATCAACGAACTGATGAGTGCCCTCAGCAAACTACCCAGATCCGAGTATGAATTTGCCTTCATCTCTTACTCCATCTACAAAAAGAAATAGGGAGGAACCTCGTGAAATTCTCTAAGTACACCCTCTTGATCCTGACCCTGGCCCTTCTGCTAATGGCAGGCTGTGCAGCCAATTACAACAAGCCTGTGCCCGTTATCAAGACGCCGATATCATACAATTTTGAGAAGGGCAAAGATACAATCGACCTCAGTATCCAAAGTATCAACATCACAGTGGATGGATCCTTCACGACATCTAGATTTCTGAACCCTGCCACCTACCAGATCGATCCCAAACAGATAGAAACGATGATCCGGACAGATCTGAGAGGCATTGGCGTTCCCTATTCCAAAAACACCGTCAATATGGATGTGTCTCTGAGTAATTTTAATACCAGGCACTCAAACTGGTACTTCCTGATCGGCTACGTAATGGGCATAGCGCCTGTACTATTCATGCCCCACGCCCGCAATACAGCGGAAGGGATCCTGGAAATACAGCTCACCGATCCGCAGTCCCAACGTGTAATCTATTACGATTCCCATCACTTCAGGATGTCTCAAATGGGCGCCCTGTTCTATGGCATGAACTACCGAAAAACCGTGAATGCCGCTTTGAAAGAGGCCGTGCAACACATGAAGACAAATATCCTCTCCCATCGAGATGAGATCATGTATGCGCATAGTAGCTACAGCAGTCCGCAGCATACAAGCCGTCTGGAGCGCTCTACGGAGCTTCGCAATACCACAAGCCTGCCTCCGGCTGATATAGCCGTCAATATCCCCAAAACGGCCCTTAAACGGAAAGATGCAGTTGCTGTCGTGATCGGAAACGCCGATTATCTGAAAACTACCGGTGTGGACTTCGCCATTCGCGATGCCAGCGTCATGAAAATGTACCTGACAAATGCATTGGGTTTTGATGAGAAGAACATCATCTTTGAGCTCAATGCCTCCAAGGCAACCCTGGAGACGATTTTCGGCACCGAAAACAACCATAGGGGCAAGCTCTTTAACTGGATCAAGAAGGACGTCTCGGACGTTTTTATCTATTACGTAGGGCATGGGGCACCCGATCTAAAGCGCAACCGTGCCTATATCGTTCCGGTCGATAGTGACCCCATGACCATAGACATGAACGGCTACCCCCTGGATACCTTTTATAGCAATATCGCCAAACTCCCCTACAAGACTATTACCGTCGTGATCGACGCCTGTTTTAGTGGACTTTCCCCCAAAGGACTCCTGGTAAAAGGCATCTCTCCTGCAGGCATAGAAGTGGATATTCCCTATGCCAATATCCCCAAATCCACTGTCTTTCTCTCCTCCTCCGGCAAAGAATACTCTTCCTGGCACGAAGACCAGGGTCATTCACTTTTTACCTACTACTTCCTCAAGGGACTCAAAGGCGAAGCAGATAAAAACGGCGATCGCAAGATTAGCGTCGCTGAGCTTCGGAACTACCTGGATGAAGAAGTTCCCTATCAGGCCAGAAGACTAAATAGCAACGAGCAAAGCCCGCTGGTCTGGGGTGATCTGGATAGCATCCTGGCTGAGTATTGAGCCAATAGACCGGATATACCCTGCTGCT
>CAZZCS010000121.1:0-6509 GCA_964652645.1 uncultured Candidatus Cloacimonadota bacterium | reverse complement strand
TTATAATGTTAGTGATGCGAAATCGTGTTAATGAGAGGATGCCATGGATGATATGATCTTAAAGACAAAGCGATATCTGGAAGATACCCTGGATGTTAGAGCGGTGATCCGCCCACTTGATCTAGCCGCACACCTACCATACTATTATTCGGAGTATTATCGGTTTTACGATCTTGAGTTAAACGGGGTAAGCTACCTCTTATGCGAGGGGAGGGATATCCTTGTGGCAAAACAGCTACGTACTCAGTTATCTGAACTACAGAGCCGGTTAGGCAGACCAGCGATTTACCTGTGTTCTTGGATGAACTCAAATCTAAGGCGTTCCTTGGTCGAGAATCGGATTCCGTTCATCGTCCCCATGAATCAAATCTATCTCTCCAATCTTGGGATTGTGTTCAATGAGCGTTATCGTAATTTAGTAATAATGCAAGATAGCCTTAGTCCAATTGCTCAAGTAATTTTGATAAGAGCCATTCTTTATAAAGAGTACAAAGAGGTAACCGCTTCGGACTATGCGAGACGTTCCACATACACGACTATGAGTATTTCCCGGGCCTTTAATGAGCTGATGGTTTATGAACTAGTAGATAGAAATGAACAGTGGAAAGAGAAGAGATACTCTTGGCTATACCGCGGGAAGGAGTTGTGGGACAAAGCCCAGCCATTCTTGATCAATCCTGTGCGTAGGTCAGTATGGATTATGGATAAAGGTCGATTACCCTACTGCTTGGCAGGGATATCAGCTCTTTCCAGATATAGCATGATCAATGAAGATGATTTTCTTACTTACGCTACTATTAGTAGTATCGCAAAGAACAACTTGGACATAGTTGAGATAAGCCAAGATAGTCGACCAGCTGATAATGTTTCTAATCTGCAAATCTGGAAATACAACCCTAAACTAATCTCAAGCGAAGATTGTGTTGATCCACTATCCTTGTATTTGAGCCTGAAAGAAAACCATGATGATAGAGTGCAGATGTCCATTGAGAGTATGCTTGGAGAATTCAGGTGGTAAAAGGTTTAGATGTTTTCAAGACCCACTTTTCAGGTTATACAGATCAATACGTTCTGATTGGCGGAACCGTCACTTCTGAACTGATGAGAAATGCTGGGTTATTGTTTCGCACAACCAATGACCTTGATATAGTGATTGTAGTTGAAGCTCTGTCATCTGAGTTTCTCATAACTTTCTGGGATTTTGTTAATATGGGTGGTTATCAGGATAAGTATCAGAACAAAAGCGAAAAGAAATACTATCGTTTTGAAAACCCAAACAACGACCGTTACCCAGTCTGTCTGGAACTCTTTTCCAGGGTTCCGGATTTTATCCCTTTTGAAGGAGATGGACGCTATTGTCCTATTACAAAAGATACTGAGATGTCCCCTCTATCAGCACTTCTCCTGGATGATGTATACTATAGTTTCATCAAAGATGCTAGGATTATCTTAGATGGGCTTTCCTGTATCAGTGCCGATCGCATAATTGTGTTAAAGGCGAAAGCCTGGTTAAACAATACCGATCGCAAGAATAGCGGAGAAGATGTGCAGTCTTGGCATATTACCAAGCATCGAAGTGACATTTTCAAATTGTATCAACTACTTGTCCCTGGAAACAGCTTAGAACTCCCGATATCAATAAGAATGGACTTTGCTTCATACCTAAATGAATTGGAGAAACATACTGAACTGCATATGAAGGATTACGGTCTTGGAAGTCTAACATTAACTGATATAGTTTCTAGGCTAAGAACATATTACATGATATAAGAGATATATCAATTGGAGAATATAAATGGACCCTTGGCATAAACTAGTAACACCACGAAAAGAAGTCCGAGAAGGCAGATCATTCAATCCGGATGAATTTGCAATACATTTGGAGCAGATTGTAAACGGCACAGCTCCGGAAGACTACAAGAACCCTGAGCCGTTCTTTGCCCGCACCTGTTTTACTAGCGCTTTGAAAGAACACTGTGCCATGACCCTACGCAGATTGGCAGGAGATACTGTGAATACTGCTCCAGTCATGACTCTGATAACCCAGTTTGGCGGTGGAAAAACCCATACCCTAGCAACCCTTTATCACTTGGCAAATAGCGGTGACACCGCCAGAGCATACGCGGGAGTGCAGGATTTTTGTAACTGGATGGGTTTATCTGGAATCCCTAAGGCAAAAGTGGCCGCCTTTGTGGGAAATGCTTGGGATCCTACTCCTGGTAGGGAAACACCATGGATTGACATCGCTTATCAGCTTGCAGGGAAAGAGGGTGTACATGAATTGGGCTTGAATTCCACCAATGTGCCTCCTGGAACCGAGACCTTGAATAGGGTGTTTGCAGCAGCTAAAGCTCCGGTTTTGATTCTCTTTGACGAGGTGTTGAACTTCATGAATCGCCACAGAGATATGTGTGATCAATTTCATGCCTTTATCCAAAACCTTACCGTAGCTGCTACAGGAGCTGAGAACTGCGCTGTGATGATCAGTTTACCACGCAGCCAGGTAGAAATGACAGAATGGGATATAGCCTGGCAGGATAAGATCACCAAGGTAGTAAAGCGGGTGGCCAAAGATTTGATCTCCAATGATGAATCAGAGATAAGTGAAGTGGTCAGAAAACGCCTCTTTGATGATATCGGAGATTCCAAGAAGATCAAGAATATCTGCAAAGAATACGCTCAGTGGGCCTTTGAACGCAGGGCTCAGCTTCCCCCCGAGTGGATGTCTGTTGATAGATCAACCACTGAATCTTCGGCTATCGAGATGCTCCAAAAGAGATTTGAACAATGCTACCCATTTCATCCCGCCACCCTGGCTGTCTTCCAGAAAAAGTGGCAAGCGCTTACACAATTCCAACAAACTCGCGGAACCCTGGCTATGCTTGCTCAGTGGATATCCGTTGCATATAAAACTGGATATTCAGAGGCAAAAAAGGAAACCTTGATCACACTGGGATCTGCTCCCCTGGATGCGAAGGAATTTAAAGCAGTAGTTTTGGGGCAATTGGGAGAAACCAGGCTTCAAGCTGCCATTGATGCTGATATTGCCGGCAAACAATCTCATGCCAATGCGCTTGATGCGGATGCCAAAGATGAACTGAGATACATCCATCGCAAGGTCGGTACAGCGATCTTTTTCGAATCATCCGGAGGACAAAGCGAGAAAACTGCTCATCTCCCGGAACTGAGATTTGCCTTAGGTGGTCCGGGTTTGGATACCACATCAATAGACAACGCCGCCTTCGCGCTTGAAGACAAAGGTTATTTCATTCGTAGAGTTGGCACAGATGGCTACAAAATCGGGTTTCAGCCCACCTTAAAAAAAGTTGTGAATGACCGTAGGGCATCCATCGATTATGGAAGCCAGGTTAAGCCATTGCTCAAAGACACCATCCAGACAGAATTCAAAAAGAACAGTCAGCTTCCCATTACTTTTTTCCCTACCGATAGCAGCTCTATTCAAGATACTACAAAGATGACGATTGTGGTGGCTGATCCCGATAAAGAATGGATGGACAGCGAAGGATTCAAATCTGAAGTCTCCCAATGGTTGAAGACCAGAGGATCCTCACCAAGATTATATCCGGCAGCTCTGATCTGGTGTTTTAAAAAGCCGGGACGAGAGTTGAGGGACAAAGCCGAAGTTCTGCTCGCATGGAAACAAGTTAACAAAGAATACGCTGATGGTCTGCTTGGCAGCGATATGAGCAGCAGTGACGTCAACGAACTGCGGTCAAAAGTGGTCGATACGGAAAATGCGGTCAAAGATGAGGTATGGGCTTCATATCGATTTATTGCGCTTTACACAAAAGAAAAGGAGAATCAGAATCTTCATATCATCGACCTGGGGCAGGGGCACTCCAGTGCTAATGTCTCGCTAAGCGATAGGATCACTACAGCCTTAAAGTCTCAAGCACTCTTGAATGACTCTGTGGGAATAAGCTACTTGGAACGTTGTTGGCCACAGGCTTTTATTGATAGAGGTGCATGGCCACTGAAGAGCCTAAGACAAAGCTTTCTGGACGGCTCGCTGACACGTCTGGCTGATCCTGATTCAGTTCTGAAAGGCAAGATTCACGACTTTGTGTATAAAGGTGATGCGGGACTCATCTCAACATCCAATGCCGATGGCTCTGGTTATCACCTCTGGTTCAAAGAAGAAGTTGATTCATCAGAGATCATGTTTGTATCAGAAGTGAGCCTGGTAATGGCAAAAAAGATCGATCTTTACAAACCCAAAGAAGAGCCTATCTCTGGAGCAGATTCTGGAGGAGATGAAGAAAATCCGGGTCCAGGGGGAGACGGTCTGGGTACTGGAACTGAACCCAATACTGGTTCCACAACTGGTAATGACCAAAATGAACCTAATCCCAAGCTACCACGCATCGATTCCATCAAACTTAGCGGAGAACTACCTTATGAGCTTTGGAACAAGTTTTCCAGGTCGGTACTTACCAAGCTCAACGCAAGCAGCAATGGTCTTATTATCAAGATAGAGATCAAAGCCGAGACCGATTCTAATAGAAGCGAAAGCGTAACCAGGGATATTCTTAGCGGAATACAAGAAGTGAAACTGGATGATAAGATCAGGGTGACTTGAGGTAGAATCTTCTAGGATATCAATTTCATTTAGAGTGAAAAACATGAATGAGATCACAAGCACATTACCGGCAGCCATTGGTCACACCCGCATGCAAAAATCCTACAAGATGGGAGTATTTCTCTGCATGCTCAAAGATGGGGATTTGGCTCAGGAAGTGACGGTGGCAGAGCTTGCCCGCTATTTTCGGGTATTGTATCGGCGGGAGCCCTATTCCAGGGACTTGAGTGAACCGAGTAATCAGGATCTGTGTGAGAGGCCTCTCTCCAGGATTGAGCAGTTTATCGTGCGTAATCCTTTGAATCATTTGGTGGAGAGCTCAGGCGGGGTCTTCTATCTGGAAAACGGTCAATTTGGTATTGTCCAAAAATACTATGCTGAACTTGATCCGAAGACCAGGGCGCAGGATGTGGAAGAGCGCGTTTATGAGCGGCTGGAGAAGTATTTTCGGAAGCGGGGTTTGGGTCTGAAGTGTTAGTGATGAGTGAGTGGATATCTTTGAAATTCTGTTTGATTTTGTGGCATATATGCTTATATTGATTGTCATCTCCACTTGGAAACTATGGTCTCCAACAATCGTCAAACAAGCATTCGACAAGAAGAAATGAACTTTCAAGATTTTCAGAAGATGAGGCAATCGAATCAGATGAAAGAGAAGCTGATAAACATCATGAGCTATCGTGAAGCTCTGGAGCAGATTTTCCCGTACCAGGATCTCGAACTTTTAAAGAATTTCAGATTTTCCTTGACGGAATTTATCTATAGATAAAGTGGGGTCATGTATGTGTGAGAAGCTAAAGTGTATAGACGATCTTCTTGAGGATGCTTGGGACTTCAGGGGCCCCAGGTATCGTGTAAGCATATTCGTCCGTACAAAGATTTATGATGATTTGATAGATTTCCTGGGTGGTAAGGGCATAAATCCCAAATACACCCCGGGCGACATTAATTATCGGTTGGATAAGATGATTAACATTGCAACGATTGTGTATGCCAATAGATATCGTGATGAGACTTATAGAATTGAGGAAAAGCAGAAGCAGCCCAAAGTGACAGCAATGAAGTTTATGGACAAAGGGCGCAACGATCGTCTGTATTGTCGAGAAATCGATTATGGGAAAGGAAAGGACGTCATCATCTGTGAGATACACATGGGTAAGAAGTCAGAAAGTTTATCTAATAAAGAGAAAAATATTATAAAGAGGACGCGGAGCTATGAGTTCGAAATACTCACATGATCAGGTATTGCAATCCATTCAGCCCTTCAGGAAGAAGTACAAAGCAATATCCTTGAGTACTGCAATCACTATGGAGTTAGAAGATTTGATGGAAAATAAGGGAATTAGCAAGAAAGAACTTGCGGCAGCGGCAGGAGTGTCGCCTTCATATCTTAGCCAAGTGTTCTCTGGGGATAAGCTGATTAACATTTCGATGTTAGCCGGGATATCCCATGAGTTCAATGTGGTTTTTAGGATGGAGATCCAGGACAAGAAGTCTGAGGAATTTCTGTACCAAGCGAGTCGTATAAAAGTCAGTCCAGAAGTCACGAAAACAACCTACATACATAAATTCCTATCCACAAGTTATAACCACATATCTTACGGGGCCCGTGCAATAGGAGCTGATTGTGGAGATTAAGCGCAGCGAACTACAGCAAGAGATGTTTGTACTTCTGGAGACCAAGATATCTTTGGTGTTTCCGAAAGAGACTCAGACCAATGATATTGATGATCTGGATATTGACTATCACGTATTCACAAATAGTGATGAAGATCACTTGGTCCGCATTATATTCGATATCAAGGCCATTCATCATTTGATGAAACAACCTGGATTAAACATCGAATTGCAGGCATCTTGTGACTTTAGGATAGCCGAATCAATCGAAGCCGGCTCTGATCTTTTCAAT
>CAZZCS010000120.1:0-6540 GCA_964652645.1 uncultured Candidatus Cloacimonadota bacterium | reverse complement strand
TAACTCCAAAGAAGATCCCGCTGATCCTGGCGATCCTGGGGATCCGTGTTCTATTAGAATAGTAGCATTGGAATGCTACCATACGGGCGGAATGCCACCTTACCGCGCAATTCTGCGTGATACATTGCTATACAAAAGCTCACGAGCATTTTCGGCTTGACAATATGACCAAAAAATGAGACTGTGAAAAAAAACTGTGGATTTAGAAATGGCGATTATCAAAACAAGTGGATTGACCAAAGATTATGACATGGGCAAGGTGAAAGTGCGAGCTTTGGCCGGAGTAGATTTCGAGATCGAGGCAGGTGAGTTTGTGGCCATTATGGGGCCTTCAGGCTCGGGGAAGAGTACGCTCATGCACATCATTGGCTGTCTGGATCGCCCCTCTGGTGGAGACTATTATCTGGATGGACAGCGCGTAAGCGATCTACCCAAATCCGCCCTGGCCAATATCCGCAATAAGAAGATCGGATTTGTCTTCCAATCCTTCAATCTCTTGCCGCATCTAAACATCCTCAAAAACGTCGAACTCCCCCTGATGTATGCTGGCATTTCTGCAGGCAAAAGACGCAGCAAAGCCAGGCAGGTACTGGAAGACGTAGGCCTGGCAGATAGATTGCGCCACAAGCCGACTGAGCTGTCTGGAGGCCAGAGACAACGCGTCGCCATTGCCAGAGCCATAGTGAACGACCCCGCCATCATTCTGGCAGACGAGCCTACGGGCAATCTGGATTCACAATCCGGCGGAGACATCATGGAAATCCTCAATAAATTGAATAGAGAAGGAAACACCATTATCGTAGTGACTCACGATCCCGCAATTGCCGAACGAGCCAACCGCGTGATCCGCATCATGGATGGAAAGATAGATCATGGCGATCTCGCTATCTGAATCCCTCCATATCGGTTTTACCGATATTATGACCCGCAAGGTGCGGAGCATCGTCACCATCTTTGGGATCATTCTCGGAGTGATGTCGATTATGGTAGTGCTGGCCATTGTAAATGGCATGAACAAGACCACTCTGGCCTGGATGCAGGAGCGCGGAGGGGTAAACAAGATACAGGTACGCAGAAACTGGGGCTGGGATTATCGCAAGGGCGGTAAAATGTACTTTAGCCTGGACGAGATCAAGCTCATCCGCGATCTGATTCCCGACGTACTGGCCTTCAATGCCACTGTCCGCGCCTACCAGATGCCCGTCCGAAAAGCTGCTGTTACTTTTACTGGTGAAGTCCTGGGCGTAATGCCCGATATGAAAATCGTGGACGAATGGGACGTTTCCAGCGGCAGATTTATCAATCGACTCGATATCGATATGAATAATAACGTAGCTGTGCTGGGCTCCACTGTGGCAAGTGAGCTTTTTGCCTCCAAAAACCCCTTGGGCGAGTACGTGAATGTTCGCGGACAGCAGCTTATGGTGGTTGGGATCATGGAAACCAAGTTCTTTGCCAATCAGGGCGGAGGCAGGGCCTTTGGTGGAGAGAATGCAATGGAGTATCTGAACCGCAGAACCTTTGTGCCGATCTCGACCATGATGCACAAGATCAGCCCCAATCAGGTGATTGAAAGCTTCGAGATCAAGACTCATGATTCCGAACAAGCCAAGGTTCTGAGGCCTCTGCTGGAAAACATCGTCCTAAACCTGCGCCAGGGCAAAGAAATCTTCTCGGTGGATTCCGCCGAAGAACAACTGGCCCAGATGAAACAAAACTCCATCATGTTCACCGCTATCTTTGTGATGATTGCTGTTATCTCGCTGCTGGTGGGAGGCATCGTAATCATGAATATTATGCTGGCCTCCGTAAAAGAGCGCACCCGCGAGATCGGCGTCCGCCTGGCAATCGGGGCCAGACGCTTCGACATTTTTACTCAGTTTTTGGTCCAGACCGTACTGATAACGACGATTGGAGGCATGCTAGGAATAGCTCTGGGCTATTCACTCCTGGGAGTCATCTCCAAATATCTGGGGATCAGTGTGATAGCCTCGGCTCAGATGATCGGAATTGCTCTGCTGGTTTCGATTGGGGTGGGCCTGCTTTTTGGGATCATGCCAGCGGTAAGAGCCAGCAACCTCGATCCCGTAATCGCTTTGCGAGAGGAATAAGCTTATGAGAAAAAAACGCAAAAACCTGTTTCAAAGAATCCTGGATGGCATCGGCTCTTATCTCCAAATCGTTTGGGAAGACACCCTGAGTGTATATACATTTCTGTGGATGCCCGAGAAAAGAAAGGAACTGTGGCAAAAGATCGGCTGCTTTTTCCGGCTTCTATTTACGAGAGTGATCTCCGAGGGAGTGCTCAAAGAATCTGCAGGGCTTACCTATATTACCATCCTGGGCTTTATCCCCTTTTTGATGTTCCTGGTAATGGTCATCCCGGATTTGCCTTTCCTGAACCTGATTGAGAAGGGAAAAGATATCATAGCCGCAAACATGATGCCTGGTTCGGCAGAGCAAGTAGTCAGCTTTCTGGATGAGACCCTGGCCCGGCGTTTTTCTTTCAACGTGTTCAATTTTGCCATTGTGCTGGTAACATCCTACTCTCTGTTCCGGGCGATCCGTAATACTTTCGATCGGATTCTCAGCATGGAAATCCATGCAGGAACGGATTTCATGAGCCAGATGATCAAGTTTTTCGGCACAATCTTCTTTGGACTTCTGATCATGATTCTGCTTTTTAGCAGTTCCTCTGTGCCTTTGATCTCCAGCATTCTGAGGCTCGGCTTCATGCAAAAACAACTGATGTATGTGATTCCATTTATCATGCAGTTCCTGGCCCTGATCTTTATGTATTCCTTTATGCCCTCTATCAAAATCAAGCGCAGCTCTCTCTTTAGAGGAGCTTTTTGGACTACCCTGATCTGGGTCCTGGCCAAGACAGGATTTGACTTTTATATTTATAACCTTACAAACATCCAGGCCGTGTATGGTGTCCTGGCAGCCTTACCAATCTTCCTGATGTGGATATATATAAACTGGGTAATCATCCTGGCCGGGATTGTCCTGGTCTCCGTGATCGATCAAAAGGATAAAAGCGAAGTGATAAAACAGGTTCCCAAACAGGTGGTACGCATAACCCTGGAAATGTACACAAACCAAAAGCTCAATGGGAGATTGGAAGAATATCTCAATAAGAGCGATCTCAGCGAACTAGTAAATATTATAAACGAAGAAGAGGACAAATGAAAAAGTATGCTCTCATCAGTGTAAGCGATAAGACAGGGATAGAGACCATAGCCATAGAGCTTGAAAAGCTGGGTTATACTATCCTATCCACCTCCAATACCTATCGCCACCTTTGCCAGTTTTGTGATACCCCCGTCGAAATCTCCAGCCTCACCCAGTTCCCGGAAATACTGGATGGCAGAGTGAAGACCCTGCATCCTGTGGTGCACGCAGGAATCCTGGCCAATAGAGACGATGAAGCTCACATGGACAAGCTCAATGAATTGAGTATCAATACTATCGACGTCGTAATCGTAAACCTCTATCCCTTTGAAAAGGTAAGAGCAAACAGCAAATCCACCCACCAGGAGATCATCGAAAACATAGACATCGGTGGCCCTACCTTGATCCGGGCAGCAGCCAAGAACTACAAGCACGTATGTGTACTTACCGATCCCAAGGATTATACGCCTACCCTCGAGCTCATGAAGCAAGAGGGAGATCTCCCCGAAGAGTGGAGAAGCTATCTCGCCCTCAAGGCCTTTACCATGATCTCAGATTATGACGCCATGATTGCAGATTACTTTGACAAGCTCGATACCAATAGAGCCCGTACCATTGCCATCCCAGACCATTACGACCTCTCTCTCTTGCACACAATGAACCTGCGTTATGGAGAAAACCCCCATCAGCAAGCTGGTTTTTACACGTGCAACAAAAAGGGGGGCTGGACTCTCTTGCATGGCAAAGAACTCTCTTTTAACAATTTGCTGGATATAGATTCCGGTTTCAGAGCCATCCGGCTCTTTGCCGACCCCACAGTAATCATCCTGAAGCACTGTAATCCCTGCGGGATAGGCTCTGGCTTTACCTTGAGCGAAGCGTATAGAAACGCCTTTGCGACAGATACAGTATCACCCTTTGGTGGCATCATCATCGTCAATAGAGTGCTGGATCTGCAGACTGCTATCCTGATAAATAAGATCTTCACAGAGATCATCATTGCCCCCGGTTATGAACCTGGCGTGCTCGAAGTGCTGCAGAAGAAGAAAGACCGCCGTCTCATCGAATACGAAACCTCCTGGCTAGATATCCCAGCCAATAGCCTCGAGATCAAGACGCTACAATGGGGCCACTTGATGCAGCAATGGGATCTCGTGAACGACGATATCAGCACCTGGCGGGTAGTGACCTCCAGGCAGCCCTCTCCGTATGAGTTTGATGCCATGCAATTTGGCTGGAAGAGCGTGGCCGTTCTCAAATCCAATGCCATTGCCCTCACGACAGATAACAGAACTCTGGGGCTGGGCATCGGGCAGACCAGCAGGATAGATTCCACAGCCATAGCACTGATGCGGGCCAAACGCTATGAACACGATCTTAGCAAAGCCGTCTGTGCCTCGGATGGATTCTTCCCCTTCCGGGATTCGATCGACGAGTTGTATCAGAACGGCATCAGAGCAGTCATCCAGCCTGGTGGCAGTAAAGGTGATGCAGAGACCATACAAGCCTGCAACGAACTGGATGTCACGATGATCTTTACAGGAGTGAGACACTTCCGGCACTAAAAAATCTGATTGACAGAATCCATAGATAAAAAAGTCTGGCAGAACAATGGTATGGAGATGTGTCCGAGTTGGTTGAAGGAGCACGATTGGAAATCGTGTATACGTCTAAAGCGTATCTAGGGTTCGAATCCCTACATCTCCGCCACCTAATACATTGTGTTTTGCCCTCTGATTTTCAGTTTGAATTACATAGTATATAGCATGTTAGCCAGCACGAATCGTATTTGATCGTACTGATGATAAATAAAGTTTTTGGGATATTAACAGGTCTTGATCCAAGATCTGTTATTATCTGTTGGAGTTTTGAAAATGCCAAGAAACAAAGGATTTCTGATTGGCTGTTTGATCTTTCCGATCCTGGTGATCATCGCCTTCTTTATCGGGTTTAGGGCTTTCTCGAGCAGCATACCGAGCACCTCTGTGGTTTCCAGGGATTCCTGGCTGCTAATAAATCCCAGTGGTCCCATTACAGATTACAGCGAGATACCTCATTCCAACTTCATGAATCTGGGATCCCTCAGCGTCCAGGATATCTGCCAGAAAATCGAGCAAGCCGCAGACGACCACCGGATTAGCGGCATCGTTCTCAGGCCCAGATGGGCCCAGATCAGCTATGCTGGTATTGCCGAGATAAAAAGGTCTATAGCCAGATACAAACAGAGCGGAAAACCCGTCTATGCCTATGGCGACATGCTAAGCCAGAAAGACTATCTGCTGGCCTTATGCGCAGATGAGCTGATCCTGGAGCCTTCAGCCTCCGCAGGCATTGCCCTGGACGGAGTGAACGCTACCATTACCTTTTACAAGGAGCTATTGGACAAGCTCGGGGTCAAAATGCACGTGCTGCAGACGGGCGATTTCAAAGGAGCTGGTGAACCCTATACCCAAACATCTCTCAGAGCTGGCACTCTGCAAAACTACCGGATGGCCCTTGGCAAACGTTACGATCTGATCATCAACAAGATAGCAGATCGTCGAGAGCTAAGCCCAGAGCGAGTAAAGACCATCTTTGAGCATCGCGACGACTACTTCATCTCCCCCAAGTATGCCATAGAGGCCGGATTGGTAGATGTGTTACTCAACCGGGACGAGTTTTATACCCGGTTCAATATAGATACAGACAGACTTGTTCCCGTCAAGGATTACCAGGCCGGCAAGGTACCCAGGCTCAATCTCAATAAGATCGCAGTGGTGTATCTCAGTGGCTCTATCGCTCCTGGAGCAAATAGCAGCTTTGGTTACGACACCAATATCAGTGCCTCCAAGCTGGATAGAATCATCCAGAGCATCAAAAGAGATCCGAAGATAAAGGCAGTAGTCGTTCGGGTCAATAGTGGTGGTGGATCTGCTTTGGAATCCGAGCTGATCTATCAGAAGCTGATGAAGCTACGCGCCAGTATGCCCGTAGTAATCTCCATGGGTGGAGCCGCTGCCTCAGGCGGCTATTACATTAGCTGTGCTTCAGATTATATAGTGGCAGATGAATACACGATTACAGGCTCGATCGGCGTCGTGATGATGATCCCTGAGGCAGAGGGATTGGGACGCAAGATCGGAATCCGCAATCAAGCCATCAGCTATGGTAAATTTGCCGCTGCCTACGATCCTTTCTCCAAAACCAGCCCCACTTTTTTGCAGTCTCTGTCCCGCAACTCTGAAAGTGTTTACCGCGAATTCAAGGATCGTATCCTGAGTACCCGGAAGATGAGCCCGGAAGAGCTGGAAACCATTGCCCAGGGAAAGATATGGTCTGCAGAAGACGCCTTGAACCACGGACTCATAGACCAGATCGGCGGCCTGG
>CAZZCS010000119.1:0-6556 GCA_964652645.1 uncultured Candidatus Cloacimonadota bacterium | reverse complement strand
CCTGATCTGCGGGATAGACCCACATCGGGATCTGGTTTGCCAGCTCAGGATCATTCAGGGAATTGATCTTGAGGGGTAGAGACCAGTTATCCCCATTATCGGAGGATACTGCTATATTGATATTGGGGTGGGTAAAAATCGAATCCTGGACATCCACGTTTTGCCAGACGCTTGCCATCATGCCCAGGCTATTGGCATCTGTCATCCTGTGATAGCCATAATGGAACATCATTGCGCTATCATGCAAGCTTTGGTCGTGATGCGCAAAAGGCCAGTAGGTTTGCACAATCGGATTGCCGTTTTGATCGTAGCCATCGATCTCATTCCAGGGCGGGAATGCATCCCAGGGGGTAAATGGTGCATTGGGATTAGCGCTAACGGGATACACTTCGTTCAGAGATATGTTTCCCTCCTGGGGATCGTAGATGGATTCTTTTAAATATTGCATGGCAGGATACCAGAGAATCTCAGGTGTGAGCTCAGCAGTCAAAACCCAGATACCAGGGTGGTGGATTCTGCCCAGATTGTCCATTGCCAGACAGAATTTTGCCCCAGAAGATGTCACCTTGAAGATTGGATTGCCAGTAATAAAGGGGACACCATCTATTAGGGGGTTCCATACATCCATATGACTGTATCCTGACACCCGCTGCCACGCTCCCTCGCCATAGTTGTCATTGATAAAGTAGTCTAGATCTTCTTCGACAATTGTTTCACTCTGATTGTCTCTGGCCGTGTGCATGCCCGCCACAATTACCCTGCCATTGGCATCAGTATTAAACGAGTAAAAAGTTCGTCGCCAGTTCACTGGGTCTGTATTCCACTCGTCCAAAAGAGGGATACTAGTGTATTCGAAGTTCAGCGGGTAACCCATGGCAATGTCATTAGCATCAAAATCAGCATAGGCAATCAGAACGTTTTGGCTGAAAGAGCTTGTGTGTGATATATTGTTCTTTCCCATTATATATATTCTGCGTTTGTTTGCAATCGGTGATGGCCCTATTGAAAGCTCGGGCCAGATGAATTCATTATCCAAAGTTTGATTTGAGGGTAGCTCTGTCGGATTATCAAACACTGTCATGGGAGTCCAGATAGGTGAAGGAATGCCTCCATCGAGGGTGTAATAATCCAGCATCGTCTCCAGGTGTCCATCCCCGTCTTGATCTGCATGCCAGGCGATAAAGGCAGTGGAAGTTTCAGGATCCCAGATCGTGGTGGGGAAGCCTTCGTTGATATTTACAGCGCCGTTTGTATCGGAATGGATAGTGCCATCGGCAGTCACTCGTCCTTTGTAAACCCTGCGGATGGAACCACCAATAGGTCTGGCTTGATAAGCAAAGATGTATCCTCCGCCGTTTTGGGTTGGGACTACTCTCAGAGGGGTACCCATGTATGAGCTAAAAAAGTAATCATAGTTGGATTGGGCAACTTCTTGCGGTTGGTTTACGAAGCTGTATCCAGGGGTTCTCCTAAGAGGCAGATAAAAACCATGAGCGCTGGAAACTGCAGTTGCGTCCAGTCCTGCAAGGGCCATCAGGACAATCAGGACAATCATGTAACACTTCTTCACAATAACCTCCAATACTTGAAAGTATCTTCTAGCACTCATAACTATTAAGCTGTAATTGTCAAGAAGAATATTTCTTATTATCACATTACAAGTCTAAAGAAAGTGTGAGTTGTTCCACCTGGTCTGAGGTATCAAGCTTGTTTACCCCAATCCCCAGAAGCCTGATCTTTCTGCTCTGATCCCAATGCTGGATAAAGAGCTGCTCTGCACTTTGGTAGATAATCTCAAGGTCATTAGTGAGAAAAGGTAAGCTCAAGTTGCGAGTGATGGATTCAAAATTGTCATACCTCAGCTTGAGGGTGAGACATTGCCCCTGGATATTTTTGTACATCATCCTGTTAGATAGCTTCTCAGCTATCCTCCTCAGTTCTCCGATCAGCTCATCGAAGCTATCCACATCTTTACTGAAGGTATTCTCGTTGCTGATAGATTTGGGTTCATGCGTGGTCACTATATCCCTGTTATCGATCCCACGCACCACGTGATAAAAGAAGAATCCCACTTTGCCAAACTGCTTGATGAGGTCTTTCAATTCCCAGCTATGGAGGTCTTCTCCTGTGTGAATGCCGAGCTTTTTCATCCGGGCGGCTGTCACCTTGCCTATACCATGAAACTTGCCAATGGGAAGCTTGAAAAGTATCTCTTCTGCTCTCTCGGGAGGGATAACAGCTATCCCATTGGGTTTGTTTAGCTCCGAACCGATCTTGGCCAGGAACTTGTTATATGACACCCCTGCCGAGCAGGTAAGCCTGGTCTCACGAAAGATGTCGCTCTTGATTCTTTTGGCGATGTTTGTGGCATACTTCTCCCCCACCTTGTTTTCCGTGACATCCAGATAGGCCTCATCCAATGAGACTGGTTCCACAATATCTGTATATCTATGAAAGATGTTTCTGATGGTCTCGGAGACTTCTTTGTAGACTTTGAAGTTTGGGTAGATAAAGATGGCATGGGGACACAAGCGCCAGGCCTGAGAGGAGGGCATCCCAGAGTGAATCCCAAATTTGCGGGCCTCGTAGGAGCAGGTAGATACCACTCCCCTGCTCTGAGGAGAACCTCCTACTACTATTGCCTTTCCCTTGAGCTGGGGATTGTCCCTGATCTCCACTGCAGCATAATATGCATCCATATCTACGTGAATAATCTTCTTCATAGTGTCACTTTACTGGGGCATGGCATTTCGTGTCAAGCTCTCAGCGTATATAAAGCTTGGTCGTAGAATCTAATGCTTGCTTGGATCCCCGACCCTGGTTATGATGTCACTATGAAAAATTTGATAGACTACACTCTTGCAGATAAAGCACTGATAGAAGCTGCCTTCATCCCGGATAATGGGATCAATGATGTTTCAGTTGAGCCTGTCCTCCAGACTATGGTGTTTCAACCAGACCGGGGCTACGTAATCCTGGGACAGAGCAACGACATTCAGAGTGCTGTAAACATCGAGGCTTGCTTGCAGGATGACATCGCCATCCTCAAACGCCCTTCAGGAGGGGAATCCGTCTATGTTTCCCCCCAGACTGTGATAGTCTCCTTTGCGCTCCAGGGAAAGGCTCCACTCAAATCCAAAGATGTGTTCAGCCAGGCCCTAAAGGCAATCATCCTCAGTCTGGAAGAACAGGCCATTAGCCCCGTAGAACACCGTGGAATCTCTGATCTGGTCCTAAACGGAAAGAAGATACTGGGTTGTGCCATCTATCGAAAGAAAGATTTTATCCTCTATCATGCCGTATTAAACGTGGCAGAATCTCCTTCCAGGATTGCAAAGTATCTGCTCCATCCCAGCAGAGAGCCAGATTATCGACAAGGTCGCAGCCATGAGGACTTTATAACATCTATAATAGGAGAAGGATTCTGCTGGAGTTTTGAGGAGTTTAAAGAGGCAGTGACCAGAAACCTGACTGTATTGATTGGCTAATTGGCAAAGCGGAGCAGGAGTCATTTGCGCCCTTCGTATGAAATTATTAGTATCCAAACAACATGGCGCATAGGACTCATGCGGAATCTCCGTATTTGTCTCAACCCCATTTCCCTATAACCTCAAGACTTTACAACAAACTAAAAGGCAGAAGCCGAAGCCTCTGCCGTGGATTAAACAAATTAGGTGTTTTTACTTAACAGCCTCTTTCAGTTTTTTACCGGCTTTGAAAACTGGAACTTTGCGAGCAGCAATCTTGAGAGGCTTCTTGGTCTTGGGGTTGATACCATTACGAGCTGCACGATGGGCAACGCTGAATGTACCAAAACCGACTAATGAAACTTTGTCACCAGCTTCGAGAGCTTCTGTGACACCTTCGAGAACTGCAGCTAAGGCGATACCGGCAACTTTCTGTGAAATACCAGCTGCTCCTGCAATCTTTTTGACTAAATCTTCTCTGCTCATTTTACCTCCTAATGGTCTTTTAATAAGAGTTAGAGATATTTATGCACCGAGCTTTGAAACCAATTGATATTCTGTCAATAAAAAAAACTCGTTTGTGACAACTTTTTTACAAATTCGCGTCTCAGAAACTTGACAATATTCCGTAATGTACTGTATTACAGATAGTTACAGAGCTTTAGATGGTTTGCCCCAAAAACCAGTGTTTTGGCGCTAAGTTGTTTGTAAGACCATTTTTAGTTTGACAAAAAAGGGCTGCTGATTCACGTAGGATACAAAGAATACGGGAGGATTTATGACTAAATCAAGATTTTTAATGCTCGTAGCTTTGGCTACATTGCTCGTGATTGCTGCCTGTGGCGGCACCAAGGAAGTTGCGGTTGTGGACACCGAACCTGTGCTTACCCCTTTACAGCTTGCCAGGATTGCCATCAGCGAAGGCAATGAAGCTTTCAATGCTAATGAATATACAAATGCCATTGCCAGTTTTGAAGAGGCTATCAGCCACTTTACAGACGCCAAGCCAACTGCTTCCGAGGAAGACTCAGTACTCTACAATATCGAAGTTCTCACCATCAACATCGGAAAAGCTTACAGTGATATGGCTGTAGATGCCTATGGCAAGCAGAACTACGACGTAGCAGATACAGGTTTTACCAAATCCATTGCCAAGTACAAATCAATCACTCCTACCTCAATATCCAAGGAAGAGCACGACAAGCTTCTTTCCGACTTGTATCGCTTCCTGGCTTACACCAAACAGCAAAAGAATGAGTTTGAGGCAGCCATCCAGAATCTGGATAACTTATTGGCAATCGCACCTAAGGATGAAGCTGCTCTGAACCTCAAATTCAGCATTCTCAATACCGATATTGGGGATCAGGAACGTGCTTTTAGAACTCTTAAGGAGTATGCTGAAATCACAAAGGATGTCAATGCCTATATTACGCTGGCAAATGGTTACCGCGACAACAACAACAATACCGAAGCAGAGAAGTACTATCTTGTAGCCCTCGAGCTCAGAAACGATGCTGCCACCATGTTGATCGTGGCAGATTTCTACCGCTCCATTTCGGAATGGAACAAAGCAACTCAGATGTTTGAACGGGTACTGGCCACTAACCCTGATCAGGAGATGAGAGCTGCCGTCCAACGCAGAATTGGAGAGAACTATTCCCAGGCTGGAAACACCTCAAAGATGATCGAAGCTTTTGAAAGATACCTCGCTTTGGAACGCGATCTCCAGATAGCATTACTCCTGGCCAGCCAATTTAATACTGCCAAAAACTACAACAAAGTAGTCCAATATGCTACTATGGTGATTGGTCTTGATGCTTCCAATAGCGACGCCTACATGTTACGCGGGCTGGCCTATTACAATCTGAAGAGAATGAATGAAGCCAAGGCTGATTTTACCAGAATCGAAAACGATACCAAACATGGTGCCAATGCCAAAAGATTCCTTGCAGTCATAAAGTAATCCGATATATAGATATCAGTCAGTTGGGGAGCAGCCCTCTCCGATTGACTGATCTTTTTTAGCCCTATGAAAATAAAAAGTGACGGCTCCATAAAGTCCATTCATCCCTATAACGGCGAGACAAAGATTGTGCGTCCAGTTCTGGGGACAAAAATTCCAGCGGGTTTCCCCTCTCCTGCTCTGGATTATATGGAAGAACGCCTCGATATTGGTAAGTATCTCGTCCCCCACCCTACCTCTACCTACTTTGTCCGCGTGGAAGGTTATTCCATGATCAATGCAGGTATATTTCCAGATGACATTCTCGTTGTGGACAGGTCTTTGGATGCTGTGAACAACAAGATTGTTATCGCTATTATCGATGGTGAGCTCACGGTAAAACGTCTCAAAATCATTGATGGAATCTATTGGCTCTGCCCGGAAAATGATGATTATAAGGCGTTTAAAATAGACGAGGACATAGATTTCTACATCTGGGGCGTGGTTACCTACGCTGTCCACAAAGTCTGATTGTGTGCCCCTTCCGCCTAAGACATCCCCTAAGCCTCTGTTTCCTGATCGCTCTCGTACCTGTCTTTCTGAATGCAAGTCTGATGAGACAGCAGTCCCTTACCATCAATCTGGAAACCTCCACATACCAGCTCTCCAGTTTCCCCATAATCACCTATTCTGAGACTATTACTGCCGAGGACAGTACCCTATTGGCAGAGATAGATTACAGGCTCGACTACCAGACGGGAAAGCTGACCCTGCTGCATGATATCACCGCCCAGTACCTCTTTATCAGCTATATCGCAGTTCCACCGGAGCTAGCGAAGCCCCTCTCTATCTATGAGCGGAAAACCATCTCTGATAGCCTCTACATGCCCAGCAGGAGGCTAAATCCCCTGTGGAAAGTTGACGACAGCAAGCTCAATATCAGCGGTTCCAAGACCTTTGCCCTCACCTTTTCTGACGATGACACCTTCGATCTCAAGCAATCCCTCTTTGTGAATCTCAATGGTGAGATTGGCGACAATATCCACATCCTGGCTCAGCTCTCTGATAGCCAGTCCAAACTCTCTCCCGAGGGTGATTCCAAGGAATTGAGCAGCCTCGACCAAGTCTTTATCAAGGTCTATGGCAA
>CAZZCS010000118.1:0-6589 GCA_964652645.1 uncultured Candidatus Cloacimonadota bacterium | reverse complement strand
GCCCGGCTGTATCGCATCTTCGATGCTTTCGAGGTATCGGCTGCGCCGATGGTTTATGAGTCCCAAGGGCCTCCAAAAAAAAGGCCGGATCAGATCCGGCCAGATGATTATTTCTTCAGGCTGAGGGGCCTGGCTTTATAGCTCGTATGCAGCAGCTTCTTTGCCTTCTCGGAATTCGGTTTTCCCAGATATTCCTTGTAGAGTTTTTGGATGGATGGATTATTGTGAGACTCGCGATGTTGCATGCCTTCATCTTCTTTGTAGAGGCCCTTGGCTCTGGCCAGGCGAACTCTATTGGTGCTGCGGTAGGGTTGACCACCACCGCCGACGCAACCACCACGACAGGCCATTACTTCGATAAAGTGATAGGGAGGCTCTGCGCCTTTGGCTTTGGCAGCGCGGATTTCGTTCATCACTTTGGCCACATTACCCAGTCCGGAGGCCACTGCAATTCTGATCTCGTGACCCTGGATCTCGATTGTACCGCGTTTGATGCCTTGATACCCGCGCAGGAAATCGATCTTGGGATTTGGTAGCTCTTCCCCTGTGATCAGGTGGTAGGCAGTCCTGAGCGCTGCTTCCATCACGCCACCGGTGGCCCCAAAGATAGTGCCGGCACCGCTGTATTCGCCCAGGGGATTGTCGGCAACGCCATCAGGCAATTTGGCCAGGTCTATCCCGGCAGTTTTGAGCATGCGCGCCAGCTCCCGGGTGGTGATCGTGAGATCCACGTCTTTATGGCCGGATGCGTACATATCATCCATGCGCACGATCTCATATTTCTTTGCCGTACATGGCATTACAGAGACCAGGAAGATCTTGTCGGGATCGATGTTCATCTTCTCGGCCCAATAGGTCTTGGTCATGGTACCCACCATCTGATGGGGAGATTTGGAGCTGGAGAAATAGGGGATCATATCGCTGTAAAACTTTTCCAGATAATCTACCCAGGAAGGGCAGCAGGTGGTAATCAGCGGGAACTCATCCGGGTGATTTTTGAAGATATGGACAAATTCGCTGGCCTCTTCCATGATGGTAAGATCTGCTCCGAAATTTGTGTCGAAGACATATTGAAATCCCAGCTCTCGCAGGGCTGTGTACATCTTTCCCACTACGTTTGTCCCCGGTTTATAGCCAAATTCTTCTCCCAAGGCCACGCGTACTGCGGGTGCTTCCTGGGCTACCAGCACCAGGTCCGGATCGTTCAAAGCTTTGATTACAGGATCTGAATCGTCGGTTTCGTAGATAGCTGCCACAGGGCAGTAGGCCGAGCACTGGCCGCATTTGACGCATTCGGATTCTTCCAGGGGGCGGTTGAAGGTGGGGCCTACATAAGTGTTGAATCCGCGCTCGCTATTCTCCAGGGCATGCACATCCTGAATTTCGTTGCAGACATAGGTGCAGTGTCCGCACTGAATGCAATAGGAAGGATCCAATGTGATAGAGAGGGAGGATTCATCCCGGCCCTTGTATTTTTTGCGAACTTTACGGAGGTTGAGATGCCTGATGGCAAGCTCCTGAGCCAGGGCCTGGAGTTCGCAGCGTCCGTTCTTGATGCATTCCGGGCAGTTATTGGGGTGGTTGGAAAGGATTATCTCCAGGGCCTCGCGCCGGAGGTCGAGCAGTTTCTTGCTCCTGGTCACGATCATCATTCCCGCTTCGCAGGGGGTGGAGCAAGCCCGTAGAACTCTGCCGTTGATTTCCACGATGCATACACCGCAATTTCCAAAGGCAGGTAAATCTTCATGATAGCACAGGTGGGGTACCGGATATCCGGCTTTTTCACAGGCGTGGAGCACTTTCGTGTCCTTGGCGACCTGTACTTCCTTACCGTTGATGAGTACAGTAATCATAACGACTCCTCTTGTTGAGATACAAAGTTTTGCAGGCGAAAGTGCAGGAGCCGGATGTAAGGCTCAGAATGAGATCTGTTTTTGAGATCAGCTCTGAACTTTTGCCTGGCGGGCAACACCACTAAAAACAAATTAGACAAAGAAATAGCCGTCGATGTGACGGCTATTTCTGTGATCAAATCACTAACAAGATTTATTTCTTTTTATGACGATTCTTGCGAAGTCTTTTCTTTCTCTTATGCGTAGCGATTTTGTGTCTTTTCTTCTTTTTTCCACAAGGCATTTTTTCTACCTCACGCTTACTTTGTCATCAGGTCAACGACTGCCATCTTGAATTCGCGTGAAAACTTGAATGTGGGAACTGTTCTTTCTGGTACTGCTACGGATTGATCGGTCTTTGGGTTGCGACCAACACGGGCTTTACGAGTTTTGAGTTTGAAGGTTCCGAATCCACGAATCTCGATGTGGTTTCCTGCTGCCAGGCTGTCTTTTACAGACTGTAATAGTGAATCAACGACTACGGCTACGTCTTTGCGGATGATACCGGTGTTTTCTGAAATGTTTTTTACCAGATCAGCTTTTGTCATGATACAACTCCTTATTTATTTATCTATCTCTTTGTGTAAAACACACATGTTTAAATCTATAAAGGACTTACAAATCTGGATGTGGTGTTTGTGTCAAGAAAAATCTCTGCTTTGGGCAATTGATTGTGATTGATACACAATCGTTTAAGGTTTAGCTCGTGAACAGCGGGTACCCAGAGGGGCAGGGCTTTATCGGCGGGATACAGGTCGTGAGCATCCAAAACACTCAGCAGCATCTGCTGTAAAGCGTCTATATCTGCTTCTTCAGCCGTTTTTAAGAGCTCCTCTGCTGCTGCCAGCAGGTCTTCCAGATAGCGGAGATCATTAGCCACTTTGTCCAGGGTTACTGGCAATCCGTGGCCGGGAATGATTCTCTTTGGTTGGAGCGCATGGAGCTGTTTCAAGCTCTGGATCAGCAGGCGGCAATCTCCCCAGTAAAAGTAGGGAAGAGCTATGCTATCTCCTTTATTTGAGAGGACGTTATCCCCAGTCAGCACTATGCCCTGCTCCGGCATATAGATATTGAGCATGTCATAGGAATGGCCTGGAGCGTGATAAACGTGCAGAGGGCTGCTGCCAGAGAGTTCATCTGCAGATACGAAAGCTCCATGATCCCAGTATAGAGCAGTATCTACGAGCAAGTCTGGCGGGGCTATCAAAGCTTTTTCCCCTTCATAGCTATGCCCGGGCTTAAACATATTCCGTTCTCTTTGCAGAGTATCGGCATGCAGCTTGTGGGCCAGCACTATGGAATCTGGAGTCTGGAGGATGCGATTGCCAAAGCAGTGGTCGCTGTGCCAGTGTGTATTAATGATATAGCTCAAATTGATGCCTCTGGCACTCAGATAGTCTTTGATTTGGGTGCTGTCCATGGGGCGGAGCATGGTATCCACGAGGATATAATGGCTCTCCAGCTCGATCAGCGCAGCGTTTACCCGCGCCGCTTCGGAGCTAAAAAGCACAATATTGGGAGCTACAGTATGATCGATCAGCATCTAGGAACGGAGAAACTTGGCTATTTCCAGAAAGAGGATATCCCTGCTGATGGGTTTTGAGATCAAGGCATCGAACTTGTTATAGCGCTCTTTATCATCCGGATTTGCTTTGATATGAGCGCTCACAGCGAAGATGGCGAGGCCGGGGCGTTTACTCTTGATCATCTGGGATGCTTCATAGCCATCGAGACCGGGCATCATCAGGTCCATCAGGATCAGATCAATTTCAGCATGACTATCCACCAGGTTCAAAGCTTCTCTACCCTCGTGAGCTTCCAGGATTGTCGCTCCGGTTTTCTCGATCAGGTGGCGGCTTACGGCCATGCTGGTCTTGTCGTCATCCACCAATAAAATGGTCTTGTCGGAGTAATCCGGATAGCTGTATGTCTCAGCATTTGCAGACGCAGTCTCGGGGTCCAGGCAGGGAATCTCCAGGCAGAATGTGCTGCCGACTCCCACTTCGGATTCGAGGTATAGGCACCCCTTCATCACCTCTGTAACTTTCTTGGAGATAGCGAGGCCGATCCCCACACCGCCATAGACGCGGGTGTTGCTGTCGTCTGCCTGGCGGAAGAAATCAAAGATGATCTCCTGTTTATCGGGTGCGATGCCGATGCCAGTGTCCTTTACATAATATCGTATTCTGTCGTTGGCCAGCAGCTCAAAGCCAAATTCGATGGTGCCCTTGTGGGTAAATTTTACCGCATTGCGAAAGAGGTTGTTCAGCACCTGATTCACCTTGCCCACATCGATATGGACGGATTTTTTCAAAGCTTTCAGATCTGGTGAAAAGACTAGCTTCACCTCACTTTGCCTGCCAGTAGATTCAAAAATATCTTCCAGATTGGCCTTGTTTTCAAAGAAATGGTCGAAACACTTGATGGTTTGGGGGCTGGGCTGCATGATTGATTGCTCTGCCAGAGCGAGATCGAAGATGTCCTGGATCATCTTGAGGAGGGCTTCGCCACTGCGGTAGATATGACTTGCACATTCCATGATCTCAGCTCTGTCATCGGTGCTGGTGATCAATTGACTGAAGCCCATAATGTGGTTCAGGGGCGTGCGCAGCTCATGATTCATGGAGGCCAGAAAGGCGGTCTTGAGCCTATCGCTCTCCTCGGCTTTTTCTTTGGCTATCTGTAGCTCTTGCTGGGCTTTGCGAAATTCTGTAATGTCCTCGGCAGAGCAGACCACGTATTCGATCTTGCCGTTTTGATCGTACTTTGGGGTATAGTTCAAGATCAGGAGCCGGATATCTCCCCTGTGATCCACGACCCACTGCTCGATCTTATGAGCGCTGCCATTTTCAAAGACTTCGATGTTGCTCTGGATAAATCTGGCGGCATCCTCTTCGGGATAGACGTCTTTGAGGTTGCGATGCTCCATCTGGTCTTTGCTAAATCCGTTAAAATCGGCATAGGCTTTATTTACGGCGCCACAGGTCTCGGGATCGGTCAGATACCAGATCTGGGTCGGAATGTTGTCCAGCAGGATTTGCTGGTCTTCTGCCTGCTTTTGAAGCTCTAGCTCCAGCTTTTTCCTCTCTTCAATGCTGCGGGTAACGCCCACCAGCTCAATTTCTCCGGCAGCAGTGAATCTGGGTTTGATCGTCATCTCTGTCCACAGGGCATGTCCATCTTTGTGGGTCTGCTCCAGTTCAAGGAGCCAGGAACGAGACCAATCCGGATTCTGGAGGAATCTGGGCATCTCTTCAGCAAGCATTTTCTGGGCTACTTTGTATGATTCAGGGGTGAGAGTATCCTCCATCCTTTGGGCATTTGCCTCCTCTGTAGTAATTCCCCGGAGTTCGTAAACTGAAGGGCTGTTATAGAGGTATTGCATAGTGGAAAGATTGAACACCCAGATCACATCGGAAGAGTTTTCGGTGATCAAGCGGTAGCGTTCCTCGCTCCTCTGAATCTGCTCTTCGATCTTGATTCGGGAGAAGAGTAGCCCCAATTGACGCACAAAGAGCTCGACGATATCCTTGTTCTTCATCTTTTGGCCAGGCTCAAAGAACAGGACAAAATCTCCCACCATCACCTTGTCCTGGAGCAATTGGACAACGGCACAGCCCTCGACCCCGGCAATTTTGCATATACTGCGAATCACAAGGGGAGGAATTACGCCATGATTGAGCATCTCCAGATCGGCAAACTCTGAGATCAGATTGTCTTTAATGGCTTCGTTACGCTGTTTATCGAACTTCCAGTCTTTTTCCATGAGGTCAAAACCCAATAACTCGGTGGCCTTCTTGATCCTATCTGAAAATCCATATATGCTGCGGGCCCGGTAAGTGGCACCATCGGGGTTGTTTGTATGAAACACGGCATACTTGGCACCGCTCAGCTCGGCAACGGTATTGACGATGAACTGAAAATCGATGCTATCTGCCTGCATCTTCAAAAAGCGTTCGGAGGCATTGATTAGTTTTTGCAGATCAAGTTTTTCCTGGATGTGAGGAGTGATATCAGTAAAGATGGTGTGAAAATAGTATTTTTCAGTGGAAAATGTGTGGATTCGAAACCACTTTTCGAGGACGACAGAATACTGCTCAAATTCTGCTGTACCCTGTTCCAGGGCAATTTTACCATAGAACTCGATCCAATTGAAGGGGTCTTTACTTTGGTCTGGCATCAGCTCCAGCAGGGTTTTGTTGCAGATCTGATCCTTTTGCAAACCAATGATTTTGGCCGCGGCAGTATTTAATCCTAGATACTGATAGTCACACGGGACGCCGTATTTATCCAAAATGATCTTGTGATAGGCATAGCCCAAGCTGGAACTTTCGTATATGATACTCAAATCTTTCATCAACACCTCAAAGATAGTATGGGGAGCATTTTCGGAACTCACAATACTAATTCTACCCGGATCACTCAGTAGTGAGAATTTGTCAATACTTTTGTGCAAAATCCATTCCGATTTGTGCTATCCTTACATGGCACAGGTACAAAGCTGGGTGTGGATTCTGTGTATGGGGATTTAGGGTTTGGGGTTTTGAGGTTTTGAGGTTTTGACGTTTTGACGATTTGGCGTTTTGAGGTTTTGACGATTTGACGATTTGGCGATTGGGGGATGAGAGAGTTGAGAACGTATAGAGAGTTGAGAACGTATAGAGAGTTGAGAGGGTTGTGGGTTTGTAACACTGGCT
>CAZZCS010000117.1:0-6632 GCA_964652645.1 uncultured Candidatus Cloacimonadota bacterium | reverse complement strand
GTACCGATGATGCGCAGATCGTGGAGCTCAACGGGGGTATCGTGAGCTATCTTCTGAGTAGCGATCTGAACATCAAGATCACGGATGAAAACGATCTTTTGCTTGCCAACTTTTTAATAGATAAGAATATAGTATAGATGAGGTTTTAAATGTCCAAAACTAAGATTAATAGCAGGATCAAGTTTTCTATCATTAACTCTCTGCACAAGCTGCTGAGCTTCTGTAGCAGGAAGAGTCTGCGCCTGGCATTGCCGATTCCGGTCTTTGGAATTGGCTGTGGCGTTCTGGGGCTCAGCCTGCAAAGGCTTTCAATAGACATGGGTAAATACGCCTCTACGCTTCTGAGGGCTTTGGAGTATCGTGGATACGATTCTACCGGGGCAGCTTTTCAGGGTGATGACAAGAGCATTACTCTGCTCAAGGATGTGGGGGCTCCCAGCACGCTGGTAAAGACTCTCGGGATCGAAAAGCAAGCCGGTAAGCTCTTTTGCGGACAGGTACGATGGGCGACCTTTGGGTTCGTGAACAAAGTCAATGCCCAGCCGCACATTGTGGAGTGCAAGCGCTTCATGTATGGTGCGCATAATGGAAACATCACAAATACCCGTGAATTGAAGCTGTTTCTCACCAAGGAAGGGCATCAAGTGCTCAGCGACAACGATGGTGAGATGCTGGTGCACACGATTGAGCATTACTTTGATATCGAGATGGATAAAGCCCAAAACCCTGTAGATCACGAGCTTCGGAAAGCCTGCATGCGCAGAGCTATCATCTCTGCAGCGGAGAAGATGATCGGCTCCTATGCCGCCGTAGTGGTGGATCCCGAGACCGAGACCCAATGGGCGATCAAAGCTGGTAGCAGCCTGTATTTTGGTGTGGGGGAAATAGACGGACAAAAGTTTGCCCTGGCCTCATCGGATCTTACAGCAGTGCTGCGCTTTACCAAGATGCTGATCCCTCTCAGAGAAGGTGAGTTTGTAGAATACACTGCTTCCTGCCAGCAAGTCTATGCTCAAAAGAACCTGAAGTTCAAACACCTGAATGCCAGGGACGAAATCTATCAGGCAGGAGATAAAATTATCAGCCCTCCAGTTTACTCCAAGCTGAGAGCAGAGGACGTGGAGCTATTGCCAGATTTTGAATACTTTATGGAGCAAGAGATCTATGCCCAACCTGAATCTACCGGCAAGCTGATCAAGCTCTTTCAGGGCGGCTCAAATTCGGGTAAGACCATGTTGCGCCTTCTGGATTCAACCGGCATCAAAGACAGCCTCTCTCATTCCATGCTCCAGATCCTGGGTGCAAACACCCTGGAGGAGAAGCTTCAAAAGTTTGAGGTTTTGTGCGAATCAGAGGAAGTTCAGGGCTTCTATCGTCATGCCCAGGACGTCTATACGGCGATTTTCGATGTCGCAGTCAAGGAAGACTTTGAAAAGAAGTACTTCTTCTCAAATGAAAAGAACGTCTTTATCGATCTCATGGGCAGCGATTACGACAAAAAGAAGCTTATCCTGGCCAAAGCCATGGATGCAATTGCAGAACAAGTGGAAGTCATCGGTTTCCAGAATAGCGTGACGGACTTTCTGAAGCTGGTCAAAAACACCGTTTCCAAAGACCGGGTCGCCTATTCAATCGCCTGTGGCACCTCATTCCATGCGACCAAGATTGCAGCTCTGTTCTTCAATGAAATCGCCGGGATTGAGATCATTCCCATCCTTCCTGGAGACTTCCGGGGTGAGTATTCCAACTGTATAAAAGACAACGACTTGATTATCGGAGTATCCCAAAGCGGTGAAACCAAAGACCTGATTGACATTTTTAACGATATCGAAGATAAGAACCTCAATGTCCGCAAAGTGGTACTCGTCAACAACATGAATTCTACGTTGGGACAGGAAAAGAGTGATGTGGCGATTCCCATCCTCTGCGGTCCAGAGATAGCAGTCCCTGCTACCAAGAGTTTCATGAACCAGATTACCCTCTTTTACTATCTGGCCATCAAGACAGCAGAGATGCTGTTGAACGATCTGGACGACAGCTCTGAAGAGCTCAAACAGGAAAAGAGAAGCCAGATAGAGCATCGTTTCCAATCTCTTTCATTCATTCCAGCTCTCCTCCGCGAGACCATTGATAATACAGTCGATACGATAGATTCTGTAGCGGCCAAGATCTATATGGAACCTTCGCTTCATATCCTGGCCACAAAGATCAGCGGCGTGGCGATGGAAGGAGCTCTCAAGATCCGCGAAACCGTGCTGAACCATGCCGAAGGAAGAGAAGCCTCAGAATTTAAACACGGCCCCAATACCATCCTTGGCAAAAATACAGTCTTTGGGTTGAAACATCTACGAGGATTCGTCCGCAGCTTTAGTAGCATAATAGATAGTATAGACAGCAAAGCGGAAGAGAGAGGCATTCCCCACAAAGAAACGAAGGCCATTTACAAGGCCATCGGAGACTATATCTTTACCCGCAACCAACCCTTTAATCTGTCCAGAGAAGCCTCCAAACTCTTCAAAGAAACAGTCGATAACCGGGACTTCTTTGAACCTCTATACCGGAACTACCCCCTGATCTACGTAACAGGGCCGGACGAGAGAGACGTAAATCTCACCATCTCGCAGATCAATACCCACAAGATCCGGGGAGCAAACACCTTCATAATCGCAGAAGAAAACGAAGCTCTGATGCAAAACGCCAGCACAAACCCCAATGAAGGCTCCTATTATGCCTGGGGTTATATCATGTTGCCCAAGACGGGTGACAGTCTGATGAGTTGCTTCTCTGCTACCATAGTACTCCAGATCCTGGGGCTCAAGATGAGTGTGCGCAAGCTCAAAAAGCTTGATCGCCTCGGCGTGCTCGATCATGGAGTTCACCCAGACGTTCCCAAGAATGTCTCCAAATCCATAACGGTGGATTAATATGCTAAGAATAGGACATGGTTACGACGTTCATCGCCTCGTAGAAGGCAGAAAGCTGATCCTGGGGGGAGTATGCATCCCTCACAAGACTGGGCTCGACGGCCATTCGGATGCCGATGTGTTGATACATGCCGTGATCGATGCCCTGTTGGGAGCTCTGGCTTTGGGCGATATTGGCCGCCAGTTTCCCAATGATGACCCTCAGTACAAAGACATAGACAGCCGCATCCTCTTGCATAAAGTCTATATTTTTATCAATAATCTGGGCTATTCCATCAACAACCTGGATGTCACCATCTGCGCCAGTGAACCAAAGCTGGCGCCCTTCATCGATCGTATGCGACACAACCTGGCAAACGACCTCTTTACGAATGTGCTCAATATATCCGTAAAGGCCACTACCGAAGAGGGAATGGGTGTCAGCGGCAGTGGAGAGGCGATCTCAGCCACCAGCGTGGTGACGCTTTACAAAAAGGGATTATGAAAGCAGTATCCGTAATCGGATATCATCATACTGGCAAAACTACTACGGTAGTTGCCCTGATCACAGCGCTAAAGGCGCGGGGCTATAGTGTTTCCAGCCTCAAAGACATCCACAGTGAAGCCTATCGGGCGGATAAGCCCGAATCAAATTCGGACAAGCATCGGCAGGCAGGTAGTGATGCGGTTTATGCTCGAGGTTTGTTTGACAGCGCGCTGATCTTTCCAAAACCTCTTGCCCTGGACCAGATTATTCCACATTTTAACAGCCAGTTTCTCATCATAGAGGGCATGAAACGAGCAGCAGTCCCCAAGATCGTCTGTGCGGAGTCGATCGATCAACTGGATGAACTGGTGGACGATACCACCATCGCCATATCCGGCATGATTGCCTCCAGTCTGCACGAGTACAGAGGAATTCCCGTATTTTGCCTGCAAGAAAGGCTCGATGAACTGGTAGAGCTTGTCTTATACAAGAGCTTTGTTCCCCTCCCGGATGTCGATCCTGAATGCTGCGGAGAATGTGGAGCAGATTGTTATACCCTGGCAGGAGATATCGTTCAGGGTAGAAGAAACCGCGAGGATTGCGTGCTCGATTCCATGCAAGAACTGAGCCTCATGGTCGATGGCACTCCAGTTCAGATCGTTCCTTTCGTGCAGAGGATACTGAAAGACATCGTCCGGGCTTTTGTCCAAAACCTCAAGGATGTGGATGCCGATGGAGAGATCGAAATCAAGATCAAGTAAGCCTCTATCGGCCCTCGAGAAAGAATTCTTTGCCGGGCATGATCCAGCTATGCTTGTGCTCTGGCGCAATGCAGTGGTGGGCATTGCAGGTGCGGGAGGCCTGGGCTCCAATATTGCCATTTCCCTCTACCGGGCTGGAATCGGTAAGCTCATTATTGCAGATTTTGATACTGTAAACATCACCAATCTGAACCGTCAGCAATTCTATCTGGATCAGATAGCATTACCCAAAGTGCAGGCCTTAAAAGACAATCTGGAGCGCATTCACCCCTTTGGGAAGGTCACAATCCACAATAAAAAGGTAACACCCAAAAACATCAGCACCCTCTTTGGTAGCTGCCATATCCTGATCGAAGCTTTCGATCTGGCAAAAGAGAAGCAAATGCTCATCGAGTCCTGGACGGAGCATTATCCCGATAGACCCATCATCGGAGCCTCAGGCCTGGCCGGGGTTGGCAATAATTCCATTCTCAAACAAGTCCAATACGGCAATATCTATATCTGCGGAGATGGCATCAGTGAGCTTGAGACAGGTGTTTCGCCAGTGGCACCCAGGGTGGCGCTGGTATCCAATATGCAGGCGAATCTCTGTTTGGAGCTGCTGCTATCCAAAGCCTAATAGTTTAATAACAATCACCAACAGGTCAATTACTTCTCGAAATATTAGAAATTGCTTGACCGCAGGCAAAGCTTTAAGAGAGTGTGATTTGCATGAGACAAACATTAACTCTGCTGATAGCCATACTGGCGGGTTTATGCCTTCCAGCCTCAATTCCTGGTAACTACGTCGAAGTGCTCCCAATCATCAATGGCATGGATGGAATTATCAACCCTGACTGTCTTCTTACTCATATCGATTATGGAGCCAGTTTGGGGCCATACGCATTGGAGGCGCCTCCCCTGAATACTCCTCTGACGATGACCAACTCTGTCACTCTGGGTTGGAACCAATTGGATATCACCCATCTTTTGCTCGACGATATCGAACAGAACAGGCCATACTCGCAGTATAAGCTCTCTCTCCAGTATATTTCAGATTGGGACAACAAGGATGACTGCGTGGCAATACGCTCCTCAAACAGCGGCCAGGCTCCCTATATTTTTGCAGAATTTGCCCCTGTTACTTCCACGGTAAGCGACCATGTTCCCGTGCCTGTCCATGAGATCACAGCTTATCCAAACCCCATGAATCAACAGTGTAATATATCCATCAAGACAAACCCTGATGCACTGCTCGACATATCCATCTATAACCTCAGAGGCCAAATGGTCAGGAACTGGAGTGCACGATCATCCAAATCTGGCGATATAGCTCTGGTTTGGGTGGCAGAACAGGATAATGGTAACAGGGTCCCAAATGGGTTTTATCTGATTCGGGTTTCAGATGGAATCCGAAGCCAGTCAAAAAAAGTACTCAAGATGGCGCAGGAGTAAGGTATGAAGCGGATTAACAAATACTTGATGTGTGTGCTTTTTGTGATCCTTCTTCCGGTGCTGATATCAGCGGAGAGCAGCACCAGGATCGAAGTAACAATCGGAACAGGGAATCAATTACACAATCTGCCCCTATATTTCAATTACAATACCAGCCTCTACCAGACTATATATTATGCCTCCGAGATCAATACCACGGGCAGTATAATGGGCTTGACGTTTTACAACAATTTCCTGACGAGCCTGGAGAGCCAGCACTTTCGACTCTGGCTGGGCACCACGAATCTTGCCAATCTATCCGCAGACTGGATTCCTTCTGGGGAACTGACCCAGGTGTTTGATGGAGAAGTGGATTTCCCACAGGGAGAAAACCTCATAACTATATGGTTTGATAGTCCTTTTGCATACAGTGAAGATAATCTCGTGCTACTGGTTCATCGTCCTATGGACACTCAATATTACTCCACCCAAAACCGGTTCAAATGTCAGACCATAGGCACCAACCGCTCTCGAACCGCCATGAGCTTCAATCAAGCGCTTGATCCTGCCAATCCCCCTACGCCAGGATTCCCCCAATTGTCTGGCACTTTTCCCCAGACCACTCTCTATATCCAAACTGGTTCAGATGTCCCTGAGTTCCAGATTCACCCCACCTCGCACAGCTTTGGAGAGATCGCAATTGGGACATCGGTACAGCATAATTTCCAGATCACCAATACGGGAGTGGGGACCCTGATTCTGGAAGATATCCAGATCATGGGGCACCAGGATTTCTCCCTGGCAGAAACCTTTGCTCCCCCCTGCAGCCTGGAAAGCGGTCAAAGAGCGTTTTTCACAGTTGCTTATAGTCCCATGGAGATTGGAGAACACCAGGCCAGTGTCTCCATTCAGGACAATCTGGGGAGATTGCTACACACGATTCCTCTCAGTGGATCAGCTATTGATGCTACAATTTATAGCTTGCCCTACGTTCAGGATTTCGATCTGGCGACCCCTCCAAATCTACCAACTGGCTGGAGCTTCATTGCTGAGCCGGGGGGTGCGACT